>JAQVXR010000119.1 GCA_028709045.1 Desulfitobacteriaceae bacterium | reverse complement strand
TTTCATCAGGGGCTAAGTAAATGGGACCAGCTAATACGCATGACAAATAATTTTGCCCGGCTTTTATGGGGAATGATGATAGTGCCCGGGTATGCAGCATATACTTGGGACAAGAAAAAAAAGAAAAAAAGAAAAATCCGCCTCCTGAAATAATCAGGTGGGCGGATCTAATGATAGATGATTACTTATCTTTTTGTTTGAACACTTTTTACTTCGGTAATCAGAGACTGGTTGCCTGCGGCATCGACCGCTACAACATAATAATAATAAACGGTTCGCTTAGATAGGTTTGTATCGGTAAAAGTTGTATCGGTTGTCGTCGCGTGCTCGATAAATCCTTTAGTACTATCCAGTCGGTAGATTTTATACTGGTCTACACTCACATTGTCTGTAGATTTTTGCCAGGATAGTTTAATGGAATTGGAGTTAACAGCAGTTGCTGTAGTTATTCTTGGACTGGACGGTCTCTCGGTATCAGGGGCAGGTTCTTCCTCAGTCGGAGGATCCTCTTCATCAACAGGCGGTTCCTCTTCCCCCGGATCTTCTACAGGAGGCTGCTCCGGAATTGGACTGCGCGGAGGAACTCCATAGGTATTTACGTTGTTATACCATAACTGTCCATTTGTTGTCCAGGGAGAATAAGGGATAAACTCATATGAGCGGGCAATATCATAAAACTCCTGGACTCCGGCAAAGTCATTGTAATCAAAGAACCTGCAAGCCAGTACGGTAAAATCATATTCTTGGCTTAAGTTAATCAGGTTGCTGCGTTTTTGATTCAACCATTCGTCACTGGTGCCCAGTTCATATTGATAGCCTTCCCACATAATGAAGTCAATATAAGGGGCGGTGTGATTAACGAGTTCGCGCCACCCGTTGTTATGAGCTAATATTTTGTTAGGCCCTGCTTCGCGAATTTCTTTGGCCAGTTGGGCACTGCCCGCCATTAGTTCCGATTTGAGCTTGGCCATTGAGGTTGGATCAAGGGAAACATAAAATTCAATGTATTCAGCGGCCTGATTCAGGGTATCCAGATAAACGCCGTCAAAGCCCCGGTCGAAAACATCTTTTTTAATGGTATCAACAACAATCTTGCGGAAATGGGTGCTGCGTGGATCCATTAACCAGTCAGGCATATAGTCATTACTGTTAGCTACTTTCTTGCCGTTGACCCAGAGATAATCCTCATCAGTTATACCTTGGTAGTAAGGATATTGCTGGTCGATAGAGGTGGTAGCCATATATGCAATTACTTGTACCCCGGCTGATTGCAGTTCTTTTAGCTGATAGTCGCTGATTTCCGGACCGACAATAGCCAAGTCAAATTTTTTCATTGCTTCCAGATGCTGATCGGAAACACCTAAATTAATCACAAAACTGTTTACGGCATGGGGCAGTCCGGGATTAGGCGCCGGATTGTCCGGTGGTGTAACAGGTAAATCATAAGTATTAATTTCAGTGTATACTCCTGGAATTGCATAAGGTATCAAGCCCTGTGATTTTACTGTGGAATAAAACTGTTCCATCCCGGCGGTGTTTTCAGGGCTAATTTCTTTGTATGCCAGCGGGACAACCCCATATTGGTTTTTCAAAGAAAGTACTTCTGCCCGCTGATTATTTAACCACTCGTTAGAGTTGCCCAATTCATCCTGGTAACCGGACCAGAACAGGAAGTCTATGTACTGTCCAGTGTGGTTTTTCAGCTCACGCCAACCGTTATTCTGGGCAACATATTTTGCCGAGTTCAGCGTTTTGATTTGATTCAACATGTTTTTTGACCCAGCATAAAGGTCAAGTTGTAAGTTTTGCAAAGCGGTTGCGTCTAAAGTAACATATTCACCTAAGAACTCTGAATAGTTGAGGCCATCCAGAAAGACACCGTCTAACCCCTTATTATAAATTCGTGTGTTAATTTCTTTTTTATTATTTCCCAGAGGTGAGTGCTTCTTGGATCCAGAAACGATTGTACCGTACTCCCTGATGTTGTTTCCACCCTTTTTCCGTTTACCGTCAAATAGTCACCGGATAGCAGACCGGAAAGCTGGGGGTTATCTTTACTTACCATCAATGTGTCTTGGTAACCTAAAACAATAGTACCGCTTTCTTTGATTGCTTGGACTTGTTCGGTGGTAAAATTGTCAGGGTTAATTACCACCAAATCAAATTTCTTTAACTGGTTTATTTTTTCTGTTTCGGGTTGCCCGTAATAAATGGCATAGTTCTTGACTTGTTCAGGGGTTTTGGTAGTTAATGCTTGTGCAGTATTGCTGGGAACAATAGAAATAATAAAAGCTAAAGTTATTAAAATGCTAATTGCTTTCTTTAACAAATGTAAACCTCCTTATTAAAAAATCTTAAACTTATGAAAAATAAACTACGGTTCCCATGTCAGCTCCTTCCTGTTGTCGATATTAAAACATCACGCTTTATTTAGACAAAATTTGCACATTTCCTTTAAGAAATAAATACCATTAAGGTGCAGCTATCAGGGCTTGTCTACTTTAAAACAAAAAAAATCAGCTTTATAAAAAGCTGATAATTTGTTAAAAAATCTTTTCTCAACAAATTGACATCCTTATATAAGGCTGATAAATTTCATGTTAGGATTTAAGTAAAAATTTCTTAGCTGAAAAAGAAGTTGACCAATTATTCTTCTGACTTAATTTCCTTGACTACCAGTTTAATTTGATATTTACTGTTGGTGCATTTTATTAAATCAGAAATTGACACCAATCTGGTAGCAATTTCCTCAGGAGAATATTCTCCGGAAAAACCGATGGTGAAACCGCCGGTTTTAAGCGGGATGAATGCCCCTACCTCATTCTTGCAGCTCTCTCCTTTTTCCGGTTCTAAGTCGTCCTGGGGAAATCCAAAGTTGCTTTCAGCACAATGTAACGTCTCATCTTCCGCTTTCCAGGATTTTTTAATTCTTTCTTTGTAAGACACGATTTTTTTACCTCCTATAATTTTACTCACAGTTTTATTTAGACTTGGTAAAAACTGAACTATAAAAACAAACCTAAAAGCAAACCGTCCAAAGATTTTATGTTTCCACAGGATTTCATGAGAGTTAATTTGATTTTGAGCCCAGGCAAGAAACTCATACAACTCTGCTGATCTGAAAATAATGAGTGCAAAAAAGTAGGTTAGAATGCCGGCGCTGATATCAAGAAAGAGCCGAAGAGGGAGGATGCTTTTCATTCCGGTGGAGGAAATCAAAAACCAATCCAAGCTTTTCACAACTGCTGTCATGATCAGCACACTTATAAAACTTTTTATAAAGGTAGTTTTGAGAGGTTGAAAACTAAGACCGTTGATTTTTCTTTTTAGGCGCCTTGCCAGATAGAAGACCATGACGCTTCCCGCAAGGGAAGTGGCTAGGGTAATTCCCCCCAGTCCCATAGATCTTATTAAAACTGCAGTCAAAAATATGTTTAAAACTACCATGATGAAACCGTTAATAATTGGTGTCACGGTGTCCTGGACAGCATAAAAAGCCTGACTGAAAAAATTTTGCAGGGAGCTTCCCACCAATCCTGCACTATAAAAGAATAAAGCGATCACTGTCATTTCCGTAGCTCTTGAGCCAAAGGCACCGCGTTCAAACACCAGCGAGACAATTGGTTCTCCCAAAACCATCAGGCCTGCGGAAACGGGTAACATAATGTAAATGATGATACTGGTGGCACGCAAAAAATGCTGTCTATAAACAGGCCAGTTTTCCGTGCTCCCAGCCCGGGATAATGTAGGGAAATAAACGTTGCATATGGTAGAGACAAAAATACCTAAAGAAAAGTCTGTAATCAACGCGGCATAATCTAAGGCGGAAATACAGCCTTCAGCCAAAGAACTGGCAAAAATCCGGTGCACCGATTTTGCTATTACTCCTGCTGCTGTCCCAATCAGCATTGGCGAGGCTAGCTTTAACATGCGGAATAAATAAGGGTCCCGCCACTGAAAAACGGCTTGAAAGCGGTAGCCGTGATACCAAGCAGCGATCAATAAAAAAATAACTTGGGCACTGTAACCGGCAATCATTGCAGCTATAGCCCCAAACACTCCCCATTTCGGAACGAGCACAACAAGGCTAATGATGATTAATAGGTTAAAGATAATGCCGCCCAGTCTTGGAAGAACAAAAACCTGGTAAAAGTTGAGATATCCCGTGGCTAAGCCGGAAAGCCCCAACAGGATAATAATAGGCATAACCCAATAGGTAAGGCTGACTGTAAGGCGGTATGTATCGGGGGTAAAGCCGGGAGCGATTGCTTTGACGATCCAAGGATTAAGGAGCATGCCCCCCAAAGTAAATAGGACTAACAAAGCAGTAATAACATTTGAAACATTGGCGACATAACGGCTGACGCCTGTTTTGCCTGTTTTCTTTTCTTGTTCGGCGAGAAGCGGGATAAAAGTATTTGTCAAAGCGTAGTTTACGATACTGAATAACATCATGGGAATAAAAGAAGCAATTTTAAAAGCATCGCCAAATGATGTAACGCCCAGTTGCGCCGCAATGATGATTTCCCGCCCAAAGCCAAGAGATTGGCTGGCTAGTGTAGCGATCATCACCCCGACTGTAGCTTTAGCTAAGCTGCTGCCCCGAGACAAGTTGTTGTCAACTCCTGTTTTCTGTTTCTTTGCTCCTTCGGAATTGCCGCCGATACCATCTGTTAAACAAATAATGTAATCCTTTAATGTAGCCGGATACTTTGGGACGGGAGTTTTCAAACAATAAACTGGTGATGAGCAATCCAAAATGGGTCCAGAGAAAACAGAGGTAGTTCCACCATTTAGGATTTAGAAGTTTCAGCAAATGAAAATGATTGACAGTCTCTGTAAAGGCGACGTCTTTCGCTTTATCTCGGGATATTTGCGACCAGTAGTGTTTTACTTTTAAATCAGGATTGACAAAGAGAGGCCCTTCTTTTTGAGCCAAATATGATAGATAGATATCTTCTCCTAAACTGTAACTTGAGAGCCACTCCACCGGCTGAAGGTTTTTTAATGAAGATTTTTTAAATGACATATTACATCCGCTTAAGAACTCTGTTTCAAAAATATCCACCATCTTATTCCACCGAAAAATGGAACTGTTTTTGCTGCTGGGGGAAAGCTTTCCCGGGTGACCTGAATCCAGGCAAAAGAAGCGGGATATCCACGACCAAAAACGGCCGCCTGATTTCATGATAGTGTCTATTCCACCGATGCCTGCCACATTATTAAAACGGCAGTAAGTATCGTATAAAAGTGAAAGATAATTGTCTGCTATCTCCACATCATCATCAAGAAAAAGAATAATGTCGAAATTGGCTTGGTTTACCGCTGTAGTCCTTGATAACAACAAACCGGGAGTATCCTTTTTTACATAGCGCAAGTTTATTTTCGGATGAGAGAGTATTTTTTTGAATGCATCTAAATAATGCTCAGCTAACTCGCCGTCGTCAATAATTAATACCTCTTTTGCTAATTCCGACGGAATGTTTTTTTGATTTGCGATGGACTGAACACAACGGAACAGGTCGTCTGGCCTGTTTCTTGTGCAAATGGCGATGGTGATGCCGTTTAACATTTTATCTACCCCCGTTATCCCGTCGTGGAAAAAATCAATTAATAAATTTTTCTAAGTGGTTTTTCTCGGTGAGAACGCTATAACATATTTCCTCATAATCATGGATAATTTGATCAAAGGAAAAACGTTGGCTGACAGTCTCCCGGGCTTTGGCTCCCAGTCTTTCTCTCAACGAAATATTGTCAGATAAGAAATCCATCCAGGCAGTCAAACATTCCGGTTTCTCCGGTGGGATCAGAATACCGTTTTTCAGGTGATCAACAAGTTCCGGGTTGCCGCCCACTCTGGTTAAAAGCACAGGCAGTTGACAGGCCATGGCTTCTAAAACTGCCAGTGATGTTCCTTCATAGCGGGAAGGCATCACAAAAACATCGGCTGCCTGCAAATAATCCCGCACATTCTCTACAGGGCCTCTAAATAAACAGTTATTTATACCCTCGCCTAGGGATTTTTCCCGGCTGCCTGTTCCCAGGATAACCAAAGTGGCATTTTGATGAGATGATTGGATGAAACCTTCCCAAGCTTGAATTAAAATATCAATTCCTTTAACTAATTCCAGACGCCCTGAAAATACGAATAAGACAGTGTCGGGCGGCAGGGACAGGGCTTCCCTGATTGGTATGCGTTTTTGGTGGGGGCAGGGAGAGTAGATTTCGGTATCTACCCCGTTTGGCAGAATAAAAATATTTTGTTTAAAACCTAACATGAGTAGGTCATTTTTTATATTGGTGCTGACAGTAATAAATGCATTGGTAAATTTCATTACCATCGGTGCCATCAATCTACCTTTCCATCCTCGAGCCAAAAGTTTAACTTCTGATCCAACATCATGCCCCCCGCCATGAAATTGGGTGATCAAAGGCTTACCGATAATTATTTTGGCTAATGCCCCGGTAAATGCGCTGTCATGCTGGTGAGCGTGGATCAGATCGATACTTTGGCGATTTTTCCATAAGAACCAGAGGCAGGTACAGAGAAAAGTTAATGGGGCCAGCATTCCCCAAGCCAAAAAAGGAAGTCTCTGTACCGATACACCGCCGCTGTTTTCGTATGACGGTAAGGTCCCCCATCTGCGGGTAAGTACCGTTACCTGAAAGCCTTTCATAATCATGGCTTCAGCCATTCTTTCCGCCTGCTTTTCCGCTCCGCCAATATAAGGTTTATACCTTGAGATGATTATCGCCAAATGCATCTTCTTCCCCCCTGTTCAGTCGGCATACCACGGGACACAATGCAAGGAGGATCCAGATCGGTTTCATGTATAAAAGATAGTGAGAAAATCCCCCCATGATAGCGAGCGCGATCATAAAATGCCGGATTGTTACAGCTGCCTTTAATCCATCAGCTTTAGTGCGGAATGTGGAATACCATAAAAACACAAGCATAAATAAGTAGCATAACAGCGGCAAGGGACCGCTCACTGCAAGAATTTCAATATACATGTTATGTGTATACAGCTTAAAATGGCTTAACATATTGGCATAGTCCAATATATTTCCAAACCCTGCTCCCACCAGGGGATGGCGGGTATAAATCATAAGTCCGGTAAGTGCCGTAGCAAGTCTTCCGTTAGAGAAGTCTTCCTGGTTTTCTTGACCGAAGAAAAACAACCTCTCTATGTTATAATTTCCGAATGTAGCCAAGGAAAGATTATTAACTATACATACTAATAAAAAAGCAATAATCAGTATCAGCAGTAAAAACAGGTAGTTTTTTCTTTTCCACAAAGTCCCGAGATTTAAAAAAGTGGTAACAAAAAAAATTAACAATCCTCCCCGGGATAATGATGACAATATACCAACGGTAATAAACACCTGGGATAAATATCCCAGCCAGCGCAGTAATCTTTGTTCCTTTTCCAGAAAGTAAAAGGATACTACATAAATGAAATTTAAGATAAATGCATAGGTGTTAGGGTCAATCCACCAGCCGCTGGCCCTAATACTGAAATCGGTAGGATTTAAAGACAGTGCTTTTAAGAATTGAAGTCCTCCCTGAAGAGTCAGTAATGGTGCACATAAAATAATTACCAGGAAAATTTTTTCCAGGTCTTTCTTTTTTTGAATGGTAAAGAGAATAACATGGTAAACGATAAAACCTGTTATCAAGGCATAAATGTCATCGGCACATCTGTCCATATTGGCATTAACCAAGCCGATTGACAGGAAGATAAGAAAAAAAAACCGGGCACATAGGATTGGCTTACTTGGTAATTGAAAAGACGGAAACTGTTGCTGGAAAAAGCATTTAAACAAAGGGTAATTATTATAAGCATCAATAAAACTGGCAGCAGGGATATGCCGAACCTGTTAATGGTAAAGGTACTTAGGTTAGTAAATGCCACAAATACTAAACAGCAGGTTAAAAAAACAGATGTTTTATTTAACAAGTGTTTCTACCTCCTAAAAGATTGGAATAAATCTGTTCTAAATTTTTTATTAAGATCGTGATGTTATGTTTTTCTCTTACAAAATGTTGCCCGGCCAACCCTAATCTTTTCGCGGCTTCCTGTTCTCTAAAAAGATAGAGCATTTTTTCGGCCAGCTGGTGATGGTCACC
>JAQVXR010000118.1 GCA_028709045.1 Desulfitobacteriaceae bacterium | reverse complement strand
TGGTGTCGGAGACGGGACTTGAACCCGTATGGTTGCCCACACGCCCCTCAAACGTGCGCGTCTGCCAGTTCCGCCACTCCGACACGATTAAATTTTTTGACCAAGGCATATTGTAGCACACTTTTTTCTTCTTTTCAAGAAGGTAACTTCTCAAATAAAAAGATATGCTGCAAACCCTTGTTGCCCTAAGTCACGCCTGTAATTATAACAAAACCCCGAATCTAAATCAATAACCTTCTGCATTTTTAGCATGAGGAAAGCTTAATTCAGCAGATCCGGAATTAGACGCTGCGCAGTCTTTTTTATGCCAAAATTTCCTTCCTGACCTAGAAGAGCATATAACAAAGCGATCTTTCCCGGTACCGTTTCAATGTTATCAACCGTTGCTACCGGTTTGGACTGATAATAACCCATATATGAATGAACAACATTACTCGGTTCCACGCCAATAACTCTGATCTCGTTTTCTAAGAAATAATCTATCAATGGCTCGTCCAGCCATTTCGCCTGTTCTCCTTGGTCTGTCTGGCTTCCGCCTACCATTATTACGGCATCAACAAGCTCTCCAAAGGTTCCCGTGGTACTAACTAGTTTTTTCTCCTTAAGAACCGGCACCAAATTGGCGCTGTCACCGTAGAGTACAGTTTCCCCCAAGAGCCGTACCAATTGGCTTCCCTTCAAAATTTCCTCAGGAAAATTAGCGCTTACATCGGCGATTGTAAAATCCTCCAGAATTGTAGTAACCGATTTTACTTCCGTTCCGGCCAGTTGGAGCAAGCTGTCAATATCATCAATGGGAAAGCTGTTGCCGGTTTGAATTACCGCCACCCTCAGCCCTTTTAATCTGTCCTTAGCAAGTATGGGCAACATCTCTTGACAGAAGTCTTGATAGTTTTTAATATTTTCTTTCGCGGCGGCCAAATCATTTTTTACCAGACTGGTTTGGACTCGCATTTGGCGGAAATCATTTTCCAAACGATCAATAAGGTTTTTTTGCTGTTCCACCACAAAATCGCCACCCAGCATCATACTGCCAATCAGTATGCCAATGCCTAGGGCTAAAAAAATTGCCACCAGTGTAATCACATGGTACTTATAATCAACCATGGGCAGTCCTCCATAATTGGATCTCCCACCATATTGTTACACTGCGGCTCAGTTTTATTCGTTACCATTATTTGGCTATGGTAATTTTGTCAAAGAAAATATTATTTCCTTGAGAAATATGAAAATTTTCTATATCCTTAGCAACAACTGCAGCAGTTTTATACCCGTAAAGATAGCAAATTCGGGCATCACTCAATAACTCTTCTTCCAACTGTCGGTAGATATTCAATCTTTCCGCCTCATTCATAGGTACCGCTTTTGCCAATAGCTGATCCCAAGACGGGTTTTTAATGGTTTTCTGCCAGCGAGAATCTACTTGTTCGCTGAAAAATATATCCAATTCAGGGCTGCGCGCCACAAACTCTGCAGTAAAAAATGCCGCCTCACCACTGCGGATTGCCTTGCGTAGATCCCGGTTTGAGAGAGAGCTGATTTTTACTTTAAACCCATGTTTGGAGAGGTTCTTAACAATAGCTTCAGCGGCCATCTTGTCCTCTTCGGTAGGACCGCAAAACAGGGTTAGTTCCGGAAGTCCCTTGGCTAAAGAAGAATTTGCCGGGGGAACTGTATTAGCGGGGGCTTTCCGGGAAGATGTTTTTTGATACCAATAATCAGTAATATAACCAGGTATTACTTCTCCACCGGTTCCTCGCACCGACTTTAAAACATCCGATGCATCAATTCCGTTACAGATAGCATCCCGAACAGCCTTATTGGTAAAAGGCTGTAAGCCGGCATTTATTCCTACATAACGAAACTGCCGCATAGGTTTTTCAAACAATTCAATTGTACCTGCCTGCTCAGGCAGCTTAGGTGTTTCCCCGGGAATCAAGTCCTGAATAATATCTATGCCCCCGGCTACAAACTGCAAAACCGCATCCTGCACCGGCTGATTTAAATTAAATTCTAGCCGTGATAATACAGGTTTCGTACCAAAATAATTATTGTTTTTCCCTAGAGCAATTATCCGACCATCGACCCACTCAACCAGTTCAAAAGGGCCGATTCCGCTTGGAATTTTTCCCGTTTGACTCAATGTTCCCGGTTTGGCAAAATCAACAGCTTGTTCCACTACCTCATAACGGTCCAGAACCGCTGCCGCCGGATGAGTCAAAGAAGAAACAAAGTTGTCCTGGGGAACGGTTAAAGTTACTTTTAATGTGTAATCATCTACCGCATTAATGCCAACCGCTTGCTTCTGATTACCGGAAATCACCTCCGCTGCACCCTGGATTGAATTAAAAAGATAAGCCGAAGGAGCATTAAGTCGGAGCACTCTTTCCCAAGAGAACTTAAAATCGTCGGCAGTCACTTCTTTACCGTCATGAAAGAATATCCCTTTTTTTAAATAAAAAGTATATGTCCTCTTATCCGGTGAGACATCCCATTTTTCAGCCGCACAGGAAACCACTTCGCCGGTGGATGATTCCCGTACCAGGCCTTGAAAAATCATTTTTGCAATGGTAATTTCACTTTCATTTTGAACATAAGCCGGATCAATAAAGTCTACCGGTGTACTTAATTGAACGTAGGCCACAGACCCTTCGGGAGTACCTGCGCCCACAATGGGCTCTGCCTCGTTTTCCGTATCAGCACAAGAGGTTAAAAATATTGAAAGCGAAAGCATCAATAAAATAATAAATACCTGTTTCTTTTTCATAGATGTTTACCTTTTTATTTATTTCACTTCTTATTAATTTTAAAAGAAAAAGCTTACGGTGACAATACCTGGCCAAAACTAAATAATTGAAATAAAATTTAAAAGCACCGCTTTCGGTGCTCTCAAATTATTTTACCTTTTCCAGTTTGGGATTATCTAAAATACCTGGAATTCGTCCGCGTTTCGCAATAGGTGTATTCCTTATTTCCTTTATATCCATCGTCATGTCTATTGGAGAGGCCCCGGAAATATAACTTCCTACTCCAAAGGCATCGGCACCTGCTTGTTTAAGAAGGCTGATCTTCTCTGGATAAAGGCCGCCGGAAACAAAAATCTTCACATGGCTAAACCCGGCCTTGTCCAATCGCTGCCGAACCTCTTTAATTAAATCAGGAGTAACTCCTCCTCGTTCACTGGGGGTATCAAGTCGAATACCATCTAAGTCCTTACCTAAAGCTTGAGCCACACGTAGTGACTCCTCTGCCTCATCCTTAAATGTATCTACTAAAATTAATCTTAGCTCGCCTAACGGTATTACCTGATGATACGCTAGAGCCGCTTCCACGGTATCGCCTACAATCAATATCAGGGCATGTGGAGCAGTGCCGGCAGGCTCCTGACCAAACAATTTTGCCCCCAGAATACAACTGGCGGAATCGGCGCCGCCTACCAAGGCAGCCCGCTCCATCACAGGGGCAACTGCGGGATGGACGTGCCTTGCCCCAAAACAGGACATCGCACAGTCGCCTGCTGCCTCCTTGGCAAGCTTCGCTGCGGTAGCCCAGCCGCTGGAACTTGCGAGAAAGCCCAGCAGGGTGGTTTCAAAAAGACCAAACTCACTGTACTTTCCTTTGATACGCATCAGGACATCTTTACCCTGAAACTCAGTTCCCTCGGGCAGTGCCCATACTTCCACTTCCTTATCCTTAAGGAGGTTCAGCACTTCCCCTACTCCGGCTATCACACCGCTTTTTCGTGCAAAAATTTCTGCTGTAACTGTCGTATTTTCCAGTCCCATGGCACGTAAAATATCTAACGTTTTGACAAAATAAATATCCGTTGTGGCTCCTACTTGAATTTCTTCGTGAGTAGCAGAAAGAAATTTTCTGTTCTTTTCCACTTGAAACTCGGCAACCCTGGCCATAGTATTAAATTCGTTTAGGTTCAACATTTCCACTCCTTGTTACGAATCAAGTTATGTATATTATTCAATGTATTTCCCATTTTCCCTTTTTTAACCGAAAAAAACCTTGGTATTACCACCCAGAATTATCAGCATATATATTCGTGTAACGTTGATAATTATTTAATACACGTCGGACATAATCCCTTGTTTCGGAAAACGGTACCTGATCTAAGCTGTTATATTCTCCATCCCAGATGCCTTCTTTCATCCATGCGGAAACATTCCCCTGCCCACCGTTATATGCCGCAAGCGCCGCGACAAGATTACCGTCAAATTTTGTTATAAGTTCACGCAGATACCAAGAGCCCATTCTGATATTATACTCCGGTTCAAATAGCATTTCCGGGCTATACTCAATTTGCATTTTCCCTGCAGCCCACTTTGCGGTTTCCGGCATAAGCTGCATCAACCCCCTGGCGCCGGGACCTGATTCCGCCTCAATTAAAAAACCGCTTTCTACCCGAATTACCGCTGCTACCAGGTAAGGATCCAGTCCATTCATGGTTGAGTATTGGAATACGTATTCACTGTGGGGAATCGGATAAAAAAATCTCTGTACCAGACTGCTGTGGTAAATAAAATATATAGAAGCAAACAGCAAAACCATTATTAAAAACCGTCTGATCATGCGCCGGGCAAAACGAAACAACCATGTCAACTCCTAAAAATTAGTGGTAGTAAACTTTATGTAGAAGAAGCCGGGGTCATGCCGGATCGCGCTTCTTTCCATAGTTTAACCACCTGCTTAACAGTATCATCGATTGACCCGGACGTGTCAATAATATGTTTGGCATATTTTTGTTTTTCTGCAAGAGACATCTGAGACCCGATACGCCTTTTTGCCTCTTCTTGAGAAAGCTCGTCCCGGTTCATCAAACGGATAACCTGCATCTCCTCAGGCAGAGCTACAAGCCATACCTCGTCTACCATATCAAAAAGCCCTGCTTCTATCAATAAAGGAGCGTCCACCACAGCAATCGCTTCGGGACTTTCCCTTTCAATTTTTTTCAACTCCTCTATTATTTGTTCCCTGATCTTAGGGTGTGTAATACTATTTAAAACGTTTCGCAGGGACTTATTTTGAAACACTTTTTTCCCGAGATATGCCCTATCCAACCTTCCGTCAGGCAGAAGAGTTCCCTTGCCAAAGGCTTCCTCGATCTCCGCCAAGGCCGGGTATCCCGGTTGCACGATATCCCTGGCAATGATATCAGCATCAATAATCTTTGCTCCCTGTTTTTTCAGTACTCTGGAAACAGTACTTTTTCCACTGGCGATTCCGCCGGTTAATCCTATTACTTTCATAATTTTCCTCACCGAAATTTAGAAATACTTATCATCAATAAAATTAATCCTGGAATAAATGAAAATTTTTTCCCGAACCAGTTGTTGGAACTAAATTTGCCTATTTTAACAGCTACCGTCACCAATAAAAATTTACATACACCAACGTAGAGTGCTGTCAATAAAGGCGGGAAACCGGCAACGGCTAAAGCAAATCCTGCCCCTATAGCATCCATCGCTAAGGCAAAACCCAGGAGAAAAGCTTCTCGTACGCTCAGCACACCGGAATGGTCTAAGTCGGCTTTGGAAGGTTCCCTTAACACCTGCACCAAAATACCTAATGAAGGGATCCGAAAATGTACCAGCATTTCCTCTGAGCCGGGAAGCCGCTCACTCTTTGCCCGCCCGTTCACCCAAACCTGGACCAGCATATACAGACCCATCATACCCAAAATAACTGCGCCAATAATTTCTGCCACATTTACCGGAATGAAACCTGCAATGAAATTGCCGCAAATCATTGACACTGCTATTGCCAAAGAAGAAGTTGCACTGATTGCTAAAAGAGAATGAAGAGGAATAACAATGCCTCTCATTCCATAAGCAAAACCCGCTCCAAACCCATCCAGACTAACTGCCAGCGCAAAAAGAATCAATGAAATGCTTGCCACTTTATTCCCTCCCTGCCCGTCACTGACAATAACTACTATATGAGAAGGAAGGAATTGTGTGCATGTTTGTGCCACACAAGTAGGTTTAGCTGGGTACTAATCTATTTTTGGCACTCGGGGCAGTGGTAAGAACTACGGCTTCCTACTTTCGTCCTGATTATTTTTGACCCGCACCTGTGACACTCCTTGCCTACCTGCTGATAGACACAAAGGTGAAACTGATGCGAACCTTTCTCGCCGCGCCCGTCTACATAGTCACTAAAAGATGTCCCCCGGTGTTGCACTGCCGTACTTAAAACATCCCTGATGGCAATATAGAGTCGTTTAATTTCCTCTTCATTTAATGACCCTGCTCTGCGTTCCGGATGAATACCGCTGGCAAATAATACTTCATCTGCGTATATGTTCCCAATGCCGGCAATAATCTTCTGATTTAAAAGAAAAGCCTTTATTTTTGTTTGCCGGCCGTGCAAAGCTTCTCCTAGTAATACACGGGTAAATTCCACTCCTAAAGGCTCCGGCCCCAAAGAACAAAGACCGGAGATTTTATCTCTCTCCTCCTTCGCCACCACCCAGATACAGCCAAAGCGTCTCTGATCGGTAAAACGCAGTTCATAACCATTATCAAGATGAAAAATCACATGTGTGTGCTTTTTCACCGGCTCCTCTGCCCTGATATAGACAAGACGGCCGGTCATTCTGAGATGAACCACCATCAGGTATCCACCAGATAAGTTAAGGAGCAGGTACTTGCCGCGCCGTTCTACCGAATCAAAGGTTCTTCCGGTAACCAATGCGGCAAACTCTTCAGCTTCAGGTATTTTTATCACAGATGCCTTGTGTACCGTTACCGCCATAATAGATCGACCAATAATAAATTCTGAGAGCGTCCGTTTCACAGTTTCTACTTCAGGAAGTTCCGGCATCTTTTGTCCCCCTACATTCTCTTCATACTGTACCAATCTATGCCCGATTTTAAATCAACTTTGAGTGGTACACTTAAAATAATGGCATTTTCCATTAACTCCTTGACTATCTTCGAAACAATTTCGATTTCCTCCGGCACCACGTCAAAAATTAATTCGTCATGCACCTGTAAAATCATTTTTGATCTAAAACCGGCCTCTTGAAATGCCTGGTGAATGTTGACCATAGCTATTTTGATAATGTCGGCGGCACTCCCCTGGATAGGAGTATTCATGGCTGTCCTCTCACCAAAACTACGTATATTAAAATTGGGACTGTAGATATCCGGCAAGTAACGACGCCTGTTTAGCAAAGTTGTCACATAGCCTTTGTCTCTGGCTTCTTTAATTACCCGATGCAAGTACTCCGCTACTCCCTGATAGCGGGCAAAATAATTGTTGATGTATTTTTTGGCTTCTTTGCGCGTAATACCCAAATCGCGGGACAGTCCATAATCACTGATGCCATAAACGATGCCAAAGTTGACCGCCTTTGCTCTTCTTCTCATTTCCGGAACGACTTCCTCCATTGGTACTCCAAACACCTCAGCAGCTGTCCTAGCATGAATATCCTGATCTTCTCGAAAAGCTTCCTGCAATACCGGGTCACCGGAAATATGAGCCAACACTCTGAGTTCAATCTGAGAATAATCGCCTGCCAGAAGTATATTGCCATTTTGGGATGGGCCAAATGCTTTACGGATCAGCCGGCCTAATTCCATCCGGATCGGAATATTCTGCAGGTTTGGTTCAGTTGAAGAAAGCCGCCCGGTAGCTGTTACTGTCTGGTTAAATGATGTATGGATGTTCCCTGTCTCCGGGTTGATTAGACTCTGCATCCCATCCACATAAGTGGACTTTAACTTAACGAGCGTCCGGTGCTCCACAATTTTGGCGGCAATCTCATGCTGTTCCGCCAGTCTCTCCAGAACTTCCGCATTGGTGGAGTAACCTGTTTTAGTTTTCTTAATGGGGGGAAGTCCCAGCTTGTCAAAAAGGATCACTCCCAACTGCTTAGGAGAATTAATATTAAACTCTTCTCCGGCCAGTTGGTAGATTTCCCTGCTCAAGTTTTCAATTGCTCCCTCCATTTCACCGGACATAACTTTTAATTGAGATGAGTCCACTTTTACACCGGTAATTTCCATCCCGGCTAAGACATCCTCCAGGGGAAGTTCCACTTGCCGGTATAAATCGTCCATCTCCTGATCGGCAATTCTTCCTTGGATGACCGGAGCAAGTTCCCAAATGAGCGCTGCCCGCCG
>JAQVXR010000117.1 GCA_028709045.1 Desulfitobacteriaceae bacterium | reverse complement strand
CTTTTTCTTTCTATGTAACGGTGGCCTGGTTATCGGAGATTTTAAACAGTTATGGTCTTGATTTAACGTTGGCCGGTTGGTTGGTTTCCTTAGTAGTATTTATTGGTATACCCGCTACATTTGCTGCTCCGCTTTTGGCCGAACGTTTACCGAACCAACAAAAACTGGTTCTCTTTATTGGTGCCTTATATTTAGCCGGTTTAGGCGGGCTGCTTATTTTCAGAGATGTGT
Source organism: Desulfitobacteriaceae bacterium (assembly GCA_028709045.1). Taxonomy (GTDB): domain Bacteria; phylum Bacillota; class Dehalobacteriia; order Dehalobacteriales; family Dehalobacteriaceae; genus JAQVXR01. The sequence continues at coordinate 7,989 of JAQVXR010000117.1, read as the reverse complement.
CGCTGCTGGTTCTTAGTATTATCGTGCTTGGTCTTGGGCAAGGAGCCAGTATGAGTTTGATTTTTACTTTATTCGTCTTACGTACGGTTAATGCTCAACAAGCTGCGGAATTATCCGGTATGGCTCAATCAATAGGGTATCTCTTAGCTGCCATAGGACCAATGATGATCGGGTGGCTGTTTGATCTTACATATTCCTGGGTAGTGCCTATAATCTTCTTGATGGTGATTGCGGTGCTGATGACCTTAGCCGGATACGGTGCCGGACGCGATCGTTATGTCCTGCCTGTAGATAACAGCCCTGCTTGTATGGACAGAAAAAACATGATAAAATAAAGAAGTAATAATAGATAGTCATTACATAATTATTAAAATAAAAAGAAGAGGTATATATTAATGAAGAAAGTGTTTTTAACTAATAACTAAATTGAATAAGCGTCTTAAATCTGTTTACAGATTTAAGAGGTGATAGTTAAAAACACAAACGTGTCTTTATGTTATTTAAATTATTATTTTTTAGGATGGCTTATTAGTAAGTAGTGCTTAAATAAAACTGAGTATTACTTATTGAGCATTGCTGCTATTTACCGTAATAAAACACATGGTGTTTTATTACGGTTTTTTGTTTTTATCACCTCTTAAATTAAGCTAAAATGTTAGGAGTTGGTATGGTGAGTTTAACTTTTGAAAACTTAAGTAAAGGATATGCAGGCAAAACTGTATTTGAGAAGATAAACGGCAAAATAAATTCTGAAGATAAAATCGGCTTGCTTGGTACAAACGGAGTAGGAAAAACGACACTGGTTAAATTGTTATCGGGAAAGGAAAAAAGTGATTACGGTAACATTCACTATGCGGCTTCCCTGAAAATTTTTTATGGGGAGCAGTATCCGGAATTTGCCGCAGGAGTTTCAGTTTATAATGAAGTATATCAAACGATTGAAACAAACGGGGGTCAGCTTAAGTTTAAAGAAATTAAAGATGCAAATGCCTTGACGAAAAGGAGTTTAAATAAAATTGGTTTAGATCAAAGGCTTTGGCAGCAGGAGGCTAGAAGTCTCAGCGGGGGAGAAAAGACCAAGCTGTTGTTAACTAAGGTGATAGTCAGTGATTTTGATTTGTTGATTTTAGATGAACCAACGAATCATTTAGATACGGAGAGTTGTCAGTGGCTGGAGGATTATTTAAACAGCTTGAATAAACCCATCTTAATAATCTCTCATGACCGTTATTTTCTTGATAATGTGGTCAACAAAATCTGGGAGCTTACATTCAAAAAACTTCGGGAGCATCCGGGGAATTATAGCGAATATAAAATTCAAAAGGAGAATGAAGAAAAGAATACCCAGAAAGAGTACGAAAAACAAGAGGTACAAATTCAAGATTTAAAAAGAATGGTTCACGATCGGAAAAATTGGTATGCCAGTGCGCACAAGTCAGCGGGGCAGGATGACTTTTATCGAGCTAAGGCTAAAAAACATACCAGTGTAATGAGAGCGAAACAAAGAGAGCTGGAAAGGTTGGAAAATAACAGAATTGCTAAGCCGCAAAAAGTGGTATCGCCAGCTTTTGAGATTATTAATAAAGGCTTTGCGGAAAGAAAATTGCCGCCGATCTTAATCAGGGCACAGAATCTTAGCAAGAAATTCGGGAACAGAATAATTATGCAAAACGTCTCTCTAAATATCCGGCGTGGAGATAAAATTGCTTTGCTTGGGGGTAATGGCGTAGGCAAAACTACCTTATTAAAAATCATCACTAATCTTGACAAGGATTATCAAGGTGCGGTAACCACAAATCCTTCACTAAAGATTAGTTATTTTGCTCAGGAACTTAGTGATTTAAGCGGCGATAGAACCATTTTAGATGATGTTTTAACATTAGGCGGAGTAAGAGTGGACGAAGCAAGACTACTTTTAGCTTCTTTACTCATCAGAGGGAATGATGTTTATAAAAAGATTAGCAACTTGAGTATGGGTGAGAAGTGTAGAGTGATCTTTGCCAAATTAATCTTGTCCGGACCGGATTTGTTAATTTTAGATGAACCCACAAATTACCTGGACATTATTTCGCGCGAGAAGATGGAAGAGGTCTTGGAGGATTTCCAAGGAAGCATGCTATTTGTCTCTCATGACCGGTATTTTACCAAGAGATTAGCGAACAGGATTTGGCACCTGCAAAATCAGAGGCTAAAGTGTTATGATGGAGAATATGAATACTATTTAAACAAGAGTGAGCAGGAATCTTTAAAGGCTGAGGTGGGAGTAAACTTCGAACATATCAGTAATCAGATCCGACGCCTAGAATTAGAATTGGCTTTTTTGAGTGGAAAATTAGCTGAATCCTTAGCTCAAGAAGAAAAAGAACAAATGAATCAGGAGTTTCTCAGAGTAGCGAAAGAACTGAATGCCTATAAGGAGATACTTGACAATTAAATAACAGTCCCAAGTTCCCATGTTCTTGTGTTTTCAGTTTCTATGTTCCAAATTTCTGAAGGAAATTGGGGGAGTCGGTTTATGAAGAAAACTTATGTTATTTTTATTTTAATTTTGCTTTTTTCGTTCTCCTTAGGCTATGGCTATGCACAAGATTGGAGTGATGATAACGGAAACGCAGTACCAACAGCACCTGTTGCTCCGGATAGTCAAAACTTAGGAGAAAAAGCACTTGACCCATTGCAAGACCAGTTGGCAACGATGTCTCTGCAGGAAAAAATCGGACAAATGGTGTTAGTAGGTTTAGAAGGTTACGAAAATGATGCTCATTCTAAAGATTTAATCGAAAACTATCAAGTAGGTGGGTTTATTCTTTTTAAAAGGAATATCAGAGATGTCGGGCAGGTTAAAGAGTTAATTTACTCTTTAAAAGAAAGTAATGCTGTGAATAAGGCCCCACTATTTCTGTCAATTGATGAAGAAGGAGGTACGATCTCGCGTTTGCCGGAGAAATTCGCCAGTATTCCAGCAAGTGGTAAGATAGGGGAGATGAACAATCCCGCTATTTCTTACCAGGTCGGGAATATTATCGGTGAGGAATTGCAGCTCCTGGGATTTAATATGGATTTTGCGCCGGTGCTGGACATTAACAGTAATCCCCAAAACCCTGTGATAGGAGAGAGGGCGTTCGGAAGCCAGCCTGATCTTGTTAGCAGATTAGGAATTCAAACCATGAAGGGATTAAAGGCCAAGAATATTATTTCTGTGGTCAAACATTTCCCTGGGCATGGCGATACTTCCGTTGATTCACACATTGGGCTACCTAGAGTAAATCATACCCTGGAGCGGCTGCAGAGCTTTGAATTACTGACTTTTGCGGAGGCCATTAACAATGACGTTGATGCGATCATGATTGCTCATTTGCTTTTACCCCAAATTGATCCTGATAATCCAGCAACCTTATCGAGAATTGTAGTCACGGATCTTTTAAGAGAGGAAATGGGCTTTGAGGGTGTGGTAATTACAGATGATCTAACCATGGGAGCAATAGCGGAAAATTATGATTTAGGCAAGGCTGCAGTTAAAGCGATCCAAGCGGGTAGTGATGTTGTTTTGGTTTGTCATGATTTTGCCAAACAAGAGATTGTAATTAAGGCTTTACAAAAGGCTGCTATAAATGGGGATCTATCGGAAAAGAGAATAGACGAGAGTGTCTATCGTATTTTAATGTTAAAACAAAAATATGCTCTCTCTGAGCAGACTGATTTAATAGTGGGGAGAGCAGAGCTAAACAAGAAGATTACCGCGATAAATCAAAGGATAGGGCAAATCTTTGGTGAATGATTATGGAGCTAAGTTTTTTGTGATTTACAGGTTAGGGATTTTGGGAGCGTGATAGTGATGCAAGATTTAAGGGTAGTCTATAAAACATTACTTGACTTTTATGGCCCCAGAAATTGGTGGCCGGCCAAGACCACCTTTGAAATGATGGTCGGGGCTATCTTAACGCAAAATACAGCCTGGACAAATGTGGAGAAGGCGATCGCTAATTTTGGAGAGAGATTATCGCCGGAATTTATCGAGACTGTTTCTCAGGAAGAACTTGGCGAAATAATCAGACCAAGCGGATATTACAATCAAAAAGCTATTTATTTAAAGGCTTTGACCGCATGGTTAAAAAAGTATAGTTATGATTTGAATAAAGTGATGAAAAACCAGGGAGAAGCGTTACGTCGGGAGTTATTAAGTGTGAAAGGAGTGGGCAGGGAAACCGCCGATTCCATTTTAACCTATGCTTTAGAGAAACCCTTTTTTATTGTTGATGCCTATACTAAGCGTGTTTTAGCCAGACTAGGATATGAACTACCCTCTACTTATGATGGGATCAGGTTATTGATAGAGGGAAAGCTTCCTAGAGATTTAGATCTGTATAATGAGTTTCATGCTTTAATCGTGGAACAGGCTAAAAGCTTTTGCCAAAAGAAACCCCTTTGCGAAGGTTGTCCTCTCGGGTCTTTTTGTGTAAAAAAGGCTCGCCAAAACAGCAGAAAAGAGGCACTAGCAAGGGGTAAAAAGTAATTGCGTCTTTTAGTAATTTATGGTAACATATAGAAGAATTGGTAGTATAAAGGCTAAATATGACGAAGGATCAGCGAAACGGAGCTGAGTGGATTGAGCGAATTGGGGAAATCCAATGAATTATTAAGGACGCATCTAGTCTTTAGGGAACAAGAGAAAAAATTGCTAAAGGTCTTAAATAAATATGGACAGATTACAGGGTTTGATACTACGCTGGAGAGTGCAAGCACATGGGCTCAAGAAGGTAGGGGAGAAGACCCTGATTTAATTTTAATTAATAGTACGGTCTATTTTTCTGGGTCTGATAAACAGAAAGATACTAAGAACAAAGGTTTTTTACGAATGCTCTTAAACATTAAAGAGCAGCGCCGCAAAAGTCAGATCGTTTTATTACTTCCCGAACCAATGATTGTTAAACGGGAGTTAATAGTAAACTTATTAAAAATGCAGCTTTATAATTTTTGGTTTTTAGATAGTTTTGATGAGGATGATATTCGGGAATTCATCTTTACGCGCAGGACATTGACGGATATGGAAAAGTATTTGGAGGAAAAGGAACGGGAGCTACAGTATTATCTGATCAAGAATAGTACTGCAATACCTAAAATGGGCGAAAAAATTTTTAAGCCTTATCATATTAAATCAAACATTCTCACGTTTTGGTCTGAGCATAATACGACACTTAATTGCGGGATGGCTTTACTGACGGCCTTAAACTTAGCTGAACATGGTTTTCAGGTAGCTCTGGTAGAAACTGTTTGCCCCGTGCCTTCGCTGTCAGCTTGTCTTTCCGTAAGTCATCCTTATTTTAATACCAGCCATGCTCTTTCTATGTACATTCAGGGGAATAAGGATTTTATCAAGAACTGTCTTTATAATGGCGAGGGGTATATCAATAATTCATATACTACGGAGGACTCCCAAAATCTGAAATATTTACCACAGAGTCTTTATTTTCTGCCAGATGCCAAAAGAGAGGATAATGCTACTGATTTGGAGATGGAAGAGCATTGGCGCACTTTTGTCATGGAGCTTTCGCGATATATTATTTTTGAAAAGGGTTTTCATTTTCTGATTTTCCTCACTTCCGGCAGAAACTTTTTCAACGAGGTAGTTTTAGAAGAGGTTACTTATACGAAATTTCTTACAGTTGAGATGCTCCCTTCCGGTGTTCTGTTTGGGTTAAGGGAACGCCAAAAGGATTATGATAAAACCCAGATTATTGGAACTGATAATTTGCAGTTTATCAATAAGGAAATCAAGGGGTTGGCAGAGGAACCTTTCCTCTATCCTCCGGCAACATTTGAGCATGATTTTTTAAATTATGTTTATACTCAGGATTATCGGAAGATTTCTTTGGAATCTCAAGAAGTCATTAATACCCTAATTGAAAGAATCGGGGTAAAGCTGCCTGCTTTAGATGTGCGGAAAAAGAGTATAGCAGAAAAGCTGGCGGAGTATAAAAAGGCGATTTTGCCATAATTGTTATCTAAATTATTGCAAGATTCGACCTACTTCGTCATTCTTCTTGCTTGCGAAAAGTAATGTATTCCTGTATTGAGATAGGGAGGGTTAGTTTAATGAAAAAAAGCATAGGAGTATTAATGCTTGCTTTTGTTTTACTATTGACAGTATCGGTAGGTACTTTTGCGGTTTTGCCTGGTTATGAGGATTACAAAACGCAGTATAAAATAGCTGATTATACGATTGAATTTTTGGAATACTATGGGGCACGTGGTACTGCAACGTTTGCAATTAATAATGATCCTGACTTAACAAATGATGAGGTAATTGAAGAAGTATTAAAAGGGTGTTGGACTATGAATGAAACATATATCTACCAAATAACTCATGTCAATGGAATACCTATTGAACAGACGAAGTGGGCGAAATATGGAGGAGTTATCCAGCATGTAGGAGGCAATTATGAATTTTCGGATGATCCTCAGGAACAGGTTTTAGAGCAAAAAGAGGTAACTGTTTTTATCAATGGCAAACAGATAATCTTTCCTGATCAAAAGCCGATCATCATTCGTGGCCGGACAATGGTACCTATGCGGGCGATTTTTGAACATGTTGATATACAAGCAGAAGTAAAATGGAATGACACAGAGAGAACCGTTATTGCGACAGATAGAAGCGGAAAAACTATTGTTTTTCGGATTGATGATGAAAACTACAGAGTACAGGAGAAAGGCAAAGAGAGTGAGTTTAAGTCTACTGATGTTGCTCCAATAATTGAAAACGGGCGGACACTGCTTCCTTTACGAGCATTATCCGAGTCGTTAGACTTCAAAGTTGATTGGATTGATAAAGAACGAAAAGTGGAAATCACTGAAAATGAGGGAAAGAATAGAAGACTTCTTTCTCCTGAACGGTGGCAGAAATATCTGAAAAAGGGAGGCAATGCTAAGTGAAAGCTTCAAAACTTTCCGTAGTAGTATTAGCCGTAATCCTCCTTTTTAATAGTGTCCTTCCTGTTTACGGAGCCGCATATAAATTTGGTCTTGATGATCAAAATACCAGGCAAATCAAAGATAGCTTTACGGAAACAGGCTTCCCTTTTCGAGAAGATTGGTCACTCGAACTTGGCGGTAAGGTGATGAGCCAGCCTATTGTGGCCGAAGGATATATCTATGTACAAGCAGGGAAAGACTTAGTTAAAGTTTCTCTAGAGGAGAAAAAGATTGTTGATCGAGTTACTGTTACAGATCATGAATTACCCTCTGGTTCTTCTCCTACCTATGCTGTTACTACACATGCACCAAGAATCTATCAAGCAACAAGGGATCATAAATTGGTAGCTATTGATGTTAATACCTTTAAGAAAATCTGGGAAATAACTCTAACCTCAGATGAAGAGAGTGATAACCATAAAAAGAGATATCGGGTCACATCTAGCCCTTTAGTCTATATACATGACAATAGAACCTATCTTGCTATAGGAACGGCAAATGGTGATGGGACAGGTTTTTCAGAGCAACATGCGGATAATGGTTTTTTTATTATTCATGATACTGGGTTACAAGGTAAGATCAATTATAAAAAACAAATGGAGGGAGAAGTAACCGGTTCACCTATTTTACATAATGATATGATTATTGACACGGAAAATACTCAGGATAAAGAATCTCTACTTATTCGCTATTTACCCGAAAAAAGCAAGTTAGCATATTTAGAATGTAAAGTAAGGTCGGGTGTACCTGGTTCTCCAGCTGCTGAAGGTGAATACATTTACGTTGTTGATCGTACCGGGTGTTTATATAAATTCTTAGACAAAAGCGAAACAGAAATAAGCAAAGATTGGGTTAATCCGGAAAAGGCTGGTGACTTCGATTACGCCCGTCCTTTAAACAGTTACACCTTGTTCTCACCCACTATCGGTAACAAATATATCTACTTACCAATTCAGCATTATAACAGTGCCTCTTTTAACGGCGCCGGAGCGGTTATTGCCGTGGATAAAGAAAAAGGGT
>JAQVXR010000116.1 GCA_028709045.1 Desulfitobacteriaceae bacterium | reverse complement strand
AAAAGAAATGACTATTCGTGATATTGCCAAAAAAGCTGGTCTTACAGAGAATACGGTTGGAAAATTGGAAAAGGAAAAACATATGGCAATACTACCTACCTTGCGTAAACTGGCCGCAATCCTAGATCCTAAGTTCCCGAAAAGCATAACGATGAATTATTAAAAAACCTTGAAAAATCAATGTTTATAGCACTTTTTGATAGACTTATTGCTCGTTACATATTATAATATATGTAACGAGGTGATGCGGATGGGACTCGTCTATCAAAAGAACAATAAAACGGGGATTACATATGTTTACCAGAACGAACCCTATTGGGATAAAGAGAAACAACAATCCAGAGCAAAGAGAACGTTGATTGGCAAACTGGATCCGATAACAGGCGAGGTTGTACCCACTCGTTCCTATAAAAGAAGTCAGGAACAGGAATCTGCTGCTCCAATAAGACCTGGCCCTGTGCCGATCACAAAGGTCCGGAGGAGTTTTTATGGTGCAAGCTATTTGCTGGATCAAATCGGCCAACTGACCGGTGTAGCTGAAGATGTTAAGTCTTGTTTTCCCGACAACTACAAGCAGATCCTATCCATAGCCTACTATCTGATTTTAGAAGAGAGCAACGCACTTAGCCGCTTTTCCCATTGGCAGAGACTTCACATCCACCCCTATGGTGATGATATTCCCTCACAACGAAGCAGTGAGCTTTTTCAGTCAATTGATGAAGAAGGGCGAATGAAGTTCTTTAAAAAACAAGGCAAGCGTCGCATCGAAAAAGAGTACTGGGCCTTTGATATCACATCCATCTCCAGCTATTCAGAAATGCTGAACCAAGTGAGAAAAGGTAGAAATAAAGAACACGACAGACTACCTCAAATTAACCTGGCACTCCTCTTTGGTGAGGAGTCCGGTCTGCCCTTCTATTACCGAAAGCTCCCCGGAAATATTACGGATGTGAAAACAGTAAAACAGCTGATGGCAGAGTTCGATGTGATGGGCTACAAGAAGGTCAGTGTAATTTTGGATAGAGGCTTTTACAGCCAAGAAAACATCAATTTGCTTTATAAAAATCACCAGAAGTTTATCATTAGTGTAAAGCTGGGGCTCAAGTATGTCAAAGGGATATTAGAAGAAGAACGAGAAAATCTCAAGCTGTGGTCGAATCTGCAAACCCAATTTGGTGCTTACGGTCTTTGCCGAACTATAGAATGGGATTATGAACAGGAAAGGCCCTACAAAGGCGATGTTCTCAAATCAAAAAGACGCGCTTATCTGCATTTTTTCTACAATCCGGAGAAGGCTGCCAAAGATCAAGCCGACATGAATGATTACCTGACCAGCCTTTACAACGACCTGGCGGAGAATACACTCAAGGAGTATCGCATAAAAGACTATGACAAGTATTTTGACGTAACCACGACTCCAAAGAGAGGCCGAAAAATCAAGCCAAAGGAAGAGGCTATGCGTCAAGCGGCCAAGAACTATGGCTATTTCGCACTTTTATCCAATGAGGTGAAAGATCCATTTGAAGCTTTATCTCTTTACCGCAGCAAGGACATTGTAGAAAAGGGTTTTGGCAACCTAAAGGATCGACTGAATTTCCGGAGAATGCAAGTTTCTTCAGAACTCTCGCTCAATGGGAAACTTTTCGTGGAGTTTGTAGCGCTTATTTATCTTTCGTATGTGAAAAAGAAAATGCAAGATGCTGGTTTATTCGAAAAGTGGACCTTGCAAGGATTGCTTGATGAACTCGATACAATTGAGCGATTTGAATCCCCGGAGCACGGTCGGTTACTTGGTGAAGTAACCAAAAAGCAGGAAGAAATCTACAAAGCACTGGGTGTGGCTCCACCCTCGTTATAAATTCCGGGAATGCAGGCTAGATGTACCCATTTCATATTTAGGTTGCTTTGAAAACTTACCGGAAAATACCCAGGCTGAAAAAATTACCAAAGCTCGATTGTATCATGGCCTTACTAAACAGGAATTTGCTCAAAAATTAGGTACCAATGTCAAAACCTTAAGGCAATGGGAACGAGGTAAATGTCATCCGAATAAACATTTTCAACAAAATTTAGAACCGTATTTTTCCATTCTCAGAGATTAAAGCTATACTATAAATACCAAAAAATCTAGTAGATAAAATCTTTTTCAGTTCTCCGATGGACCCTTTTTGACCCCACGTAGCGTCAGCAGCTATATTAGCTTCAACTGACGCTACTGTCGGCACTGTCGCTTTTTAAGACAGGCCGATGTTGTACTGGCTGCAGAATTTAAATTCTGCAGTCGATTTAGTTGTTATCGCCTGGAGTAAATCCTCCCACCCTTTCCTGGTGGGAAAAGCTCATCTGCCTTTTTTCTACTCTGGGCCTTAAAAGCGTTAATTCCCCCTACAGCTTTCCGCAATTCTATATCAGATTTTTATTTCCGTCACTTTTCATGGAATTACCCGCCGTCTTAGATTGGAGTCAACACCATTGCGGTACGCCCTTCGCTGTTCGGTTCTCTCATAAGGTTCAGCACATAGCTGTTCAGTGGACTGGCCTCGAAGGACCTCATTAAAAATCTTTTCCAGCAATTTTGCTACGGCTCATCTCGTCCGTTGCTCATAAAAAGTCTGTGCAATTCTTCTTCGGTTAGGGTAATATTAAACTGAGTCATGGATTTCATCCTCCTCGGTTTGGTATTTGCTTGTCACTTATATTCTAACCGAGGATATGAGTTCGTGGCTCATTTTCTTTTTACACAATTATATAGGCTTAATCCAACTGATAAATATCTTGAACTAAAAAAATTCGATATATTTTTAGCACTTTATACTAATCTTATTATCTGATTGACTCTATCGTATCCTGAATATGTTTATATAATGTCATATAAGTTCTACAGAAATAATTTTCTTTACCATCATTAATATCATTTCTCGCACATCCCGCTCCACATATATTTAAATATTCACATTCTATACATCTATTAGAAATAATTCTGATGCTTTTGCGATAAATATTCTGATACTTATCACTTATAATAATTTCTTCAAAAGACTGTCTATTTATATTTCCAACTAAATTGTTTTTATCCAAATCATATTCATCACAAAATGTCACATCACCCTTATGATCTATAGTAATAAAGTTGCCGCAGTTTTCTCTACAATTAGAAGTGCATGCAACTTTTACCTTCTTATAGTATTTTTTTATGGCGTTGTTAAATTCACGAATATTCAATTCATTTTTTCCATGAAAATATAAGTCAAATAATTCTACTAAAAAGACATTGAGTTCGTCTAATTCAACTACAATTTCATCTTTAGGATTATAACAAAATGATAGCCCAATATTTTTTATGTTGTTGTCTATCCAATAATTATAAAATTCTCCTGCTTTTCCAAAATGATTATTTGTTATAACACTCAAAATCCCGTATTCAACATTGTTCTTTTCAAGAAGTTTTATATTATTTTTAACTTGCACAAGAGATGCATATGAGTCAATTCTACCATAATGCCCATTCATAGAGACCGGACCATCCAAACTTATACCTACTTGAAAATGAAACTGCCTGAAAAACACAGCCCATTCTTCATCAATCAATGAGCCATTTGTTTGAATACTATTTATTAGTTTTATGCTATGAGTTTTTGACTTTTCCACTTGATAAGACATAATCTCCTTAAATCTATCAATCCCCCACAACAACGGTTCACCACCATGAAAAATAAATTTTGCATATTTATGTTTGTTTTTACTATTATATTCGATAACATGATCAATAATTTTTTTAACATCATTAACTGACATATCACTATTAGGCTGTCTATGATTAGCATATCTACAGAAGTAACATGAATAATTACAATTACAGGTTAACTTAATTATTGGGGTTAAATATGTTGGTTTATACATAATAAATCTCCTAAAAAAAAACGATAGTCCGTTTTGGATATCGTTAATTATAGTACCAATTATTTATGGCTATCTCTCCAACCATCAGGCCATGATTCATTCCAGCCACTATCATGATAAGGACCATTTTCATCTTCCCAGCCACAGACCAATATTTCATTTTCAGCATTAATTATATTGGCAATAATTCTTTCACCATTTGACATTTCTAAATTCATCCTTTACCTCCTACCTTACAAAGAAATGGAAAGTTAAAATAAATTATTTTAAAAAATAAAAATTGTTGTTAATTCAAAATTATTATAACAATTCAACAGTTTCTAGTCAACCTGTTTAATATTACTATTAACTATAGGTAAGCAAAATTATAAAGCTTTTATTCACCATCACACTCCATCTCCGTTCCATCCATAAACCGGATGACAATCTTCCCCGTTTCATAGACCTTGATATGTTCCAAAGTTCTTAAGACGAAGTCTGTATCGATTTCTTTGATGTGTTTTGATCCTTCTGTCATATCTGCAAATTGTACCGGGAGCATAATAAGAAAGCTGGATCAAATATTTGTCCACCCGAACCAGAGGAAGTCGCATGATAGGCAGTACCCTCTGTACGTAAGACAACATTACTTTTGGTAGATTTTTTCTCGCGTGCCTTATTTTGTAGACTTACTTTTAATAAAAATTGTGCAATAAATAGTACGTCTCCATTAATCCTTCAGCTTATCCAGATATTTCAAAAATATTATATTAAGTTCATTTTTAAGTTTCTTTCCATTTAATATATTATACGCTCCCGCATCTGCAGATTCATACCAAATATTAAATTCACCCAGTAAAATATATTTCGGCTTTCTTTTTTCTATAAGGAATATTTCAATGTCGATCTTCTCCGGTGAATATGGGAAATAATCTTTAAATGTTTTTCTATAATAATACTTATTTAATATATTTAATAGTTTATTATTTTCTATTGAAACTTCTGAGCCATGATACATTATTTTAACTACATCAATTTCATTAATATTACTAATCAATTTTTGGGGGACAAAAAAATATATTATTAAAAAAATTATAGCAGTAATAAAAATGGCTAAAATGAAATATTGGATCTTTTTACTCTTCAAATTATCCACCCCTTGTAAGATAAATATAGGGTTCGGGTTTAGAAATCCACCCAAACGTTCTTTGAAAATTATTATTTATTGTTCAGATGAATCAGTTAACACTCTGGATCTCTTTCAAAGAATATCATGCTACAATCATTTTTGTCAGAGAGATAGATGTACGTTCCCCCTGGATCCCTCTTTTGAGGTCTTATCCGTGAAATAGCGTGTCACTCCACAAGAATGATTCGATGTTTAGCTGGTTGGGTCACCACATGGTGACTTTCAAAAAAATCTTAAGGAACTTGAAGGGCAAATTCTTGACATGATTCAGTCCGATAATTTTCCTGCTACTTCACGTCAACATATCGAACTCCTTAATGCTATGTCGGGCATTGGCTTTATCACAGCTGCCACCCTGATTGCTGAAATCAGAGACTTTAGGCTTTTTAAATCACCCAAAGCATTTACAGCCTTCTTTGGTATTGACCCCAGCGTTAACCAATCAGGCAAGTTTAATGGTGATCGCAATAAAATTTCTAAACGTGGGACTCGCATTGGTAGAAGAATACTTTTCACCGTCGTCGCAATGGCTTCTATTAGAACGACACGTACAGGTGAGGCCATAAACCCGGTTCTTCGTACTTTCTACGCTGCCAAATGTGTTAGCAAAAAGAAAAAAGTAGCTCTTGTTGCCGTCATACACAAATTACTTCACTACATTTTTGCAGTTCTTAGAGATAACAAGCCTTACGAGTTTAGGAAGCCAGAAAATCACCAATCCTGGAGAACTACAAAAAATCAAATTAAGTCTTGAAATTCCTTCCAGGTGGTTTAAATCATCATATTCATAGTGGGTTGTTACCCCATTCCCTGTTACAGAAGTAATGTTCCCATTGTTGTTGTTTATGGTAATCTAATATTAGGTCAGCTGGCTCATTGAAAATTAGGTCACTTCCAACAATAATATGGTATCCTTTTGGTATCAACTGAAAGGAGCCCTAAAAGGAAGTGGTAACATTGAAACAAAAACAAAGAATTATTCTCAAACACCTTGAAGGTATGAGCAACAGGAGTATTGCTAGAGAATTGCACATGAGTAAAGACACGGTTAACAAATATGTAGTTGAGTATGAAAAACAAAAATCAGAACTTTTATTGATAAATCCAGAAGCAGATCAGCAAGAATTGATTCAGGCAATCGTTGAGAAGCCAAAGTATAATTCAGATAACCGAGAACCCAAGAGAGTCACGCCGGAGATGATAAAGGCCATTGATGAATGTTTAGAACTAAATGAATGGCGGCGCGCAAACGGAATGTCAAAACAGCAAATGAAAAAAATTGATATTTATGAATATCTGGTAAACAAAAAGAACTTCAACATTAGTTATTCCACCGTAAAACGGCTGGTTAAATCTATTGAGGACAGGCACAGAGAGGCATTTATCCGCCAGGAATACGATTATGGTGATGTCTGTGAGTTCGATTGGGGGACTGTAAAGCTGGATATTGGAAGTAGTGGGTATGAAGCCTATCAGATGGCGGTATTTTCCTCGGCAAAAGGCGGTTATCGTTATGCAATGCTCTTCAAAGCCCAAGATACGCCTGCATTCCAGCAGTCTCATGCAGAATTTTTTGATCACTGTAAAGGTAATTTCAAGATGATGGTCTATGACAATATGAGAGTTGCTGTAAAGAAATTTGTTGGCCTGCATGAAAAGGAACCTACAAAAGCGCTTACAGAATTGTCTATTTACTATGGTTTTAATTTCCGGTTTACAAATATATACAGGGGCAATGAAAAAGGTCATGTCGAAAGGAGCGTGGAATACGTCAGACGACGGGTATTTAGTGAACCAGGCTGTGACAGCTTTTACACACTTGCAGATGCAAACCAGTTCCTGGCAATGGGATGTATGCGGCTGAACAGCCAACCTATGTCTAATGGAAATATCCCGTTGGAAGTATTTCAAGAAGAGCAAAAACATCTGCTGCCCCATCTACCGAAGTTTGAGAGCTGCCTTTACTCAGAAAACCGGGTAGACAAGTATTCCACCATCATGGTCAGTCAAAACCATTATTCCGTACCAGATACACTGGTGGGTAAGATGGTAAGCATCAAGACGTTTACAAATAAGATTATTGTCTATCATGATAATAGCATTGTTGCTGTACATGAGCGAAGTTACAAGCTGCATGACTGGAAAATTGACATCCACCATTATTTAAGAACCTTACATAAAAAACCAGGTGCCCTGCATGGAAGCACTGCACTGCTTCAGGCGGACACCCATATCAAATATCTCTATGAACATTATTATAGCGGAGATGCTAAGACATTTCTACAGGTGTTAGAAATTATTTACGAAAAAGGCACGGATGTGGTAACTGAAGCACTTAAGAAGCTGGAGCTGCTCTCCCCGATGGATATGAGTGCCGATAAAGTAAGGGTGATTTGCGAACACAATCAGGAAAAGAAAAACAGCATAAAAGTATCTTATACGGACCACCTCACAGAAAAATCCCGAAATACGCTTTCGGCTTATGACCGGCTTGCAGCACTCCAATCAGGAAAACTGAAGAAGGAGGCTGTATAAGATGAAGGTTAAATTAAATGAAGAAATAAAAGAGTATTGCAGTTTACTGAAGTTAAAAGGTATCCGAGATAATTTTGAGGAAGTTATGTCGGAGGCGACAGATTATGAAGATTTTCTCCACCGCCTGCTTACCTTTGAGATGGTGGAAAAGGATAAACGTTCTATAGAATGCCGGATTCGTAATGCTCATTTTCCCTATAATCAATATCTTGAAAATATTGAAATCAACTATTTGCCGGAGGATATGCAGAAAAAGCTGCCAGAATTAGCGACTTTGGATTTCATTGAAAAGGGAAAAAACATCATTATGACCGGAAATCCCGGTACAGGAAAAACTATGGTTAGTATTGCATTAGGGCTAAAGGCATGCATGGCAGGTTACAAGGTATTGTTTATCACAGTCCCACTTCTGGTCACAACACTAAAAGAATGTAATAGTGCGAAGACCCTCCGATATTTTGAAAATAGATTTGAAAAGTACGACCTCGTTATCGTAGATGAATTATGCAAAGCTTCACATAATTCATCTTATGAAAAGTATAGTATTATGCAAAGTTGAAAGTGAAACATCCCATAAATGCTGGAAAAGTTTGCTCTGAACTTTGCATAATATTTCATGATA
>JAQVXR010000007.1:19562-33082 GCA_028709045.1 Desulfitobacteriaceae bacterium | reverse complement strand
CCGACTCTAATTTTTTTCCCAAAAGACCCTGTTTCCAGAGCATCAGCCACATCTTCAAATACCTCAACAATTGTTTCTCTGATCCGGTTTGTGCTCATGGTTTCACCCCCTTTAGGGATTTGCTAAGACTGTTATTCGCCTCTGAATGCTTGGGCAAAAACCCGCATTGCATCTGCGATCATCAGCCTCACTTCTTCTTTGTTAAAACCTGTCTCTTGGGGTGCACCGCTGTTCTTTTCCAAAACAAAAGATACCCCGTCAAATAGATTAGTGAGTCTACCCAAAAAGAGACTACCCTTTCCGACAATCATTACCCGGTTAATTTTACCGTCCAAAATCATATCTCGAGCATGGCCGATGAACGGCACTCCGGAGGGAATATGGCCCTGAGTGGGAGCGAATCCCGGCATCCCAAAACTATTTGCAGCTTTGAGAAGGTCTTTTTTATCCAGTTCGCCTCTTTTTACGGATAACGCGCCGATCATTTTATAATTTGCCATCGGCACGTCCCCTGCTCCCGCAGGTTCCGTAATTTCAGGATTTTGCATTTCCGGGGAATAACGGTCAATCTCCGGGATCTTATATCCTAATTTGTCCAATGGATCTGCCACGATCGCAGTCATTACCGCCTGAGGTGAAGAACCCGAGCCAATTTTATGGCGCCCAATACCGTCAGTACGAATTATCGGGTTCACGCCATCATTTTCTCCGATATGGACAGCAAAGGTCCCCAACATATCTTCCAGAACCGGCATGCCCTTTTTAACATGATCCTTGGAGTTCATCCCCAGTTTTACGGAAGAACCGCCGGCGAGGACAACAACATTCTTATAAATACCTGTTTGGGTCAAGGCAGCTGCTTCAACTAAGGCATGGGCGGGTCCGGCACAGAAACTTCGGGTATCGGATCCGGTAGCATTAACACATCCGCATATTTCCCCTATAGATTTGGCAAAATTCCCCCCGCCTCTTTGGTTCATATCACCGCAGGCTTCCTCAGAACACTCAACTATGTATTCTACCTGATCTGCCTGTAGTTCTGTTTTAGCAAGCAAATGCTTTAAGACAAACACTGCCGATGCTTTGCTCACCAGATTTTCAAACATGACATGATCCGATAATGCTTCGTCAAATTCATGAGCTTTCTTTACACAGCCAACAAGTTTTCCAGCAAAAAGCAGCGGTTGAGCTGAATGATCATCCACCATTTTTTTAATTTGTTCCGCGTCACCGGGTTCTTTGGATAGTTTATCCAAGCCATTAATATCTCCAAGTACAAGATGAGCGGCAATTTTTTCTTGCACTTGAGTCTGAAATCCTTTTTCCAAAAACACCAGATCAAAAGCATCTACAATTTTTATTAAACCAAGAAATTCATCCTCCGGCATAATTTCCCCGTACTTCCCATGACGGGAGGCGCCGGGAACCGGCGCCTGATACCAAGGGCGAGGAATATCCTTTAAGTCGTCAGGAGTCATATTACCGATGTAAACCTGATTGGGTGGGTAACTGACAGCATCCTGAAAACTCCTAAGGTGCTCAGGTAATTTCTTTAAGTGCTCTGATTCGGGGTTTTTTCGTCGTTCCGATGTCTGAGTAGTGCCTTGATGAAACACCATTTCTGTTGCTTGAATTAAGGCATATGCGGTACCCTTTACAACCGGAAAACCCATGAAATCACCTCCAAAAGGCTTACCCTCTATATGTCTTTACTTCATTTACTATCTCATCTACTTCAAGAACCATTTCCATCATACTGATCTGTTCTTCATAAACAGCCGGATCTATTTCATCTTTTAGTTCAAATATATGATAAGCCTTGAGTCCCAACGAGACTCCGGATAATGGACCGGCAAAAGTAGGATCACCGGTAGATACGGTTTCTGCAGCAAGGCCGGATGCTTCCGCTTCCGCTCCGCCCAGAACAACGATTAAATCATCTTTACCGTATTTCGCTGTTAATTCTTTGATCCTTGCTTGGTTTTCCAGGTCCATTGCTCCAGCCGCTGTTCAAACAAAACATTCCGTTGTCGAGAAAACCACCTCAGCGCCGGCCGATTTAACGCATTGTTCAATGGCAGGTCCCGGAATACCGTCCCGGTCACCAAGAATGGCCACCTTTTTGCCTTTCAGCATTGTGCGTGCTCCTTTCTTATTTTAAATATTTTTATATTTGAATTTTGCCTTCACTTAAGAAGAACAAATCTACGCTAATTCATTCAGTTTTGCCTCCACATCTTCAATGGCAAAATCCTTAGTTAATTCTGCAATCTTTTCCCCGTTTTTATAAAAGGCAATCGTCGGCAAGCCTAAAACTTTTTGACTGATCGCAAGCCTTTTATTTCCGGCAGTATTCAAACTGCAGAATTTTGCTTTACCCGCGTTATTTTCTGCCAGATCATGAACGCTGGGCATCAATGCTTTACAAGGTTCACATTTTTCACTCCAAAAGTCAACCATCACCAAACCTTCTGCTTTTAATACCTCTTGCTCAAAATTTTCTTTTGTTAGTTCAATCATTTTTTCACCTCCCTTTTAGCTTTCCGTAAATACTGTGGCTATTTTTTCAATAATATCGTTTTCGTTGAAAACACCATATATTTTGTCAAGCAGTTTCCCATTTTGGAAAAACAATACACTGGGTATAACGTTGATATCATATCTTTTTGCTACTCTCTGATTGCGATACGTATCAATCTTTACCAGTTTCACTTTGCCCTCTTTGGTCCCTACGATCTTCTCCAATGTGGAAACCCCGGCAATACTCTCTTCACTTTGCGGCGCCCAAAATACCACCATCAGCGGTTCTTTGGCATTCAGTACTCTCTCTTTGAAGCCTTCCTCTTCCGCCAAATACTTTTCCGCAGCAACAGCAGCAATCGCCCCGTCACTGGCAGCGGTAATCACCTGACGCAGATATTTTACCCGGGCATCTCCGGCAGCATATACACCGGGGACGGAAGTTTCCATGAGATCATTGGTAATGATGTATCCATGCTCAGTAAGTTCCACTTTTCCTTTTAGTATCTCAGTGTTAGGAACCGTTCCCACAAAGAAAAAGACGCCGTTAGTCTGCATTTCGGAAAGCTCACCTGTTTTGATGTTCTTAATTATCACACTTTCCACCAGGCCGTCTCCTTTGATTTCATGGAGCACGGAATTCCACACCCATTTTATTTTCGGATTAGCAAAAGCAATCTCGGCACTAGCTTTGTTACAATCGAGAATACCTTCATCATGAATAACAATGATGGTGACAGTTTCGGCAAACTTAGTAAGATACATGGCTTCTTCTATCGCCGCATCACCGTTACCGACAACAACTATATCCAACTCTTCAAAAAAATCGGCATCACAGGTGGCGCAATAAGAAACGCCTTTACCCCGAAAAGCATGTTCTCCCTTAATATTTAGGGACCTGGGCTGAGCACCCGGTGCCAAAATAACAGCCTTCGCTTGGTACTCTTTACCACTTTTCCCTTTTAATTTTTTTATGTCTCCATCTAATTCCATGTCCACAACTATTTCCGACAAAATTTCTGTGCCAAAACTTTCCGCATGCTTCGCCATATGCCCCATTAATTCTGGGCCGGTAGTCCCACGGGAAAATCCGGGGTAGTTTTCTAAGTCTGAAGTAGTTGCTGCCTGACCGCCAGGTTTTCCTTTTTGTAAAATTGCCGTTTTTAAACGTGACCGGGATCCGTAGACTCCTGCCGACAAGCCGGCCGGCCCTCCGCCAACTATGAGTAGGTCATAGATTTCCGACAAGTTAATTCCCTCCTTTGTTCGTCTATCACGTTAACTTTTCCTGACTGAGTACTTTTATCATGGAAACACACGCAAAAATCATCACAAATATAAAGGGGAATGCTGCCGCAACAGATGCTGTCTGCAGAGATTGCAGACCACCTGCTATCAGCAAGGCTGTGGCAAGAAGTGATTGAATCAATCCCCAGATTACCTTTTTGGTATTGGTAGGATCTAAATTACCCTCGGAAGTCAACATACTCAGAACAAACGTAGCCGAGTTAGCCGAGGTAATAAAGAAGGTTCCTAACAAGAATACGGCAATAAATGAGATGAAAGATCCCAAAGCATAGTTTTTCATTACGATAAAGAATCCTGTTTCCGGGGCAGCGGCTACAGCTTTTAATGTGTCCATTGTTGTTCTTTCTGTAAAAAATAAATCTAATCCCAATACACCGAATACAGCAAACCAGATAAATGATGCGATAGAAGGTGCTATAATCACGCCGAGAACAAATTCCCGAATGGTCCTTCCTCGGGAAATCCTGGCGATGAATGTTCCAACAAATGGCGCCCAGGCTATCCACCAAGCCCAGTAAAATATTCGCCAGCCATTGAGCCATGAATTATCTCCGAAAGGCTCAATATACAAGCTTTGCTGGATAAAACCGTTCAGATATTGCCCTAGGGAGCCTAAAAAAGCATTCATCATTTTTACAGTCGGCCCAACGAGAATGGAAAGAATCAATATGCCAAAGGCCAAATAAAGGTTGATGTCAGAGATCTTCTTGATACCTTTTTCAATCCCACTCACAGCAGACCAGATGAATATTACAGTTATTATGGAAATAATAGAAATCTGTACCAACTGGTTTTCAGGGATTGCAAACAAACAATTAAGCCCACTGTTTATCTGCAGTGTCCCAAGGCCTAAAGAAGTTGCCACACCGGCAACTGTTGCAATTACAGCCAAAATATCTATCAGCTTTCCCACAGGGCCTCTGACACCTTCTTCACCGATCAGAGGTTCAAAAATGGAGCTAATAAGACCCGGCCTGTTTTTTCTAAACTGAAAGTAAGCCAGAGCAAGGCCAATGATACTGTAGTTAGCCCAGGGATGTATCCCCCAGTGTACGAATGATGCATTCATCGCAAAGTTGGCCGCCTCAACCGATCCCGGTTCTATTCCCGGAGGAGCAACAAAATGAGATATTGGTTCTGCCACACCCCAAAACACTAATCCAATACCCATTCCTGCCCCAAATAGCATGGCAAACCATGAAGCATTTCTGAAATCAGGTTTGGAGTCATCCGGTCCAAGCTTGACCCGTCCATACTTGCTGAATGCCAAATATAAAGCAAAGGCCACGAAGAGCAGCATGGATATGAGATATGACCATCCAAAACTATTGGATAAAAAATCGAGCAAAGCATTAGCTGCATTTTCGAAACTAGTTTGCGCCAATATTGCCCAAAGTACTACCAGAAAAGTCACAACCAATGATACTACATACACGGTGTGGTCCGGCTTTTGATTTGCATTGTATCCTTCTTTGCTCATACAATCCTTCCGCCCCTCTAAAGAGTTCTGTAAGCATAAGCCTCACCTGTTATTCGATGAGACTTATGCAGCTAATAACTTATATTTTTACCTTGAATACTGTTTGCTCTTTTGCATCTGTAGTTAATGCTTCAAGTGCTACACCCACCCGGTGATAGCGCAGTTTCCACTGCTGTTCTTTATCTGTTCCCGGGTCTCCCAAGGGGTATGGAATAGAAATTGTCGGTACTATCCGGTTGGAACCGATAGATTTTGCCACCGGGATTAAATTTGCCATTTGCACAATGGGGAATCCGGCCCGTTCAAATTCTTTAACCATCGTTGCACCGCAACGAGTACAGGTTCCTCAGGTGGAGGTAAGAATAATACCGTCCACATTATCCTCTTTAAGATGGGGAATCATTTCTTTAGCCATTCTGGCTGCTTCAGCCTGTGTTGTTCCGGTACCAACTGTTGAATAGAAGTATTTATGGAGCCTTCCGATGATCCCTTCCTTTTCGTAAGCTTTAAGCGCATCAACCGGTGCTACCCTATCCGGATCATCATCGGCGGCTGCCGGGTCATATCCGGCATGAATAGTTTTGTAATCACCTTTTTGGAGATCATCTGTACCTTCAGTATTATATCTGCCCCATCTGGTTGCAGACGCGGATTGAATTCTGTCCGGGTTGTCCACCGGAACAATACCGCCACTGGTGACCAGTGCGATATTAGCTTTACTCAAATCGGCAATAGGTGGCGCAATAGATACCCGATCCATCTTCGGAACCGGCAACTCTGTTTCATAGGGCTCGCCGTTTACTTTTTTAATCAACATTTCGACAACCCTGTCTGCGGCAGGTTTTTTATCATCTCTCCAAACTTGATGTCTTACGCCCCTGGAATAATATCCTTCCTGCGCTGCTTCCAGAATGGTCTCTTTTCTGATAAGTTTGTTGGCAAGACTGGCCATGCTTTTTATATCTTGTCTCATTTTCGCGGCGCTGTTGCCGCCTTTCATAATATAAATATCTTTTTTAAACATCTCTACCCCGGGGTTTTCCTCATGCATGGAGGTAACCACAGGAACATTAAATTTATCCTTTACCGCCTTACAGATATGACCGCAAGCAATTCCATACCTGCCCGCCTGGAATGCCGGGCCGGCTAAGAATATATCAAATTGCTTTCCTTCGAGAAATCCCAGGATGGTATTTATTGCTTCTTCGGTATTTGAGCCCATAAAATTATCACCGCAGATTACGGTATGGGTAATCTCAGCGTCCAGGTGTTTATCAAGCTCCATAGCAGGACCGATCAATCCTTCATGGATGGATGAACCTACATCTGCTTTATCTTCTCCCCCAATTTGACCGAAAAACTGATTTAGATATAGTATCGCTTTTGCCATAAGTACACCTCCTTAAAATTCTTTTACCGTCTTTGGTGACCAACCCACAACCTGGTCCCCGCAGAACATCGCGTTATTTTCCATGATGATCGAACCGTCTTTTCTTACTGAAGGTCCGAGAATTTCATCTGTTCCCCATCCGCCGGACAAACCGTCTCTGGCCAGCGCCTCCAGCTCGCCTAACACTGTTTCCATCGGAGGAAGTTCAATTATTTCCGATACATTTCCGCAGGAGACAACGGCGTTCATTTTTTCGTCCATTGTAACCAGGGGTTGTGATGCCCCATCTCTTCCGGTACATTCGTTGGTTATGCCCACTGTCTTGACACCAACATCCTCAAGAGCTACGATGCATGCGACAAAGTCTGCGTCCGGGTTTCCATAGCCTTCTTCAGCCACAATTGCACCGTCGGCACCCAAGGACTTTGCTATCTGGGCTACAAACATAGCCGATCTTTCTTTTTGTTCCAGAGCCACATTAAGGTTAGACATGATAATGCCCAAAAAGTTTAATGTCTTCCCATGCTCTTGATATAACCTCTTGATGACAGGGAAGTTCTGAAAGTCATAGGTAGACCATTTAGATGAGCATGGCATAAAGCTTCCTGATATAATTCCTCCGTCAAGCACCTCATTCGGATGCATAAAAGTGGGAACCATGTGATTTGTGTCCCAGCCATATAACAGGTCATTGTAGCCGTCTTCCTCCATCTGGGACTGGGGCTGAAGCACCAGTACCACCTTTGGCAGTGTCATTATTTCCGGCTTTCTCTTTAAAACAGGATCCAACTCATAGATTTCCGTTTCTTCCGGTGCCATATCTTTGACACACTGACCGATAAATTCCGCCATTCTGTGACCGACCATCCTAAGTGCCCTGTTTTTCTTTTGCTGCTCCCGTTTTTCAAAGTCCTCATCGGTATCAGCAACGATAACGATATGCTTTAGCTGCGAGTAGTAGGTGTATTTTGCGCCTTCACCGCTCATATCAATCAGTCCATCCTGGAATCCGCCCCAGTGTCTGCCCACAACTGTAACGCAGCAATCCTTCAAAGCATGACACTTTCCATTTCCAACCGGCAGTAATTCCCCGGTATACCCCGGAAATAGGGGACCGCCGCTTATCCTTACCCGTGGTTCGATTGTTTCCTTTACAGGACACATGCGAACTTTGTCTCCTGGTTTAACGATATAAAGTTCTGCTTCGGTAATGTGCTCATCTTGCCGGATAAAATCCAAAGCTTCCTTTTTATCGATTGTCAGGATGCCGTTCGCATAAGCTGTCTTATCCCCAAAAACAATATCCTTTACATGAAAATTACCTATTTCAAGTCTCAAAAACAGCACTCCTTTCTAAGAAGTTGATAACAATTAAAATTAGTATCTCGTTAAAATGGACTGATATGCCTTTTGACCTATATCCATTATTTTCTAATTATAATAGAACTTCGCCCCTTCTTTCATTTTGCACATAATAGAAAAAAATTAGAGAAGAATATATCTTAAATATCTATTAAGGGGATTTCTATGAATAAGAAAATAACTGTATTATTAGCAGTCGCAGCAGTAATAGTAGCATCAAGTTTTGTATTTTGGAGGAGCTCCCCTCCCCCCCTCCAAAAACATCAAGAAAGGCCGTCGGAGACTTTGCCCAAAGAGGATAAACTACCTAAATCCAACCGGGAGTCAGTGGAGGAAAATATTAACGGTTACAGTCTTGAAGAAGATCTTAAGATTACCGAGGACACACGAGGTGAAGAGGAAAATAGGAACTTGAGCCTTAATCAACAACAGCAAATACGACTATTGGAAAATGTCAGCCCCAATAAAATAAATACTGTCCTTCATGAGTACAACACCAATCTCCCTGAAGGAATTAATAATACAATTCAATATTTTGAGTATAATTTTCCCTATGATTATTTCCTGATCACAGCAGAGAACAGTGTGGAAATCCGAGAAGATCCTGCCCCTGATGCTACTGTTGTTTGCCAGGTAAATAGTCTAGACAAGATCTCACTGCTTCAGCAAGTTGAAGGTGTAGAATTCCAAGGATCAAATATTTGGTACAGAGTAGCATGCAACCAAGAAAATCAACCGGAAGAAGGTTATCTTCATTCAACAGCAGGTCTTCCCAGAGCTTTTCGCTTTGATAAAATGCAAACTGCGGTAAATGAGCTAAGACAACAGTTGGCTCAGGGAGAGTTACATTTTATTAAAAATTATAAAAACCAAAACGGCGCCCCCCCGGAAAAGGGGAACACCGCAGTGGACGAACATGGATATAGGTTTTATCATAGTGCTCCTGCCTATGAGCAGGCAAATACAGGAAGCAACTTCCGATACATACCGGACGGCATGTTGGTACGTCTGCTAAATGAGACCGGTGATTTTTATCATGTCAACGTTCCTACCTTTGGTGGAAACTTCTATGTACCGAAACAATTCATTGACCCTGCTGTTACATTAAACCAATTAAACCATGTGGTTGTAGTAGACAGAAATCAACAGAACCAGGCTTCCTTTGCACTGGGTCAAAACAGTCTCAACCTTGTATCATATACCTTATCAACGACAGGAATCCCGGGAAATTACTCTTTTGAAACCACTCTGGGCAATTATAAGGCCATCGAAAAAAAAGAACGATTTGAATATCTGCAAAAGGGCAGTGCGGAAATTGGAGGGTATGCGCCCTTCGCCATACGCTTTACCGGCGGAGCCTACATTCATGGTGTTCCGGTAGCTTATGAAGAACAAAACGGCGAGAGAATAGATCCCGGGCCAAAAGAATATCTGCAAACCATCGGTACATATCCTCGCTCAAATATGTGTGTACGTAATTTTACCAGTCATGCCAGATTCCTCTATAACTGGATGGACAGCCAAAACGGTGCTGTCATTGTGATTGAATGATATAAGGGCAAAAGGTTATACCAGCCCTTGCCCAACCGGCAAGGGCTTTTTAACTAAAGAACCCAATAGCATACAAAAGTAGCACGTTTTGGTTTTATAAAACTTACTGCGCAGTAAAAGACTATACTTAAGAGATTTTAAAATCTTCATGAGGAGGTTACCAGGTTATGACTGCTGCGACAGTTACATTAATTATTTTAGTATTAGCCGCAATATGTTTTGTTACAGAAATTATTCCTCTGGCAGTAACTGCAATGGGTGTCGCTGTTTTGCTAGCAGTAACAAACGTTTTAACTGCCAAAGAAGCGCTGGCAGGGTTATCAGACCTTAACGTTGTTATTTTTGCCGGAATGTTTGTCGTCGGTGCAGCTATTTTTCAAACCGGCTTGGCCAAAAGAATAGGTGATAGCGTTGTTAAGGCTACAGGAAAAGGTGAACTTCGTCTCATTATCGGTGTAATGCTGATCGCAGCAATTCTATCATCATTATTATCAAACACGGGAACTACTGCCGTACTATTACCTGTAACTATTGGAATTGCCCGCAGCGCAGGTATTTCTAAAACAAGATGTTTACTCCCTCTTGCCCTAGCAGCAGGATTAGGAGGTATTATGACCCTGGTAGGCACCCCTCCTAACCTTGTTGTCAACGGAGTTTTGGATTCAGGAGACTTTCGCCCATTTTCCTTTTTTGAGTATGCCTTTATCGGTATACCTCTCACGATTGCAGGAATAATCTATATTGTTACAATCGGTAAGAAACTTCTCCCCAACCGGACAGATGACGAATCAATTAATCATGTTGAAAAGGAAGAAAAAGTATTTAGAACTAATAAGCAATGGATTGCCGGAGCAGTGCTGCTCGTTGTGGTTGTAATGATGGCATTTGAAAAAAAGGTAGGTGTGCCTTTAGCTATTACAGCTGTAGCAGGAGCATTAATCATGATTCTCACAGGCTGCTTGACTGAAAGAGAAGCTTATGATTCTATTGACTGGACAACAATATTTTTATTTGCCGGAATGCTGCCCTTAGCTGCTGCAATGGAAAAGACAGGGGCGGGTTCACTAATTGCCAATACCGTAATCGGTATGATGGGTACAAGCCCCAGCCCATATATATTGGTAATTGTCATGTTCCTCCTCACATCCGGACTAACACAGTTTATGTCTAATACCGCATCGTCAGCCTTACTTGCACCTATCGGCGTTGCTATCGCTCAAGGCCTTGGGGCAAGTCCTCATGCGGTACTTATGACCATTGCCGCTGCAGCATCCACTGCATTTGCTACCCCTGTGGGCACACCGCCTAATACCCTGGTTTTAGGTCCGGGGGGTTACCATTTTGTTGATTATATGAAAATTGGTTTTCCTCTTATATTGGTCTGTTTTCTGATTAGTATTGTATTGATCCCTTTAATATGGCCTTTTTATCCATAATTCAAGATTAAAGACTATATTTTTTATCATCCAATAAAAAAACCATGGATTTTATCTCCATGGAAAATAAATCAGTTATTTCATCTTGTTGAAATGCCAAGAAATTTTCTCCTTTATGTACCGGTTTTCCCTCTTGTTTTCTTTGCCCTGAACGCCTATGTTGACAGTCTCCCTTCGGGAGACTACACTAATATCGTGGTATAGCGCAAGGAAGCGGATTTTAGTAGTTTAGTTAAACAGCGTCATTAATTGAACATATAACAAGCCTACAATGAGCAGCAAAACCCCAAATATAATATTCCAGCGGAAGCCATTTTCTATTAAGCTTCGCCCATTTAGGCCGCTTATGATAAGCAACGGAATTGTTACCGGCGCAACCACCAATGTAACAGAGACGCCAAGCAGTAAGGAAATCGCTACTATATCAAGAGGATATCCAACTTGAACGCTCCCTAAAATACCTGAAAGTAAAACCATCGCAGGAATCGGAGGAAAACCGCAAAAACCCATGAGAATCACTACCAATGTTAAGCCGATAAGAACATTGATGTTAAGTAAATCAACAGCCGTTAAAAAATAATTAAATAAAACATTTCCATAACCCGTTTGCTTTAATGTTCCTACCAATAATCCCGCTGATAAAATAACAAACAGTTGCTTTTTCCTCTTTCCTAAATCAGCGGTTAAAAATCGCAGCCACAATTCTTTATACTGTAGCAATGACTGGTTGCTGACAAAATAAATAGTTGTTACAATTACAATCACAACAGGTACGGTAAGCAAGATATCTATATGTAGCCACTGATTCATAAATAAAATACTTGCCATCAAAAATAACACCCAAAAGAGAAATTTACCAACGAGACCGTCAAGTTGCTCTCCCTCTTGCACAGAAAGGTCCGGCGTTACATCCAATGAAATTTGTTTTTGTTTTATTTGTAATAAATAAATAGCGACACCAATGATTAACCCAATAAAAGCCAGCCCTAATCCTTTTACCATCGTAGGTAAGAGGGGTGCATTGGTTCCTGCTATCACATAGGCAAATGCCGGATGAACAATTGTCCACAAAACAGTTACGGTAAACCCTCGCATAATTGCAGTACTCAATGTAAAGTCCCAAGCCTCTTTGGAAACAGATGCCTTTTTCTGGTTACCGAACATTTCATAGACAAAAGCAATTCCGCCAACGCCCATGAAGGACGAAATAAGGTGTGTTAAAACCGCAACAAAAGCAAAAAAGCGGGATTGAGTTGTAATCCTTTTTTGCCCGAGAGCCATAAGAGCTTTTACATAAGGACGATGGCCAATAATCCAACCGACCAGGGTAATCAGCATGACCATTGCAATAACGGCTCTCATCTCACGTAATGCTACCCAAAAAACAACCGGTGATGAAGATGTGATCAGAACAATAATTAGAGACAGCGTAATTAATATCATTGGCAGCACAAGCTCTCGTTTGGGGAGGACCAAGAATGAGGATATAAGCATCACGAATCCCATTGCTGATATTAATCCAAGAACAAGCGGCGCTTGAAAAACCGTTGAAATAAAATACAATGAAATAAACGCAACAAGTGCTCCGACAAATAGTTTGTTTAAAATTTGAATGATAATTTCCCCTTTTCGCTTTATGCATTTTTCCGTATATTATATCTGCTTTACTTTAATAGTTTTCTCATCTAGTTTATTATATCTTTTTATAAAAATAAAGGGCATTTTTGATAATTTTGTCGTTATTAATATTTATTGATGCTGTTCATCCCATAATATTTCTGCAAGCCACATAGCAGTAATGCCAACTACATTAGTGCATTTATCTTGGTGACCGCCAGCTTTTTCAAACTCTTTGTAATCAGCTTTATTTAATAGATTAAATGATCTACCCATAATTTTTCTTTGCACCTCGCTACACAAAGATGAACTAAACTCTTCTTCAAATTTTTGCTGCAAGGCATTAATTTTTCTGTACAATTTCCCATAAGATATTTTTTGATCAAAACCTTCCCTATCTCTGCCATAACAGCTACTGAGTACAATAGCAGCTCCTGCCAGCGCTCCACATGTTCCCTTACCGCCTAATCCAAAACCTCCGGCAAAAAGAAACCCTGACTTAACCATACTTTTATCTATACCAAAAATATCCGTAATTGCGGCAATCACACTCTGACAGCAGTTTCCATAGTTCTTTTCATATTCAAATCCTTTTTGATAGACTTCTTCTAAAACTTCTTCTTTTTTCCTTCCTTCTAAACAGTTATTATCCATGCTTACCCCCCATTTTATTGTGTCCAATCGATTATTAAACCTTTGCTTCGACATGAACCTTTATTGTCCTTTAAGGGTGTCAAGGGGACGGGGTTGTTGGCAATACGCTTGGGCTTTTTTACGGCGAGAACAGCTTGGAAAAAAGGCCGGACTAGTAAAAGATTAGATAAATACAGGCGAAATGGTCTATCAAGCAGACAAC
>JAQVXR010000007.1:0-19462 GCA_028709045.1 Desulfitobacteriaceae bacterium | reverse complement strand
GGTGTCAAGGGGACGGGGTTGTTGGCAATACGCTTGGGCTTTTTTACGGCGAGAACAGCTTGGAAAAAAGGCCGGACTAGTAAAAGATTAGATAAATACAGGCGAAATGGTCTATCAAGCAGACAACTTGAGAAAGTTACAGGTAACAAATAAAACAGGGGGCGGGTTTTTTAAGCAGAAAAGGAAGGTGACAACAACCCCATCCCCCTGACACTAGCATTTAGGAATTTGAATTAGTGCCTTAAATAAATCTCCGTCAATTTCTACCTGAAAATTACCTTGTTGAAGCTCAATCAAGCTTTTTGCAATAGATAATCCTAAGCCGCTGCCTTGACTGGTTCGGGATTCATCCCCTCTTTTGAATCGTTCCATTAATTCGTCCGCAGAAATGTTCAGCTCATAGGCAGAAATATTTTTTATGACCAACGTTATCGCATTCTCACTATCAATAATCTCGATATATACCCTTGACCCTTCCAAAGCATATTTCAAGATATTTGCAAACAAGTTTTCCACAGCTCTCCAGAATAATTTGCCGTCTGCTTTGATATATATCTTTTCTTCTGGATGATTCAGCTTAAATTCCAAATTACGCCCTTGGATTTTATCATCAAGTTCACCTAATCCCTGGGTGATTAAAGATACCAGTTCTATTTTTTCAAAGTTGACCGGGATATTTCCAGTGGAAGCTTTGGACGCTTCAAAAAGATCGTCAGTCAATATTTTCAACCGTTGGGATTTTTGCTCTAAAACTTCTATATACTCTTTACGTTTCGCCTCGCCCTTTTCATTTTTTAATAAATCCACATAAGTGATAATAGATGTTAAAGGTGTCCGGATATCGTGGGAAACATTGGTGATCAACTCGGTTTTCATGCGCTCGCTTTTCAGTTCATTGGCGATTGCATTGTTTAACCCGTCGGTAATGCTGTTGATATCGGAGGCAAGATGAGCAAGTTCCCCGTCCCCAGGCACATCAATGGTGTAACGGAGATCTCCTTCTTTTACCTTCTGCACCCCTTCTTTAATAGCATTAAATTCCTTCACCCTTTTGTGGGCAAGCCAGATTGCCACACCAATGGTGATGGGGAACATAAAGAATGTAGCCGCAGCAATGAAGGGATAGGCGACCACTACCACCAAAACCTTTATGGCCACGCTTCCGCTGTCATAGATATCTTTAAAAAATTTAAAAACCTTGTAAAAGACAGTATAAACTAAACTATAGGAGATAAGATTTTTCATTTTAAGGCTCTTAACCAGAGAGAGGACCAGTACCAAACCGACAGACCCAATGACAATACTAATGGGAAATATCAATTGGTAAAATCTGAGATGGCCCAGCTGGATTATAGCCGCAATCCATGAGATGATAAGCATTATGCACAATAAGAGCTTAATATCATTATAAATCCTATCGATAAAGTTTATTTGAATCTCATCTTCCCCAGGCTTTCTGCCGATCACAAACACCAGATAGGCCAACGCTGCCAAAAGCACTGCCAGCATGCCTGCTATTATTTTTAGGCTGTTTGCGGCAACAGTTTTATTTTCTGTCCACTTTTCAATCCTCGGGTCTAAAAAAGTTTTGGAAAACCCCACATAGATTACGTCATCCGGTCCTAACGGGTCATGGTCATATTTATTAGATTGCAACCATTGATAATAGACATTTTCCTTAATTTGTTCCGGAAAAACCTGCTCGTCGTAACCCTCAAACATAATATAGGCAGGTAAAGACTGAAAATAGATTTCACTTTTATTTGTACTGTTGGTGAGTTCGCTCTCTCCCTTTTTGGCATAATATGTGATCCCTTCGTATTTTTCCAGATTGCTGAGATGTGTCTGATACCTTTGCAATTGTTTCTGGATCAACTCATTTTTTGTCGCTGCAATTTTATCCCCATTGGTTTCCTGAAATATTTTGAAGTTTTCCTCTTCTGATAAATTAGGATTATAGTTTTTGGAGTTGAGACAGAACTCATAAAACAACTCTCTTTTTGCTTCTACGATGTCATCTTCCGAAAGTGCCCCACCGTTTAAAATATGTTCCTCGCTTTTGTACTTTTCCGCAATTTCTTTGATATTATAAATGATATCACTGCTTTCACTCATAAATTCAGTTCCCTGATAATAGCTTTTTTCAAAGGCCGGGCTGAAATCATGCTTTATCGCAATATTAGCAAAGGTTGTGATACCAAAGGAAAAGCTCAGCATGGCAATAAAAAAAACAATTGTTTTAGTAACCCAAGAGTAGCTATATTTTTTCCACCTTATATCCAATTCCCCACACCACCTTTAAATATTTCGGCTCTTTTGGATTGATTTCAATTTTTTCTCGAATTTTTCTGATATGAACTGCCACTGTGTTTTCCGGACTATAGGCTGTTTCGTGCCAAACCTTTTCATAGATTTCATCTATGGAAAAAACCCTGCCCGCATTAGCAGTCAAAAGCCTCAGCACCTTATATTGGACGGGAGTGAGTTTAACTTGCTCCCCATCGACAGTAACCGTCTTACTCTCATCATCTACAACCAGTCCCCCCGTTTTAAAAACATTGCTCCTGGTTTCCATACTTCCCAGAGCGGTATATCTCCTCAGTTGGGACTTTACCCTGGCAATTAACTCCAAAGGGTTAAAGGGCTTTGTCATATAATCATCCGCTCCCATATTTAAACCGATTATTTTGTCAGTATCCTCGGATTTTGCTGAGAGCATGATTACCGGAATATTTTTATCTTCCCTTATTTTCATTGTTGCCCTTAAGCCATCCATTTTGGGCATCATAATATCCATAATAATCAGGTGTATTTCCTTCTCTTCCACAACTTCCAAAGCTTCGATGCCGTTAAGAGCCTTATATATTTGATAACCTTCGTTTTCTAAATAAATTGAAATGGCATCTAATATTTCTTTATCATCGTCGCATACCAAGATGTTCATGAAGAATCACTCCCAAATTTGAATTCATCCAAATTATATCACACCCTCTTTATCTTTACTTTAAGGTAATGATATCAAGCAATTCTTACGATAAGACTGATGTAATTCTTAAGAAATTCTTAAGGTAAAGAAAAATGATGCTAACCATTCCAGTCAGCATCACTCTCATCAATCACTGTACCAAGGGGAACCAACTTTTAATCATCAATCAGTTGGTTCACTATTTCAAAAATCTTTTCTTGCCTGTCGACCTCAAGATGATCGATATAGTTTTTTAGGTATCTGCGAAATGTCTGTTCGGCTTCTGATAAATCTACCGCCTGAATATCGGATATATATGAATGCCTTTTTATCAGTGCAGCGAATTCCATATCTCCGAGAATATCAAAAACCGAATTGATTTCTTCTTCACTCAACTCTGCATCAAATAATATATCTTCCAAGTCGCCAAAAGATTTAATTTTATCATTAATTAAAACAAGCTTATCCGATGAGTATCTGCAGATCAACATTTCATCAATGATTTTCCGGTAATCTTTATCATCCATCTTTGCGCCTGATATAAAGCGAATTTTTGGTTTTAAATCCGGGTTAATGGGAACTAGAAATGTTTTGTCAAGGGTATTTGTCTTGACTGCTTGAAGGATATTTGATGTAATTTTCGGCAGGCTTTTTTCAACATATCCCCGAAACAAATCACTTGTTACATTCAACTCTTCCAGCATTTGCCCGGTTCCCTTTTGGATCTTCAATGCAAGTAAATGGTGATCATCTTTGGAAAACTCATTATATAGATGTTCAATTTCTTCTTTGGAAATATCCAATTTCACAACACTGCGATTTGCAAAGCAGCATCCCAATGCTGCTGTAAATACCTGTTCAAAAATATTAATCAATAATTCTTGATATTCCTCATTATATCCACAAAGAAGATAATGAATATCGTCTGCAGAAAAAAACCGGCAGAATTCATTTTCAAAAAATAAATTCTCCAAATATTTTTCAATATACTCAACACCCGCCAAATCAATGACAGGATTACAAAGCTGATAATCGATTACCGCAGGAGACTCATGGGACTGATAATCCGGATCATATAATTTTAAAAAAGTGCCGATACCGCTATCGTCAAGGGTTGTATTATATGAGTAGTGTAAAGTGATCAGCTTATTCTCCAATACTTTTTTATAGGTTTTTTTTGCCGTGTCAAGTTTTTCATTAATTAACTCTCTGCCTTTTTGATATAGTTCAGGAATCTTTGCCTTTTTAAGTACAGCAGCCGCAACGTCTGCATCAGGCAAGGATTTTAAATAAAGTCCTATTGTGTAGAGATTTGATCTCATAATGCTTTCGGCAATTTCCACTCTGATCGAGCTACTTTCACCACAGTTATATTTTTCACATTTAGATGCTAAAAATTTAATACATTGTAATTGAATGCTTTCCACATCTGAATTGGAAAATAACCCGCACGCATAGGCCTCTTGGAGAATTGAGGTAAAATAATCTTGGCCGCTTAAATTATTTCTGTTAATGATCCGCCTCTTTTCAATATTCGCCATCTTCATCCCCTTCATCGTCTGACATATCATCCAAATAATCCGGAGCATATCCGTAGCGTAAATTGCGTGCCATATTGAAAAGTTCACGTCCTGCAAGCAATTCCAGTGACCCCTGGCATAGCCCGTCAAAGCTATCTTTCATGAATTTTATCAAATCATCATCGCTCATCAAATCCAGCGTTTCGTTTTTATAAAAATAGAATATTTCAGTAAGCTCGTGCAAGGTTTCAGCATAATTGTGTTTTGAGATATAGGGTGAAATGCAAAATTCCTTGATAATCTTTTCGATGACACCACCCCCGAATTCGATTCGGCCAGTGCCTTTCAAGGCTAGATCTCTTGTTTCAACCAGTTCGACAGCATCCAAGTGGGTGAGAGTTAATCCATAGTTAATGGTATATTCGTTGCATTTTTCAATTTCCGCTACAGCTTGTTTTTGCGTCAAAGACGATGAGATACTGATAATTTCAAATGCCAACGGAAATCACCTCAATAAAATAATAGAAAAACATATAAAATAAGTTGACAAAACAGATGAAATGTGATATGATAATTTAGTATAGTTGTTTATTGCTTTTCTCGCCGTATCTTGCATTATATCATATCTTAAAAAGCAAAACAACTTAAAATTGGATTTTAGTGACGGATCGAAAGATCCGTTTTTTTATTGGGGTGAGAATATGATCCAGTGTCCGTGCAAGCCTGCCGGACTGGACTAAATTATCCATAGTATGCTAATATCAAATCAAGGTGTTTATTATGGAGAGTGATTTTAGTGGAACATTTGAAATTAAAATATGGACTGGATGAAATGCCTCCTGTTTTACATTTATTGGCCTTTAGTATGCAGTGGTTGGCAATAACAATACCTACTATTATCATTGTGGGAAAGGTTGCAGCCGGAATCCAGCCGGAGAATTACATAGATCCGACACTTTACTTACAAAGGATCTTTTTCGTAGTAGGCGTCTCCCTATTGCTTCAAACACTTTTTGGACACCGAATGCCCCTGGTTATTGGTCCTGCCGCAGTGCTGTTAATAGGCATCGCCGCAAGTGAGGGGAGCGGCAGCAGCTATTCTGCTATTCTGATCTGCGGGTTGATTCTGGCCATTTTAGGTATCACAGGTCTGTTTGCCCATTTGAGAAAATTTTTTACTCCACGGGTAGTTGCCACTACCCTTATCTTAATAGCTTTTACCCTTACTCCCATGATTTTAGATCTTATTACCTCTTCTGTTGAATCGGTCAGTCCCTTTAATAACCTAGTTTTTTCATTATTATTTGTATTAGTTATTTTTATCTTTAATAAGTTTTTAACCGGGATTTGGAAGTCCACATTAATCCTCTGGTCGATCATCTTGGGCAGTCTGGCTTATTATTTTATATTTGGAATAAACTTTTCTTGGGGAGGAGCAGAAACACCAAAATTAGCAGGTTTCTTTCACGGTCTTGATTTTAGTGTTTCAGTAGACCCGGGGGTTTTAATATCTTTTTTAATTTGCTTTTTAGCCCTTTCCGTGAACGATTTAGGTTCAATCCAATCTGTCGGTGAGATGCTTAAACCGGATAATATGCAAAAGCGCATTACCCGGGGAATAACTCTTACCGGACTTCTTAACGTTTTAGCCGGTATGTTTGGGGTAATCGGCATGGTCAATTTTTCTTTAAGTCCCGGTGTTATCGCTTCAACCGGAGTAGCCTCCCGGTTTACTCTTATCCCAACAGCACTAAGCTTACTGCTGCTTTCTTTCCTGCCCAAAACCATTACTTTTATGGGTAGCATCCCTTCGGTAGTAATCGGAACTACTATGATCTATATTATGTGTTCCCAAATTGGAGCAGGACTTATTATAGCTTTTAACTCCAACGGCGTTTTCAAATTTGAAAACGGCATCGTGATGGGACTGCCTTTAATGTTAAGCATTGTAATTTCCTTTTTACCACAAGAAGTATTAAACACTTTTCCGTTATCACTCAGGCCTGTACTCGGAAACGGCTTTGTTATCGGCATAATAGCAGTGTTGATTATGGAACATGTCATCTATAGAGAAAAGAAAGTGTAGTTTTTTATAACTCAATCACCACCGGGCAGTGGTCGGAACCGGTTACCTCATCCAAAATCTCAGCACCTTTAACTTTGTCAAGAAGATTCGCCGAGACGAAATGATAATCGATGCGCCAGCCTACGCCCTTTGCCCGGGCATTGAAACGATAGCTCCACCAGGAATATTTAACGGTGTCAGGATAAAACCATCTGAACACATCCACATATCCATGAGCAATAAATTTATCTATCCATGCCCTTTCTATCGGCAGAAAACCCGACCTTTTTTCATTGGATTTTGGATTTTTTAAGTCAATTTCCCGGTGAGCAGTATTATAATCGCCACAGATAATTAATTTTTTCCCTTCAGCCACAAGAGCATCACAGTACTCAAGAATAACATCATAAAACTCCATTTTGTATTGTAGTCTTTCATCATCTTTTTGGCCGTTGGGAAAATAAATGTTCAACAATATATAACCTTGATACTCTACAATTAAAATACGCCCCTCACAGTCAAACCTGTCTATACCTATGCCGTGTTTAACAGACAGAGGCTTTTCTTTTGTATATACAGCCACTCCGCTGTATCCCTTGCGGGAGGCAAAGGA
This sequence comes from Desulfitobacteriaceae bacterium, assembly GCA_028709045.1. Taxonomy (GTDB): domain Bacteria; phylum Bacillota; class Dehalobacteriia; order Dehalobacteriales; family Dehalobacteriaceae; genus JAQVXR01. The sequence goes on along the minus strand of JAQVXR010000007.1, from coordinate 12,299 downwards.
AAAGTAGGCGTCATAACCTTCAATGTTTTTCAATTCTTCCGTCAGCTGGTCTTGCTGGATTTTTGTTTCCTGGAGACAGAGGATATCCGGCTGCTCTTTAGATATCCAGTCAAGAAAACCATTTCTATGAACCGCCCTGATCCCATTTACGTTCCACGAATAAATTCTCAAAATTATGTTCCTCCTCTGTGTCTCTGGTTTTCTCAGAAGTCATCCTGACCTTTTATTTGACAGATGCAATATGCTTATATTTGACTCATAGGATTCTATTCATTTGGTCTTTCGAACAAGGAATACAAAAAATCTCTTAGCTGCGAAACTTCGTTAAAAATATAGTCCGGATTTGCTTGACTTAATACCTCTACAGTATGCCATCCCCAGGAAACACCAATGGTTACGTCAACCCCGCTTGCCTTGGCTTCCAAAATATCACCCGAAGTATCTCCAATGAAATATATTTTTTCTCCTGGATAAAGAGCTTTAACGTATTCAATCTTTTTAACTTTACTTTTTTCAAATTCATAACCAAGAATTTCACGGATCCCTAAAATATGTTCTTTTTTCAGCTTTTCAGCTACTAATGTTTCTGTATTAGATGTAATAATATATGAGGGGAACCATCGCGCTGTATCCACCATAATTTCCGGTACACCCTGGAATATTGGGATTTGACAGTTTAATTCTTTAATCCTCTTTTCAAAAATATGTATTGCAGCTTCCATCTTCTCAATATCTATCCCCACTTTAATACATTCTTCATAAAAATTACCTTGACTAAGTTTAACCAGATCCTCACATGTATGGATTTGCTCTATTCCTACTTCCCGACATGCGGCGGTGAAATATTTATCTTCTATCTCAATAGTATTAACTAAAACGCCATCGTAGTCCCATAGTATTAATGCCATATTGTTTTCTCCTTTTGATTATGTATTGCTTCCTTTCCACCATTCCACGCTTTCATTTTAGGTCTCCCGAAGGGAGACTGTCAACATGGGCATTTTGGCTGAAAGAGAACAAAGTCGCTAACTTTAGTTACATATTGGGAAAAATTATTTGCGCCATAGTCTATATCCACCTCAAACATTTTGTTCTAACTAATTTTATTATACATCAAATACCCATTGGTTGCTTCCTTCCAAGATTTTTCTATTTTTGCTTTAACATTTAATAAAAAACCTCCTTTACTGTCTAAACAGACAATAAACGAAGGTCTAGTACTCTAAGGGTCACTCTATATTAGATCATTAGACTCAGTAATTTTAGGATCCAGACCTATTAGTAAAACCCGGAAACCCCTACTAGAGATATGTATGGTGCGGCAAAAGGGAAGAGCATAATATTATTAAAATTTATTTTTGACAACCGCAATCCACGTTGCCGGACACTATCTCCGTCCAATCCCCCAAAACGTCATGGGTCCAGCAATCATCAGCACCGGCAGCCTCCCGCATTACTAGAGCAAAGATGTAGGCTAATTCCCTGGGGCTCGCTCCGGCATCCAATGCTCCCTTATAATGCTTAAGAACACAGGGCTTTGACCTGGCTTTGATGGATAAAGCAAAACAAATAAATTGATAGGTCTTTTCATCAATTAAACGTTTCTCTTTATACAGTTCGTCAATTTCATCCAATTTTTGGGCAAATTCCGGAAACAGTTCCGCCAGCATTCTCATCTTAACTACACCTCTCCCTTTTTCTAATAATTTCTTTTAAACTGTTTTTTGACTCTCAAAACCTTTATATTCTGCCATCACCTACTTTCACTTTTTAATTTTTCCTTTATTTCTTTTACTTTTTCGTTGCATGATAAATTATCTAACCTAGCACTTTCCTTTTCATAACCCGGTAGACTGGAAACTTCCGCTTCCAGGAATAAATTAAAATCATGCCACAACTTATCTAATTCATCCCTATTTAATGTATAACAAACAAAATATCCTTCTTTGTTTTCCACCACCAGTTCGGCATCTTTTAAAATCTTTAAGTGCTGGGAAACCCTGGGCTGAAGCATGTCTAAAACTTCGCTTAGTTCACAAACACACATTCCCTGAAAGGAAAGCATTTTTATAATCTTTAAACGGGTCGGTTCGCCCAGAGCCTTGAATGCTTTGTATATTCTTTTTTCCAAAGTATTTCACTCTCTTTCATAATATACTCATTTGCTTATTACCAAAATATTCAACAGCCCTATTTTAACATCTCAAAACCCCTCCAGGCAAATACCCGTTATCAGCCTTTAAAGATTTACACATACTTACTATTTTTTGAAGTTTCCTTCCACTATCCGATCAAATTTAATTCTAATTTCCTCGGCCACTTTATCTGCCATTTCCCTGTGTTCCGGGGTAAGGTTTCTTGAAGAAAGAGCAGTCCTTTCTGCTGTTTCCTTCCCGATAATATCAGCGACTTGTACTACATCAGTTACCTTACCACTTAATTTCTCGGTGGCCCTTTTGGCACAATATTTGCCGCAGCCATCTACAGTAATGGTGGGGTAAGCTTCCGCAAATCCTCTTTCTTCTTCTCCCCCGGCAATAAATAAGGGCAAGCAGATGGTTACGGATTCACCGTAACGGATTCTCTCCAAAATCTTTCTCGCGGCCAGACGAGAAATTGTCCCCCCAAGACAGTCTTCACCGCTGCAGGAAATTACTCCTACTTTTATTGGTTCCATTTTTTATTCCTCCCCGTAAATGTCTTTTACATTAGCAGCTATTTTTTCTGCTGTCTCATCAACTATCTTCCATCCTTCTTCGTTAAGAGCGGTAGCATTGCCCGGCTTTGCCCCCCGGTACTCCTTTAAAGTGTCCACGATGCGAAATTCCTGAGCAATTATGCCTCCTGCTTGAGCCACACTTTTTGCAGCACACATTTTAGGGCAGCCATCTATCGTAATACATTTACCGGATTGAATCCGGTCTCTAATATCCTGGTCACCAGTTACTATATAGGCCAGACACTCAGTTTGAGAAACTTCAGGACAGATTTCATTAACAATTTTCAGAGCCATTTCCCGGGCCAAAAGACCGTGTACCTTGCCAATCCCGCTGCAGGGAATCACCTTCACTTTGTTAGACATGGAATTCATCTACCTTTCTTTTCACGATCTCAAAATACTCATCAAAACCAATCAAAAGCTCTTTGTCACTTTCGAAATCTGTTAACTTCAGCTCCGCAATCCAGCCTTTTTCATAAGGATTGTCGTTAATGTATTCCGGAAAATCCAGCAATTCTTCATTTATGGCAGTGATCATTCCGGAAACAGGTGAGATGATTTCAAAGACTGCTTTTCCCGATTCAATAGATCCTGCCTCCCCAAACTGTTCAATTTCACTCCCCATGGCAGGAGGGGTAAAAAACATAATATCAGAAAGACTCTTTTGTACAAAATCTGTTACGCCGATTCGGGCCTTGTTGCCCACAACATAGGCCCAGCAGTCGTTTTCGTTATAATAAAAACCTTCCTTGGGAATGCGGAAAATGAATTTGTCTTTTGTGAATTTCTCATATTCAAGATTCTCCGGCACTGCCCCTGCTACATTTTCCTCACCCTTAATTTCCTTTTCTTCTTCCTTCAAAATGTCTTTCAATACAAGATCACATAAATGCAGTTCATTTTCTCCCAGTCTCAGAGATGCACCGATTTCCACATTATTTTTTTTAGCTTCTTCATTAATATTAATCTTCCCTGCGATTTTCAGCCCCTTTTCCCCGGCAAGCTTGGAAGCACAACGGGTGCCGCAGCCATCAATCACCAAAAGGGGATTCTCTTCCGCCAGTTTATTGTAACGGGCATCGACCACTCGATAAAATACAGGGCAAATAATTTCACTCCCGGTTTCTTCAACAAGGCGCATAGCAATTTCCCGAGTGAGGGAACCGGCCGCCTTGTCTAAACCATTGCATGGGAGAACTGCGAATTTTTTATCCATTCCCCTCCAGCTCCTTCCTGATTTCCTTGATTTGTTTCGTCGTTTCTGGTTTATTTGGAAAGCTGAGAGCATCCGGCCCGCAAGTCTTGCTGCACGCTCGGCAGAACACCACGCAGTTATTGGGGTTTTTCACAATCAGCTTTTTTTCTTCGTTTTCACGTACTTCAAACACTTGATGGGGACAGAACTTATCACACTCCATACAGTAGTCACACTTGGTGTAGTCAATGGTAGGCGCCCAGTCAATTTTGTCTCTGGGTACACCCATAAAAGTGTTTTCGCTCACTTTTTATCCCTCCAGTTCTTCCAACGCTTTTTCCACCTTTGCTACTGCCTCTTCCGTGGTCATATCCCTGACATCAAGAGGAATAAGATCTTTATTAATATCTAACCCGGCATTAGCGAAGGCATCCCGGAACAACTTTTTTTGCATATTGGGAGCACATCCTCCGATCACTACTTTGCGGTGGGCTTTTAAAAAGTCGGCCAAAAACCGGTCTCCGTCTTCCTCACAAAGCTGGGGGTGAATAAACCCATATTCTACGGGGAGTTCTACCCGCACCTGGTTAATAAAATCCCAAATGTCCATTTTAGAAAATCCAGGGCATTTCCCGGTACAAACACACATAATAAATCCCGGTTGCTTTTCATTTTGTTTCTCCATGTTTTCATTCTCCTCTTCTCATCATTTTTTTAAATTAACTTTATGAATGGATCGACCCACGATATCGTCGCATGCTTCCATTATGGCCTCACTTAAGGTGGGATGGGGGTGAATCATCTCAGCTAATGTTTCCGCTTTAACCCCCATGGTAATTGCCAAAGTTAGCTCTGATATCATTTCTGAAGCATGGGGCCCTAGAATCTGACCGCCCAGAATGACGCCAGTCTCTTGATCCACTACCACTTTGACAAAACCTTCTCTTTCTCCCAAGGTAAGAGCCCTGCCGTTATGACGGAGATCAAAACGGCCTATTTTAACTTTGATACCTCGTTTTTCTGCTTCTTGCTCATTTATTCCGACAGAAGCTATTTCCGGATGGGTATAGATGCAAGAAGGCATTGCATCATAATTAAGTTTAATTGCCCGGCCCAAAGCATTCTCTACTGCAATCCGTCCTTCGGCATAAGCCAAATGAGCTAAAAGCTTGCCGCCTACTACATCACCGGCAGCATAGACACCCGGAACATTGGTTTCCATTTTCTCATTTACAACAATCGCCCCATGGACAATATTAATACCTAAATCAACCAGATCTGATGAATAAGCTCTGATTTTTCTTCCCACGGCAACTAAAACTTTCTCTGTGTTTAATAAAGTTTCCTTACCTTTATCTTTAATAAGTATTTTTAGAGTATCTTCATCATCTTTGATTTCTTTTACCTCTGCACCCAGCTTAAAACCTATGCCTTTTCTTTTTAAAACCTTAAGGAGTTCTTCTGTTATTTCCCTGTCTTCTTCTTTGAGAATGTGGTTTTCTATTTCAATCACAGTTACTTTAGTTCCGACACTATTAAACATGTCGGCAAATTCCAGTCCGATCACTCCGGCACCCACAATAACCAAGGATTGAGGAATTTCCTTTAGCTCCAATGCTTCATTACTTGTCATCACATGGGGGAGTCTAATCCCCGGAATATTGGGTACGGCAGGTTCCGATCCCACTGTAATAATTAAATTCTCACAAGAAACCTTAACAATTTTCTCTTCCGTTTCCACCCTGATTTCCTTCGGGCTTTCCACAAATCCTCTGCCTTTCAGCAGAGTAATTTTATTTGCCTTAATTAAATATTCCAAACCTAAACGCAGGTTCTTTACTACCCGTTCTTTTCGTGACCAGGCTGAATTCCAGCCTATCTTCTCTATCTTGGTATCAATACCGTATTCCTTTGATCTTTGTATCAAATGGGCAACTTCAGCATTTCTCAGAAAAGATTTTGTTGGAATACAGCCCCGGTTTAAGCAAACCCCGCCCAACTCTTTTTCTTCAATCAGGACAACCTCTGCTCCCAATTGAGCTGCTCTAATGGCACCCACATAACCTGCAGGTCCGCCGCCTAAAATAGCTATATTTGTTTTGAAACCTTGATTTGACACCAAGACTATTCCTCCCGCAAATACTATATTCTTTAATTCTTATATATTAATATTAATACTGAGACTCTCATAAATCAAGAAAATTTCCCGAAAGATTACCAACCAAATTACAAAAGCTTTGAGAATGGAAACTTCTCAAAGCTTTTGTTAAATATCTACGGTATTTGCTTGCTAAGTATTCTGTCCCTTAGCTCCCGCAACTTGCTTTCAATTGTTCGGGCTGTCTTAATGAATTCTTCATCACTTTTTCCCGTGGGATCCTCCAATCCCCAATCTTCTCTAAATTTACAGGGGAGATATGGGCAATTCACATTACAGCCCATGGTAATGACGATATCCGGCTGGGGAATATCGGAAATCAGTTTGGAGTATTGGTCTTTTTCCATATCCACATGATACAAATCCTTGATAATCCTTACTGCATCTTGATTAATCTGCAGTTTTATCTCTGTACCGGCGGAATAGGATTCAAAAACATCTGCCGCCAGGAGTTTCCCAATTGCTTCTGACATCTGTGAACGGCATGAATTATGCACACATATAAAGGCAACTTTAATTTTTTTCTGAGTGTTAATGATATTTTCTTTTGCCATTATCTGACCACTTCCTTAGGATTTAGGTTATTTTGAAACCAATGGGCAGTTCTATTGGCAATTCCCACTAAAACCAACATAACCGGCACCTCAACAAGCACCCCCACAATAGTTGCTAAAGCAACGGGTGAAGTGGGTCCAAAAAGTGCTATGGCAACAGCAACAGCCAACTCAAAGAAATTAGAAGCCCCAATCATTCCACAAGGTGCCGCAACATTATAGGGTAACCTAAGTTTCTTAGCAGATAAATATGCTATGAAGAAAACAAGAAAAGTCTGGATGGTAAGGGGAACAGCAATTAATATAATATGGATCGGATTATTTAAAATAACATCTCCTTGAAACGAGAAAATAATTATCAAAGTGAGTAATAGCCCTACTACTGTAATATTATTGAATTTTGGAATGAAGGTGCAATCAAAATATTCTTTTCCCCTGTTATTAATAACGGTTGTGCGAGTAAGCATACCTGCAACAAGAGGGATAACCACAAAGAGGACCACTGATAGAAAAAGCGTTGGCCAGGGTACTTTAACTCCACTAACACCTAATAAAAAAGCCACTATGGGAGCAAATGCCACAAGTATAATCAAATCATTAGTTGCTACCTGTACTACCGTATAAGCGGGATTCCCCTTTGTCAAATGACTCCAGACAAAAACCATTGCTGTACATGGGGCAGCTCCCAGTAAAACAGCTCCGGCTAAATAATCCTTAGCCAAATCCGCCGGTATAAAGGCCTGGAAAACAATATAAAAAAAGAAAGCTGCGATGCCAAACATGGTGAATGGCTTAATCAGCCAATTTACTACCCATGTCACGAATAACCCCTTTGGATTCCTTCCCACATTTTTAATGCTTTGGAAGTCTACCTTCATCATCATGGGATATATCATGATCCAAATGAGGATTGCGATGGGTATTGATACATTTGCTCGCTCAAACTGTCCCAAAAAATTCGGAATTGCCGGTAAGTATTTTCCTAATAAAACACCAACGATCATACATATAATAACCCAAACAGATAAATATTTTTCAAAAAAGCCTATCCCTTGTATTTTTGCCTTAGACATGAATAAATCCCTCCGTAGTCTTTTCTTTTTGTCATTTTCTTTTAAATAAAATTCTTCCTATTAGCTGCTGCAATCTATCTTTCCGCATTTCTTACAAATACAGTCTTCCTTTTCATTCATGATATAAGTGAAAAATGCCAGGACATCATTAATTTTTTCATTGTTAAGTGTATATCTCATCCAGGCTCCGTCACGCAGAGCATTCACCAGCCCGCTTTCCGTAAGTATTTTCATATGGTAGCTCAAGGTAGATTGGGATATGCTAAAGTTTTCTAAAATATCACATGCACACATTTCGCCGCAGGATAGCATATCAATGATCTTTAACCGTGTTTCATCTGATAATGCCTTAGCTACCTGAACATATTTTTTATGGGAATATTCCATAAAATTACCTCCCTCTTAATTATCCTCCCCATTAGAATATGTTTAACTCTATTGACTCTATAGGACTTAACTAAATCTTATAATATTTATATGCTTCAATGATATTGAATAATATCGATATGTTAAATAATATCAGTCATATTGATAACTATCAATATGTTCTTAATAAAATAGGGCTGCACATCATGCAACCCTCAATAGACATTTATCTTAATTAACAGCAAGGTTTATCTTTATTATCTTTGCTCTTCTTTTCCTTTTCTTCTTTTTCGTCCTTTTCCGGCAGTTCTTCTATCTCAAAACCCCCGCAGCAACATGAGCCTTTCTTGGCTTTCTTCCCCGAAAAAAGTCCAAATAACCCCTTTTTCTCTTTTTCATTACCCATAAATTATATCCCCCTTTCTCATTTTTATTTCTTTCTAGAAATTAGCCTCTCGTTCTTTTACATTATTATATTAAAGACATACCCCCCGATTACAGCGGTGAGAAATATAACCGCTACAATGGCACCTACTAATTTTTTCTTAAAAATACTCGCCAGCATACTCATCTCAGGAATCGCCATTCCTGCACCGCCAATAATTAAAGCAATTACTGCCCCTACACTCATGCCTTTTTGCATCAAAGATACCCCGATAGGTATCGCAGTTTCTACCCTAATATATAAAGGAATACCAATTACGGCCGCAATCGGAACCGCTAATGGGTTATTAAACCCGGCATATTTCAAGACAAACTCCTCCGGCAGATAACCATAAATCACCGCGCCTATTCCCACACCAATCAGAAGATAAATTAAGATACTTGTAAAATCTCCCCATGCTTTCATAAATGAGAGTTTTAATTTGCTGATAAAGGCTTGAGGTATTTCTTCGTGGATTTCGTGTCCACCTTTAATCCGAACATTTTTAACAAGTTTTGCACTACCTGTTTTCTCTAAGATTACCCCAAAAACAATCGCTCCCACAAATACAATTATAAAATAAATTAGTGCTGCCTTTAATCCCATTAAAGCAACAAGCATTGTTAATATAATCGGATTCAGCAATGGGGATGAAATAACAAATGACATCACAGCACCAAAAGGCACTCCGATTTCTAAAAAGCCGAGGGTCATGGGAATAGTAGAGCAAGCACAAAAAGGTGTAATGGATCCAATTAAAGCTCCCACAAAATTGCCTAACAAACCTTTCCCTGACATCCAATTTTTTATTTTCTCTTGTGGTAAATACAAGAGTATTAATGCCACTATGGTACTAACTCCTAAAAAAAGAACCGTCAGCTCTGCCGTAATAAATAAAAAATATTTTATCGTACTTATTAAAGAATTCACCTCGAGGTCCCCTCCCTATGAAAAATTGATTTTTCTCTATATGAATCCTTGTCTCCGAACCGAATTCACCAATATTTCCAATGCGGACTTAACATTCTTGACTACCTCAGGTTTTAGATCTTTTAACATCTCTTCCACATAGGCGGTATTCCTCTTCATTATTTTTGTTACAGTTTCTGTTCCTTTGGCTGTTAAGACAACACAGCAAACCCTACCATCCACCGGCGAACGCTTCCTTACAGCATATCCCTTATTTTCCAGGCGGTCTATAATTCTGCTTGCGCCGCTTTTGGTAAAATTTAGGGCACTGCCAATTTCCTGTATAGACAGTTCTTCACTCTCCCAGGCAATTTTTAATGCCATGTATTCAACTAATGACAAATCTCCGCAGCACTCCCCGTCAAGTCCACGACTTCCAAAACGCCATGACAGCTCCTGGATTAAGTTGTAAATATCTGGTATGTATTTATTCATTGGTCAATTCCCCCTCATGACAATAGTTAACAAACTTAGTTGACGACATCAACTATATTATATGGAAATAAGTTGTTTGCGTCAACTATTATATTATATGAAGATGTCTGTCAAGTGTTAAAATAAACATAAAAAATTTACTATTTATTTCATTAGGTGCCGCAAAGGATTTGAAGGCTAGCCTCACATAAAAAGTAATCATTAGAATAACACTAAGGGATGTTTTAAGTGTTGCATTTTTCTCGGCAAAGGAATATTATATTATTGGGTAATACATAGAAGGATAATATATAGAAGGTAGGGGTAACCAATTGTCGAACACCTATTTATCTAAAGAGTATTGGAACGGTTTAATCAAAATGAGTCTATCTAAACTGCTTATTCTAAGAATTTTATACGAAGAACCTTTGCATGGCTATGAAATCAGCAAAAGAATTTTCCACATGACCAATGGCTGCTGTGCTCCAACGGAAGGAGCCCTTTATCCGGTCTTACGTGAATTTGAGGAAGGTAAGTATGTCTCAAGAGAAAGCCTAACTATAGTTGGACGGCAGAGAAAAGTATATACTCTGACAGAAAAGGGGAAAGAAGCGTATCGTATTGCCATTGAATCATGGCAAGAAACTGCCTTAGTATTATTGCAAGCAGGAAAGGAATTAAAGGGAGGTCAGAAATTGAAAACGTTAAAGATTGAATGGAAGCACCTTGATGTGGAAGGAGAAACATGTGATCGTTGTTATGATACGGGCGAAAATCTAAATCAGGAAGTAAAAAGGTTAAACAGAGCGTTACAATCAAATGGAATTACTATAGAACTTACTGAGACAAAACTTGATGATACCAAAATTCCCCAATCAAATACTATCCTTTTCAACGGAGTTCCCATTGAAAATATCCTGGATATCAAGATATCAGAGAACTACTGTGATTCCTGTTCAAATTTACTAGGGACAGAAACCTACTGTCGAACAGTAATGTTTGAAGGCAATGAATATGAAGAAATTCCGGCAAAAGCCATTCGCCAGGCGGCATTTAAGGTATTAGGCATAGAGGATGAAAAAAAAGTACCTGCCGGAAACTCTTGCTGCGGATGTAGCAGTAGTAGCTGTTGCTAACATTAATTTTAAAGCAAATACTTATATTTTTAACATATAAAATCCTGTCAACGGCTGACTTTATTGACAGGATTTTATATCTTAACGGTGTTGGATTATTTTGTCTCTTCATTTAAAACTTTATGAATAAAAATTTTTACACCTTTATTCTTGTATAAGCAAATATAGGAAAGTATGAAATATTAACTTTTTAGGATTCAGCCAAAACTGACGTAATAATGTTAGTTAACTCTGCCTTCGTTGGTACCTTTCCGGAAAATTTAACTTTTCCGTTAATCACTAATCCGGGAGTCATCATAACTCCGGCTTTTGCAATCTCTTTAAAATCTGTTACTTTTTCTATGTTTGCCTCAATAGCCAATTCATTAACTACTTCACACACTGATTGTTCTAACGATATGCATTTAGCGCAACCTGTGCCCAGAACTTTAATTTCCATAAGATCACTTCCTCCCTAAATTATAGTTTATGTTTTTCTATAAGGGACGTGATTATACAGGTCCCTGCATTTTCCTGCTTTTTATATCCATCTCCTTAATTAAGACTAATTGGGCTGGAGTCAAAGGTTCACCGTCATCATATATCGGTTCTGTAAAAAAAAGGCAGTCTCTTCCTCTTAAAATTTCTGATTCTGTCAGTTCTATTTTGTACCGATAACATTTGAATCTATTTCCCTCTTCCGTCAAAATACCACAATCCTTACATTTATCCATTATTCCTCCTCCAACTAATCCGACTTAACAACCACAACCGTAGCTGCAACCTTTACTCTCTTTACTTAAACACCAAAATAGCGACTGGCGTTTTCCGGACATTTATTTTAGCAACCCCTGCACTTATCAATACATCCATCCGGAAATATTACAGTAAGAACAGTTTTTTCTTTGTCGTAAACCCCAAGTTTGCATAAGTTAATACATATCACACAATTATTGCACTTTTCCAAATCAATTACAGTACGTAATTCAATAAACCTTATTATTAAATTCTTATAAGATAATATTACATTTCAATCCAGAAATAATCAAGAATTATATAGAACAAACAATAATTTTCTTGATATTAGAGGCACCTATTTTTCGGTTAAGTACTTGGATTTCTTTTACAGGCCTAAAAAATCAAAAAGTCCCGTGGATTCTATTCCACGAGACCGCCTATCAAAAGTGGTGTCGGAGACGGGACTTGAACCCGTATGGTTGCCCACACGCCCCTCAAACGTGCGCGTCTGCCAGTTCCGCCACTCCGACACGATTAAATTTTTTGACCAAGGCATATTGTAGCACACTTTTTT
>JAQVXR010000006.1 GCA_028709045.1 Desulfitobacteriaceae bacterium | reverse complement strand
GCAAAAATTTCCCGGGGACTTCCCTCAGTGATTATTTGCCCCTCGCTCATTACTACCAGCCTGGTCGCCAGTTGAGCAACTTCATTCATATTGTGGGTGATCCAGATAATCGTCCTTCCTTTTTTTCTGTGCAAATGCTGCGCCAATTTGATCATATCATTTCGTCCGGCCGGGTCCAGACCGGCTGTAGGCTCATCTAACACCAAAATATCCGGTTGCATGGCAATGACCCCTGCAATAGCTGCTTTGCGCTTTTGACCCCCGCTCAAGGAAAATGGTGATCGGTCTTTGAACTGGGCATAGTCTATACCCATAATATCTAATGACTCTTTTACCAAAGAAGGTAGTTCACTCTCAGGCAATTTCAAGTTCCTCGGGCCAAAGGCAACATCTTCAAAAACTGTCTCTGCAAAAAGCTGGTACTCCGGATATTGAAAAACTAACCCTACCTTTCGGCAAACCTCAGGGGATACATGCTTTTTCTCCCAAAGGTTTTTCCCGTCAACAAAAATCGTCCCCTTTGCCGGTTTCAATAACCCGTTAAAAAGCTGAACCAATGTAGATTTACCGGAACCGGTGTGGCCAATTAATCCAATAAATTCTCCCTTTTCAATTGAAAGATTTATATTCTTAAGAGCCAGTTTCTCATAGGGTGTATTAGGCATGTAAATATAAGAAACATTTTTTATTTCAATCGGCATAGTGCATTCACCATCTCATCAATAGTAATAATGCCACTTTGATTGATATAGCCTTTTTCTTTCAGCTTTGAGGCAATCACTGCAATATCCGGTACATCTAAACCAACTGCTTCCAGATCTTTAACGCGGGAAAAAACCTCCCGGGGCGACCCGATGAAAAAAACTCGTCCCTTATTCATAACAGCAATTCTATGGGCGAGCACAGCTTCCTCCATAAAATGGGTAATATAAATAACCGTTAAACCTAACTCCTTGTTCAATCGGGATAAGGTCGCAAGAACTTCCCTTCTCCCCTGAGGATCCAGCATTGCTGTAGCCTCATCCATCACTAAATACTCAGGGTGCATGGCTAAAGCGCCAGCAATGGCTACCCTCTGTTTTTGACCCCCGGATAAAAGGTGAGGAGCAGCTTTTTGATGTTCTGCCATACCTGTAACTTGGAGGGCATCTTGGACTCTTTTTACAATCTCATCCGATGCAATACCTAGATTCTCCGGGCCAAAAGCTATATCCTCTTCCACTGTAGTTGCTACCAACTGGTTATCAGGGTTTTGAAAGACAAAAGCAACTTTTTGGCGAATCTTAGGTATCAACTGTGGATCACTTGTATCTTTGCCATCTACTATGACAGACCCTATAGTCGGTATCAGTAAAGCATTAAAATGCCTAGCCAATGTGGATTTTCCGGAGCCGTTAGGCCCAATTACAGTCAGCCACTCTCCCTTTTTAATCTCAAGATTAACGTTGTCAAGAGCTTTAATCTCTTCTTTTGGGGATTTGTAAACATAAGAAAGATTCCTTACAAAAATCAAGTTCAGACCTCCTTGATAACCTGACCCGACCCAATAACAGGGGCTTAAACTGCTCCTTTGGAAATGATTTCCCATTCAGTATCTAGTTTCTAAATAGCAGGACCCCACTTTTTCCTTAGGTGTACTCTTTTTCACATACTCAATTGTTAAAAATATCGCTATTTTTTCAAATAGGAAAACCTGACCCCTAAAAAGTAAAGCCAGGAACCATTCTCCTGACTCTTACTTCAAAATAGATTCTCATCCTGGTTGTTTTTTAAACCAACTCCATCAAAACCATTTGGGCTGCATCTCCCCGGCGCTTTTCCAGCTTGACGATACGCAGGTAGCCGCCCTGCCGATCTGTATATCGGCTTGCAATGGTGTTAAAGAGCTTTGTAACAACATCTTCATCCATTAAATAAGCTAGTGCCATCCGGCGGGACTGTAAATCTCCCTTTTTGGCAAGAGTAATCATTTTTTCCGCAATACTTCTTAATTCCTTTGCCCTTGGTTCTGTAGTTTGAATCTTTTCTTTATCAAACAAAGAAGTAACAGCGTTTCGAAACATAGCCCGACGGTGGCTGCTGGTTCTTCCTAGCTTACGATATGCCATATCCCCAACCTCCTTTGCTTTTGACTATTCGTCGCTCTTTTTAAGACTGAGTCCTAGCGCGTCTAATTTTTCCTGCACTTCTTCCAAGGATTTTTTGCCCAGATTACGTACTTTCATCATGTCTTCTTCAGTCTTCTGAATCAGTTCCTGAGCAGTGTTTATTCCCGCTCGCTTCAGACAGTTATATGAGCGAACTGAAAGATCAAGTTCTTCAATAGTTAATTCCAGGAGCTTGTCTTTCTTTTCTTCTTCCTTTTCTACCATTGTGACTTCATCAGATATTGATTCTGTCAGGCCGATAAATAATTTTAGATGATCATTCAGGATTTTGGCGCTGGAACTAACAGCCTCGTCAGGAGCAATCGTCCCGTCTGTCCATACCTCTAAAGTAAGCTTATCATAGTCCGTTTCCTGGCCAACTCTAGTGTCTTCAACCTTGTAGTTCACTTTAGTAACAGGAGAAAACAAGGAATCAACAGGGATTACTCCAATAACGTGCTCTTCCTTTTTATTTTTCTCAGCAGAAACATAACCGCGCCCTTTTTCCACACTAATCTCCATGAAGAGATGTCCTGACTCATCTAAAGTGGCAATATGATGGTCGGTATTTAATATTTCTACATCCGCATCTCCCTTAATATCAGCCGCTTTAACATCACCTGGTCCATCAGCTTCAATATATATTTGGCGCGGTTCATCAGTATACATCTTAACGGAAAGTCCCTTTAACGCCAAGATAATATCAGTTGTATCTTCCATAACACCCGGAATATTGGAAAACTCGTGCAGGACACCGTCAATTTTAACTGCTGTCACTGCTGCTCCGGGTAGAGATGATAAAAGCACCCGCCGCAGGGAATTCCCTAATGTTATTCCGTAACCTCTTTCCAAAGGCTCAACAACAAACTTCCCGTATTCTTTGTCGTCAGTCATCTCTATACACTGGATTTTGGGCTTTTCAATTTCTAACACCTACTCGCCCTCCTTCTCGATACCGATCACAAAATAAACTATCCTATCACTAACCATTAACGGGAGTATAGCTCAACGATAAGATGTTCGGCAATGGGAGCATCAATATCTTCCCTATTGGGTATAGATACTACCTTGCCACTCAATTGCTCTTTATCCAGCTCCAGCCATGCCGGAACAGTTTTATGTGCCGCTAATTCGGAAATCTCCTGAATCTTAGGAGACTTTCTGCTTTTCTCACTAACACTGATTTCTTCCCCGACACGCACTTGATAAGAAGGAATGTTTACCTTTCTGCCGTTAACGGTAAAGTGGCCGTGACGAACAAGCTGACGAGCTTCGGTACGGGAATTGGCAAATCCAAGCCGGTAAACTACGTTATCCAAGCGCCTTTCCAACAGCCTTAAAAGGTTTTCACCTGTAACACCTTTTTGGCGTTCAGCCTTATCAAAGTAATTGCTAAACTGCTTTTCCAATACTCCGTAAATTCTGCGAGCCTTTTGTTTTTCCCGTAACTGAATTCCATATTCCGAAACCTTTTTCCTGGACTGCCCGTGCTGTCCGGGAGCATAACCTTGTTTCACAAAGGAACACTTGTCTGAGTAACAGCGATCTCCTTTTAGAAATAACTTGGCTCCTTCCCGCCGGCACAACCTGCAAACAGCACCTGTATATCTTGCCATCTATTGGATACCTCCTAAACTCTTCTTCTTTTTGGCGGTCTGCAGCCATTATGGGGAATCGGGGTTACATCTTTAATCATACTGACCTCCAAACCGGCCGCCTGCAGAGAACGAATTGCCGCTTCCCGGCCTGATCCGGGTCCCTTTACCAAACATTCTACCTGCCTCATCCCGTGTTCCATGGCTTCTTTGGCACATGTTTCTGCAGCCATCTGAGCCGCAAAAGGAGTGCTCTTCCTCGACCCTTTAAACCCCATTGCTCCAGCGCTCGACCAGGAAATAGCATTCCCTGTCTTATCAGTAATTACTATTAAGGTATTATTAAAAGTAGATTGGATATGAGCAACACCATACTCAACATTTTTACGTTCCCGTCTTCTACGAGTTTGTCTCCGAGCCAATGCAAAAGGCCTCCTTTCTATTTACTTTTTACGTCTGACACCGACAGTCCGCTTGGGACCTTTTCTTGTCCGCGCATTTGTTTTTGTCTTTTGCCCCCGTACAGGCATCCCTCTCCGGTGACGAATCCCCCGGTAAGAGCCAATTTCCATTAACCTTTTGATATTTAGAGCAATTTCCCTGCGCAAGTCGCCCTCTACTTGGCATGTCTTATCAATAATTTCACGAATCTTGCCAACTTCGTCTTCCGTCAGATCCCGCACCCGGGTATCAGGATTAACCCCTGCTTGGGCGAGGACTTTTTGGGATGTTGAAAGGCCAATACCAAAAATATAGGTAAGCGCAATCTCCACCCGCTTATCTCTGGGCAGGTCCACGCCTGAAATACGTGCCATGTAGTTTATCCACCTCCGCTTAAATTTTTCTGTATCAAACTTTCTCCCTAACCCTGTTTCTGCTTATGCTTGGTATTTTCACAAATAACCATCACTTTGCCTTTTCTTTTTATAATCTTACACTTTTCACATATTTTTTTAACTGAGGCTCTAACTTTCAATGATGACCCTCCTTACTTGTTCCCTTACCGAGTGCTTATTTATATCGATAAATGATTCGGCCTCTTTTCAAATCGTAGGGACTTAATTCAACTGTTACCCGATCCCCCGGCAGGATTCTAATAAAGTGCATCCGAATTTTTCCGGAAACATGGGCCAATACTTTGTGCCCGTTTGCCAACTCAATCTTAAACATAGCATTCGGTAGAGGTTCTACCACTGTACCTTCAACTTCTATGGCATCCTGCTTTGACATTCACTTACCAACCTCCTTGTACACCCATCCTAGACTTTAGTCAACTACCACTCTTTAGATACCTTCTTAAATCCCGGTCGCTCGGCAAAAAACCCTCTTTAACCTTTTGGGCAAATTCCTTTTTTACAACATTCGTTACTTGAATATGGCAGATATTTTTTTTCTTGGGATTGTTTATCCCTCTCTTTTCCCCGTCAACTAAAAAGGCAATCCGTTTTTCGGGGTCAATTGATAATACAAGAAAATATCTACCTTTGTCACGACCTGATTTGGATTTTACCAGTTGGCCGATTACTACTCTATCATCCATACAACATACCCCAACCCCTAAAGCTTAGTCAAAATTTCAGGCCCCTCAGTTGTAATGGCAATTGTATGTTCAAAGTGGGCCGAACACTGGCCATCTTCTGTTACTACCGTCCAGTCATCCAGTAAAGTCCTCACATTATAGGTACCTATGTTGACCATAGGTTCGACGGCAAGCGTCATGCCTTTAGCCAATCTGGGGCCATGCCCCGGCTTGCCAAAGTTCGGTATTTGTGGCTCCTCATGCATCTTTCTGCCAATACCATGCCCAACATAATCCCGCACTACGGAATATCCATGTCTCTCCACATATGTTTGGACGGCATGGGAAATATCACTAAGGTGATTTCCGATTACAGCATGCTTAATTCCTTCCATCAGACTTTCTTCAGTAATAGCCAGAAGCCTGAGTTTGTCTTCTGTTACATCACCTACCGGCACTGTTATGGCAGAATCGCCAAAAAAACCATTTTTTACCGCCCCAATATCAATACTAATAATATCCCCACTTTGTAATTTTCTTAAACCTGGTATCCCGTGTACCACTTCATCATTAACGGAAGCACAGATCGTAGCCGGAAAACCTTGGTAACCCTTGAATGCCGGTAAAGCATCCCTCTTCAAAATGTATTCCTCTGCGGCCAGATCTAACTCCTCTGTAGTTATACCGGGTTCTATCATCTTAGCCAAAAGAGCCAGGCTTTCAGCCACAATCCTTCCCGCTTCTTTCATATATGCAATTTGGCGGTTAGATTTAAGTGTAATCACGCCCAATTTCTCCCGAGACTTTCCCCAATCTTTACGAGGACCTGATCAATTGGTTTATCACCGTCAATCTTCTTTAATAAGCCTTTTTGACTGTAATACTCAATTAATGGAGCAGTTTGATTTTCATAAACGCTTAACCGGTTTAATACCGTTTCTTCCGTATCATCACTGCGTTGGTATAGTTCTCCGCTGCATTTATCACATGCCCCGTCTTGACCCGGAGGATTAAACTCCATATGATATGTGGCACCACACTTTCGACATACCCTTCGTCCGGTTAGCCGGGTGACCAGCTTCTCCTTTGGCACCTCAATACTGATAACGGCATCCAGTCCAGTCTGCATTTCAGCTAAAATTCCATCCAGTGCTTCAGCCTGAGATACCGTTCGGGGAAACCCGTCCAGTAAAAATCCTCCTTGGCAATCATTCTGGGAAATACGTTCCTGCACGATTCCCACGGTAACCTCATCAGGCACCAGTTGGCCGGAATCCATATATCCTTTGGCCTTTTTACCTAATTCAGTACCTTCTTTTATTGCATTTCGAAACATATCACCGGTAGAGATATGCGGTATAGAAAGTTTTTTTACCAGCACTTCGGCCTGTGTTCCTTTTCCCGCACCCGGGGGTCCTAAGAGAATTATTCGCATTTTTCTGTCCCCTCCCTACTTAGGCTCAAAACCTATTGTTCTTATTTCATAAACCCTTGGTAATGACGCATTAATAAATGGGATTCCAACTGCTTCATCGTTTCTAGTGCCACACCAACAACAATCAGCAATGACGTCCCACCAAAATAGAGATCCAATCCGGTAAATGCCATCACAAAATTTGGTAGTAGGGCAATAAATGCCAAAAATATTGCTCCTGCCAAGGTAACACGGGTCAATACACGATCAATGTATTCTGCCGTAGGACGTCCCGGTCTTAACCCTGGGATAAAGCCACCATATTTTTTCATGTTGTCAGCCACTTCCTGAGGATTAAATGTGACGGCTGTGTAAAAATAGGTGAAAAAGATAATTAACATCGCATAAATTATCATATAAAACGGGTGTCTGAAACTTAAAACGTTGGTTATCCAAACGGCAAAAGAGTTATTGGGAAAATAAGCAGCAATCGTCGTTGGAAACATCAGAATTGACATGGCAAAAATTACTGGAATTACTCCGGCTTGGTTTACTTTTAACGGAATGTGGGTACTCTGCCCACCATATACCTTACGCCCGACAACTCTTTTTGCGTATTGAACGGGAATACGTCTTTGGCCCTCCTGAATGGCAACAACTGCGGCAATAATCACAACCGCTATCACCAAGAAAGAAAGTACGGCAAAGAAATTAGTCTCTCCGGTACTTAAATATTGATAGATTGTATTGATTCCTGCAGGTAGCCTTGACACAATCCCGGCAAAAATAATTAGGGAAATACCGTTACCAATGCCTTTTTCCGTAATCAGTTCACCCAACCACATCAGAAATGCTGTTCCTGCCGTTAAAGTAATGGCAATGACAATGATGGAAAAGACACCCGGATCTACCAGGGCACCTTTTAAATAAAAGGACATTCCAATGGCTTGGATAAATCCAAGGACGACGGTTCCATATCTGGTATATTGGACAATCTTCTTTCTGCCTTCCACGCCTTCCTTAGCCAGTTTTTCAAAGTAAGGAATAACCACTGTCAACAACTGCATGATAATGGATGCGTTAATGTAAGGCATAATCCCCATGGCAAACACGGTAAACTTTTTAAAAGCACCGCCTGACACGACATCGATAAATCCAAAAATGTTTTGGGACAATAGTCCCTTTAATGCCTCCGAGTCCACTCCCGGTACCGGAACATGAGCGCCTATCCTAAAGATAAGAAACATCCATAAGGTAAAGACAATTTTCTTTCGTAACTCGTCGATCTTCCATGCGCTTTGCAGAGTTGACAGCATATTAAATCACCTCTACTTTTCCACCCGCCGCAGCAATTTTCTCAGCAGCCGTTTTGCTAACTCTCTGGACTTTAACCGTTAAAGATTTTTCCAGTTCACCGTTAGCTAAAATTTTTACTCCGTCTTTAACGGCTTTAATAACTCCTGCTTCTAACAGCACTTCCGGTGTGACAACAGTCCCGTTTTCAAATCTGTTTAAGTCCTGAAGGCTAACCTCAATAATCTCTTTTTTAAAGATATTTGTAAATCCACGTTTGGGGAGACGCCGTTGCAAAGGCATCTGGCCCCCTTCAAACCCAGGCCTTACACCACCACCGGATCGGGATTTTTGGCCCTTATGTCCCCGTCCCGAAGTTTTCCCCAACCCGGAACCGGTTCCTCTGCCTACCCGGGTAGCCTTTGGCCGAGAACCGGGAGCAGGTTTCAACTCGCTTAGATTCAATCGTTACACCTCCCTTGAATGTGTTGGTTATTCGTCGATCTCTTCTACTTTCAACAGGTGGGGTATCTTGTTGACTTTTCCGCGAATATCAGGTGTATCATTATGCACCACGGAGCTGTTTACCTTTCCTAATCCAAGGGCTCTTACATTTGCCTGTTGATTTTTATTATAACCAATAACGCTTCTCACCAGGGTGATTTTAAGCTGCTTTGCCATTATCATCCCCCCTACCCTATTAATTCTTCAACTGATTTGCCGCGAAGCTTTGCCACATCTTCCGCCTTTTTCAGAGAACTAAGGCCTTGTGTGGTTGCCCGGACCATATTGATTGCATTATTCGATCCCAGTGATTTGGTGAGAATGTTTCTGATGCCGGCCAGTTCCAGTACCGCACGTACAGGTCCGCCTGCAATTACTCCTGTACCTTCTGCTGCGGGCTTTAAGAGGACAGAACCCGCACCAAATTTTCCTATGATCTCATGAGGAATGGTACTATTTACCATTGGAACACTAATTAAATTCTTCTTAGCATCTTCAATACCTTTCCGAATCGCCTCCGGAACTTCCCCGGCTTTTCCCAAACCAGCACCAACGGTACCCTGGCCGTCTCCGACTACAACCAAAGCGCTAAAGCTAAAACGTCGTCCGCCCTTAACAACTTTGGCAACTCGGTTTATGTTAACTACTTTTTCGCTAAATTCGAGATTGCTTGTGTTAATTCTCGACATCAATTTCCCTCCTTTGTCCCGAAATTAAAATTCCAGGCCACCTTCCCTGGCCCCTTCCGCCAAGGCAGCAACTCTCCCATGGTAAATTAATCCGCCACGGTCAAATACCACGCTCTTTATCCCTTTTTCCAGGGCTTTTTCGGCAGTAAGCAGTCCTACCTTTTTAGCTGCTTCTTTATTTCCACCATATTCCGCCTTCAAGGCCGGTTCTTTAGTGGAAGCCGCAACCAAAGTAACGCCTTTGGTGTCATCTATTATTTGAGTGTAAATATGCTTTCCGCTTCGATAAACACTCAACCGGGGGCATTCAGCCGTACCGGATATTTTTTTCCTCACCCTCAGGTGCTTTTTCATCCGTATTGTCTTACGGTCTATCTTTCTAAACACCGTTGGTCACTCCCTTCCTTAAGCAACTCTGGAAAGATTATTTCTTAATGCCCGCCTTGCCCGCCTTACGCCGGATCCGTTCTCCCTCGTATTTTATCCCTTTTCCTTTGTATGGCTCAGGTTCGCGTACAGCGCGAATATTAGCGGCAAAAGCTCCTACTTTTTCTTTATCGATACCGGAAACAATTATCTTTGTTGGGGCAGGAACCTCAACATTTAAATCTTTCCCGGGATCCATTTCTACAGGGTGGGAGTATCCTACAGTCAGCACCAGTTTGTTTCCTTGTTTTGCTGCCCGGTAACCAACCCCAACCAGTTCCAACCTGCGTTCAAAGCCTTTGGTTACACCCTGCACCATATTATTCAATAGAGCTCGGGTCAAGCCATGGAGAGCCCGATGATTTTTATCATCAGAAGGACGAGATACCATAACTTTATTATCTTCAATCGCTATCGCAATATCCGGATGGAACGTTCTCTCCAACTGTCCCTTAGGCCCCTTGACGCTGACCATACCCCCTTCAATATTTACGTTGACTCCATTGGGGATTTCAATCGGCATCTTTCCGATTCTAGACATGTTCACACCTCCTGAACACAACTTGTACGCTTATCATATTTACCCTTATCTACCAGATATAGCAGAGGATTTCTCCGCCTAAGCCATCTTTACGGGCTTGCTTATCCGTCATTAATCCTTTGGAAGTGGAAACTACGGCAACGCCTAATCCCCCTAATACTTTGGGCATTTGATCCTTTCTGGCATATACTCTTAGTCCGGGTTTGCTGATTCTTTTTAAACCGGTAATAACCCTTTCCCGGTTTGACCCATACTTGAGATACAGCCTCAAGATCCCCTGTTTACCGTCCTCAATATATTCCACATCTTTAATGAATCCTTCATCTTTAAGAATATTAGCCAGCCCTTTTTTAATTCTTGATGCCGGCACTTCAACTTTATCCTGTCGAACCGTATTCGCATTACGGATTCTTGTCAGGAAATCGGCAATTGGATCCGTCATAACCATTTACACAAAACCTCCTTCCATGGCATCCCTTACCAGCTGGATTTTGTGATGCCGGGTATTTCCCCTTTATAAGCTAGGTGTCGGAAGCAAATACGGCACATGCCAAATTTGCGCATATAGGCATGGGGCCGGCCGCATATCTTGCACCTGTTATATCCCCTTACCTGAAATTTAGGTTTTTCCTGCTGCCGGGCAATCATTGATTTTTTAGCCACTATTTTCCCTCCTTACGCCTTATGGTTGGGATTAGATCTGGCTATGCTTCCCTAAAAGGCATTCCCATTAATCTTAATAGTTCCCGTGATTCTTCATCTGTCCGGGCTGTTGTCACAAACCCAACCTCCATACCGCGCAACTTGTCTATTTTATCATACTCAATTTCCGGAAAAATTAATTGTTCCCGTAGTCCTAAGGTGTAATTTCCCCGTCCGTCAAAAGCCTTGGGAGACACACCCTTAAAATCCCGTACCCGGGGCAGGGCTACAGAAATCAATTTATCTACAAACTCATACATACGGTCGCCCCGCAGAGTTACTTTTGCACCAATCGGCATACCTTCTCGAACTTTAAAAGCCGCAATCGACTTCTTTGCTCTGGTAATCACAGGTTTTTGTCCGGAAATTAATGTCAGGTCGCTAACGGCGGCATCTAATGCCTTGGGGTTTTGAATCGCTTCTCCCAAACCCATATTAATAACTACTTTTTCCAATTTGGGAATCTCCATGACATTTTTATAATTAAACTTTTCCTTTAAAGCCAGCCGAATTTCTTTCTGATACTTTTCTTTCAGCCTTGCCACAAATAGTACCTCCTTTCCCCCGAATTATTTTTCTAATAATTCGCCGCATTTTTTGCATTGCCGGACAAAATTACCATCGCCCAGATCTTTTTTCCCTATTCTTGTTGCACTGTTACATTTAGGGCAGAACAGCATCACATTTGAACTGGCAATAGCTGCTTCTTGATCTACAATACCACCCTGCGGTGCAGCCTTGGTTGGTTTAGTGTGGCGTTTTACTTTGTTTATTCCTTCCACCACTACACGGCTTCCTTTTGTTTCAACCGCAAGGACCTTGCCTTTCTTTCCAGCATCCTTGCCGGCGATAACTATCACAGTATCACCTTTTTTTACATGTATCTTAGAATTAGGCAATTTGATTCACCTCCAATTGTCTCAATGCCATTGTAATCAATTACAGTACTTCAGGAGCCAACGAGACAATCTTCATATAATTCTTTTCACGCAATTCCCGGGCTACCGGTCCAAAGATACGCGTACCTCTTGGCTGACCGGCATCACTGATAATCACACCCGCATTTTCATCAAATCTAATATAGGAACCATCGGGACGTTTTATTTCTTTGCTGGTTCGGACGACAACGGCTTTGACTAACTCGCCCTTCTTAACAACGCCTCCTGGTGTCGCTTCTTTTACGGTACAAACGATCACATCGCCCACCGTGGCATACCGTCTCCTGGACCCTCCCAGCACTTTAATGCAAAGAAGTTCTTTTGCCCCGGTATTATCGCCGACTTTTAATCTGGTTTCGGCTTGAATCATTTATGCCGCCCCCTTTCTTCAGAGCAGATTCCACTTTATACGATTGGTGCTTTTTCCAAAATCTCTACCACTCTCCAGCGCTTTTCTTTAGACAGTGGTCTCGTCTCCATAATCCTCACTTTATCGCCAACACGTGATTCGTTATTTTCATCATGCGCTTTAAATTTTTTACTTACTTTGATAATTCTACCGTATAGCGGATGAGATGTTCGGGTTTCTACACGAACCACAACCGTTTTATCCATTTTATCACTCACCACATGACCAATCCGAACTTTACGGTTACTTCTTTCGATCAAAGCTGGTTCCTCCTTTCCGCGATTTAGGAACTTACGCCTCAATATTCTTCAATTCACGTTCCCGAATAACCGTTTGCACCTTGGCAATGGTTCTTTTTACCTCTTTAATGTTCATCGGGTTATCCAACTGCCCGGTAGCCAGACGAAAACGCAGATTAAACAGTTCACCTTTTAAGTCAGTAGCTTTTCTTTGCAGTTCCTCATTGGTTAAATCACGAATCTCTTTAATTTTCATCTGCTTCACCGCCCGTCTCTTCACGTATTACAAACTTAGTTTTAATGGGCAGCTTATGCTGGGCCAATCTCATTGCTTCTTTGGCTACTTCCATCTCTATACCGGCCACCTCAAATAAGATGCGTCCTGGTTTCACCACTGCCACCCAGTATTCCGGTGAACCTTTACCACTACCCATACGGGTTTCAGCAGGTTTAACAGTTACTGGTTTATGGGGGAATATCTTAATCCACACTTTTCCGCCACGTTTCATGAAACGGGTCATAGCAATACGCGCAGCCTCAATCTGGCGGCTTGTGATCCAACCCGATTCCACAGCTTGCAACCCGTATTCACCAAAAGCCACAAAGTTTCCTTTATTAGCCTTCCCGCTCATCCGGCCACGGTGTTGGCGGCGATACTTTACTCTTTTGGGAATTAACATGGATTACTCGCCTCCCTCCACAACTTGCTTTTTTGCTTTTCTCTCAACTTTTTCCGGAAGTACTTCTCCCTTATATATCCACACCTTGACACCAATTTTCCCATAAGTGGTATTAGCTTCTGCAAAACCATAATCAATATCTGCCCGTAGGGTATGAAGGGGAACTTTTCCCTCACTGTACCACTCGGTTCTGGCAATTTCTGCACCGGCTAAACGTCCGGCACACATGATTTTTATTCCTTCAGCACCCATACGCATTGTTCGTGATACATTTTGCTTCATCGCTCGACGGAAGGCAATTCGTTTTTCCAATGCCCCTGCCACATTTTCTGCTACCAGCTGAGCATCCAATTCCGGCTTTTTAACCTCTGTAATATTAACGTTGATCTTTTTACCAGTCATGGCCTCAAGCTGCCTTTTCAAGCTTTCAACTTCTGCACCGCCCCGGCCAATGACAATCCCCGGTTTGGCAGTATAAATGTTCACCTTGACCCGGTTAGCCGCACGTTCGATCTCTACCCGGGATATTCCCGAAACATAAAGCTTCTGTTTAACATATTTACGAATTTTTAAATCTTCATGGAGAAAATTTTGATAATCCTTTTGAGAATACCACTTGGCATCCCAATCTTTAATGATACCAAGCCGAATTCCCTTTGGATGAACCTTCTGGCCCACTAATTAACCCTCCTCCCTTTCGCTGACCACCACAGTAATGTGGCTGGTGCGCCTTAACATGCGGTCCGCCCGGCCCATAGCGCGAGGCTTGAATCTTTTGAGAGTCGGACCTTGGTCAACATATGCTTTTGCGACAATCAGGTTATCCCTGTTCATATTTCCATTATGCTCAGCATTGGCCACCGCCGATTTTAACACTTTTCCGATAGGTTCCTTAGCCCGATTAGGAACAAGCGTCAAAATTGCCGATGCTTCAGCCACGCTTTTCCCCCGGATTAAATCTATCACCTGCTTGGCTTTACGGGGAGAAATGCGAATAAATTTCGCCACTGCTTTGACTTCCACAAAACTTACCTCCTCTCATCAAAGAGAATTACTTCAACGCAGAAGACCTTTCGGTATGAGCGCCATGACCTTTAAACAATCGGGTAGATACAAATTCACCCAGTTTATGACCTACCATATCTTCCGTAATGTAAATAGGAACATGTTTCCGGCCATCATGCACAGCCATGGTATGTCCTACCATTTGGGGAAATATTGTAGAACGGCGCGACCACGTTTTTATCACTTTCTTTTCGCCGGTTTCATTCATTTTTTCAACCTTTGCCAGTAAACTTTCTTCACAATACGGTCCTTTTTTAAGTGACCTGCCCATAGAACCATTTGCCTCCCTTCAACAAGTAGTTCCTATGTCTAATCGCTAATTATTTTTTACCTCTACGCTTTACAATCAGCTTATCAGACGCCTTGTTCTTTTTACGAGTCTTCGCTCCCAGTGCCGGTTTACCCCATGGAGTAACAGGGTTACGTCCAACCGGAGAACGTCCTTCACCACCGCCATGTGGGTGATCAACCGGGTTCATTACCACACCTCGGACGCTGGGTCTGATACCCACCCATCTGGATCTGCCTGCTTTTCCAACTGTAATATTTTCTTGATCAATATTACCGACCTGCCCGATAGTAGCCTTGCATCTGGCCAAGACCATTCTCATTTCACCTGATGGCATCCTTAAAGTAGCATATTTCCCTTCCTTAGCCATCAATTGGGCTGAAGCGCCGGCACTCCTGACTATCTTTGCCCCGGTTCCCGGTCGTAATTCAATGTTATGAACTACCGTACCCACCGGAATATTAGAAAGCGGCAGTGCATTGCCTGTTTTAATATCCGCATCAGGGCCGGAAACCACAGTATCACCAACAGATAAACCGTTAGGAGCGAGAATATATCTCTTTTCCCCATCTGCAAAATTTAAAAGAGCAATGTTGGCTGTTCTGTTGGGGTCATATTCGATGCTGGCAACTTTAGCCGGAACCCCATCTTTATCCCGTTTAAAATCAATAATTCTATAAAGCCTTTTATGGCCGCCACCATGATGCCGGGTGGTTATCTTTCCTCGATTATTCCGTCCGCCCGTCTTCTTTAACGGTTCTGTAAGGGACTTTTCCGGCTTATCCTTGGTTATTTCTTCAAAGGTAGATACCGTCATTCCCCGTCGCCCGGGCGAGGTGGGCCTAAAACTTTTGATTCCCATTCAATATTCCCTCCTTTACTACCCGCTTACAGACCTTCAAAAACCTCAATTTTATCACCGGGTTTCAAGGTCACAATGGCTTTTTTCCTATCAGGGCGTTTCCCAACATACCTGCCCATTCTCTTCATTTTGCCTTTGACATTCATCGTTGTCACATTTATCACTGTAACTTTAAATAATTCCTGAACTGCGTACTTAATCTCAATTTTATTAGCTTCCCTGTTTACTTCAAACGGATACTTATTTTCTTCCATAAGACTTATTGATTTCTCAGATACCAGAGGCTTCACTAAAACATCATGAGGATTACGCATGAGCAAATACCTCCTCAACCCTGGCCACAGCTTCTTTTGTTATTACTAATTTTTCATGGGCCAATACATTATAGACGTTAATTCCTTCAGCATCAATCGGTGTAACTCCCGGAATATTTCGGGCCGATTTTTCAACGTTTGCATTTTCGATGTCGGTTATCACCAATGCATTAGGAGCCTTTAATGCCCCAAGTATTTGTGCCATCTCTTTTGTCTTTGGTTCTGCCATATTCAACTCTTCAAGAACAATTAGGTTCCCATTATTTACTTTATCGGTAAGAGCCGATTTTAACGCCACACGTCTGGCTTTCCTAGGCATTTTAAATCCATACTCCCGGGGATGTGGTCCAAATGCAACACCGCCCTTTGTCCAAACCGGGTTGCGTGTTGAACCGACACGTGCTCGACCCGTGCCTTTCTGTCTCCAGGGTTTTCTCCCCCCACCGGAAACCATTGCCCGTGTTTTAGTCGAATGGGTACCTCGCCTTAATGAAGCTAGGTGCCCCACAACTGCTTGGTGCAATAACGGCTTATTTACTTCTGTCCCAAAGATCTCTTCATTCAGGTCCAATTCGCCGACTTGGTTTCCCTGCATGTTATATATTGCAACCTTAGGCATGATAGCCCTCCTTTCCTACGGGTTCCTTAACCTGCTTTAACAGCGGTTCTAACCACCAACAATCCCTTTTTGGATCCGGGAACAGCCCCTTTGACCAAAAGCAGGTTTTGCTCCGGATACACCTTTACAACCTCAAGGTTCTGCACTGTTACTCTTTCGCCGCCCATACGGCCAGGTGATTTTTTACCCTTAAAAACCCGTGCCGGTCCTTTTGCTCCTGCAGAAGCAGGCCGGCGGTGGTTTTTTGAACCATGTGCCATAGGCCCACGCTGGTGCCCCCATCTTTTAATAGTGCCGGCAAAACCTTTCCCTTTAGATATTCCAATTACATCAATCTTATTGCCATTTTCAAAATCCGCCACAGTTAATTCTTGTCCGATCTGATATTCACCAGGGTTTTCCACTCTAAACTCTCTTAAAAATCGCAATGGCGTAACATTTACTTTATTAAAAAATCCTTTCATGGGCTTGTTTACGTTTTTATTCTTTACAGCACCATAGCCTATTTGGATAGCATTATACCCATTAGCGGATTCATCTTTTATTTGAGTAATAACACACGGCCCTGCCTCAATCGCAGTAACCGGAACTATTTTCCCTTCCTGGTCAAAAATCTGCGTCATACCAATTTTCCTGCCAAGAATCACTTTAGCCATAATTCCACCTCCGTTTCACTTGCTAGATACCGTTTTCGGCATTGCTCGCTTGGTAAAAAACACATTGTCCACGCATCCTGGTGTTTCATACGGGTTATAATTTAATTTCTATATCTACTCCGGCGGGTAAATCCAATCTCATTAAAGAATCAACGGTTTTAGGCGTCGGTTCAATAATATCGATTAATCTTTTATGGGTTCTCATTTCAAATTGTTCACGGGAATCTTTATTAACATGAGGAGAACGAAGAATTGTAAAAATATTTTTTTCTGTAGGCAAAGGAATGGGTCCTGAAACAAGTGCCCCGGTTCTTTTTGCCGTATCGACAATCTTTTCGGCCGATTGATCAAGTATCTTATGATCAAATGCTTTCAACCTGATCCGAATCTTCTGCTTTGCCATGTATTAACCTCCTTTTCGCCCGTTTTTCCGCGGACCTTCTCCGTGAGAATTTCCGTTCTTATATAACGCAACCTCCCACTTCATCGCGTTCCGGTTTACAATAAGTCCAGGAGGAAGCAGCGCAAAACAGTTACCCTGTTTTACACATACTTCCATCCGGCAAATGCTTTGTTAACCTTCTATTTATTTTTCGCATTACAGAAAAATTATTCACTAATTCCGGTTACAACACCGGCGCCAACGGTACGACCACCCTCACGAATCGCAAAACGCAATCCTTCCTCAATAGCAATCGGGGTAATCAGCTCAATAGTCATTTTAATATTATCCCCCGGCATTACCATTTCCACGCCTTCGGGAAGATTGGCAACACCTGTTACGTCGGTTGTCCGGAAATAGAACTGGGGACGATAACCGTTAAAGAAGGGAGTATGACGGCCACCTTCTTCCTTGGTCAGCACGTAAACTTCACCGCTAAATTTGGTATGGGGGTTAATACTGCCGGGTTTGGCCAATACCTGTCCCCGCTCAACTTCTTTTCTTTCAATACCTCTCAAAAGGCATCCGATGTTGTCTCCTGCTTCCGCATAATCCAACAGTTTACGGAACATTTCCACACCGGTGACTACAGTATTTTTGGTTTCTTCCATTAAGCCGACAATCTGAACGGTATCACCGACTTTAACCTGACCTCGTTCAACCCTGCCGGTAACAACGGTACCGCGTCCGGTAATGGTGAACACGTCTTCGATAGGCATCAAGAACGTTTTGTCCTTGTCTCTTTCCGGAGTGGGGATGTATTCGTCAACCGCATCCATCAATTTCCATACGCTGCCGCAAGCTTCACAATCTCTTTCACCGCAACCGCATTCCATTGCCTTTAAGGCAGAACCGGTAATAATGGGAATATCGTCACCGGGAAACTCATATTCGGATAACAGTTCCCGCACTTCCATCTCTACCAGCTCCATTAACTCCTCATCGTCTACTTGGTCTGCTTTATTTAAGTAGACAACAATATAAGGTACTCCTACCTGACGAGCGAGAAGGATATGCTCCCGAGTCTGGGGCATTGGGCCGTCTGCAGCAGAAACCACAAGAATGGCACCGTCCATCTGAGCCGCACCGGTAATCATGTTTTTCACATAGTCGGCGTGTCCCGGACAGTCAACATGGGCATAGTGTCTTTTCTCCGTCTCGTATTCAACGTGGGCGGTATTAATGGTAATACCACGGGCTCTTTCTTCCGGAGCAGAATCAATTGAGTCATAAGCGGCAGCAACAGCACCACCGGCTTTTGCCAATGTTAGTGTAATGGCAGATGTCAATGTTGTTTTGCCGTGGTCCACGTGGCCAATTGTTCCTATGTTGACGTGTGGTTTCGTCCTTTCAAATTTTTGTTTTGCCATGAGAATTATTCCCTCCATGTCTACATTTTTTTTAATTTATCTAATTATCCTTGCCGTTTTACAATAATTGTTTCGGCAATATTCTTAGGCACTTCTTCGTACCGGGCAAACTGCATTACATAGGTACCCCGGCCTTGGGTTTTAGACCGCAGGTCAGTGGCATACCCAAACATTTCGGATAGAGGAACATAGCCTCTGATTACTTGTAACCCTGATCTCGGCTCCATTCCCTCCACCCTGCCTCGGCGACTACTGATATCACCGATGACATCACCCATGTATTCCTCAGGTACAACCACTTCCAGTTTAAATATTGGTTCAAGAATTACCGGAGCAGCTTTTCTCGCTCCTTCTTTAAATGCCAGCGAACCGGCAATTTTAAATGCCATTTCTGAGGAGTCTACTTCGTGGTAGGAACCATCTACCAAAACCGCCTTTATGTCCACTACCGGAAACCCTGCCAGAATGCCGTTAGCCGTTGCCTCACGAATCCCGGCCTCAACTGCGGGGATGTATTCTTTAGGAATGACTCCTCCGACAATCTTGCTGACAAATTCAAAGCCGGAGCCGGGTTCTAATGGTTCAAACTCTACCACACAATGTCCGTACTGACCATGGCCTCCTGATTGACGGACAAACTTACCAACAGCCCGGACTGCAGAACGAATGGTTTCCCTATAGGCTACCTGGGGTTTCCCCACATTTGCATCCACTCGAAATTCTCTCAGCAATCGATCTGTTATAATCTCCAGATGCAATTCCCCCATACCGGAAATAATCGTCTGCCCGGTTTCCTGATCACTACGCACTCGGAAGGTAGGGTCTTCTTCCGAAAGCTTCTGCAGGGCAAGACTCATTTTCTCTTGATCAGCCGTCGTCTTTGGTTCAATTGCCACATCAATAACCGGTTCCGGAAAATCCATAGATTCAAGAATAATCGGATTGGCTTCATCACACAGCGTGTCCCCTGTTGACGTATCTTTCAATCCTACTGCCGCCAAAATATTTCCCGCATGCGCCTCCTGGATGTCCTCCCGGTGGTTGGCATGCATTTGTAGCAAACGCCCAACACGTTCTTTTTTACCCTTTGTGGAATTGTAAACATAAGAACCGCTTTTTAAAACCCCTGAATAAATTCGAAAGAAAGTCAACTTTCCAACATATGGGTCAGTCATGATTTTAAAAGCCAATGCAGAAAACGGTTCCGACTCATTGGAATGCCGCTCCGCTTCTACCTCTGTCCCAGGATCCACACCACGTATTGCCGGAACATCAATAGGAGCAGGCATGAAGTCTACAATAGCATCCAATAGCGGTTGCACTCCTTTATTTTTAAAAGAAGAGCCGCATAAAACAGGTATCATTTTCACCTTTACCGTAGCTTCCCGGATAGCATTTTTAATTTCAGCTTCGGTGATTTCTTCACCTTCCAGGTACTTTATGGTTAACTCTTCGCTGGTATCCGCAACTGCCTCAATTAGCTTTTCCCGATATTCGGCAACAGTTTGGGCCATTTCTTCCGGAATATCACTCTCAGTGCTCTTCGCACCTAAATCATCTACGAAGTAAAACGCCTTGTTGTTAATCAAGTCCACAATGCCTCTGAATTTATCTTCTGAACCAATAGGCAGTTGAATCGGAACGGGATTAGCTCCAAGCCTATCTTTAATCATATTAATGCCTCTATAAAAATCCGCACCTACCCGGTCCATTTTGTTAATGTATGCAATTCTCGGTACGCCATAGCGATCTGCTTGTCTCCATACTGTTTCAGACTGGGGTTCCACTCCCCCAACAGAGCAAAATACCGCAACTGCTCCATCCAGTACCCGGAGTGACCGTTCTACTTCCACGGTAAAGTCCACGTGCCCTGGCGTATCAATAATGTTAATGCGATGGTCTTTCCAATAACATGTAGTAGCAGCAGAGGTAATTGTGATGCCCCGCTCCTGCTCTTGTACCATCCAATCCATCGTCGCGGCACCATCATGAACCTCACCGATCCGATGAACCCGTCCGGTATAAAACAGGATGCGTTCGGTAGTTGTGGTTTTACCTGCATCAATATGTGCCATAATTCCAATATTACGTGTATTCTTCAACGATAATTGTTCCATTATTGCTTAAAACCTCCTTACTGCCTACCTCTACTGTCAAAATATTTACCAGCGGTAATGCGCAAATGCTTTGTTCGCCTCCGCCATTTTATGAGTATCTTCACGTTTTTTCACAGCAGCACCGGTACTGTTGGCCGCATCTAAAATCTCTCCGGCCAATTTTTCTCGCATGGTTTTTCCGCCGTGCTTCCGCGCGTAAGAAACCAACCAGCGAATACCAAGGGTCTGCCTGCGGTCCGCTCTAACCTCTATGGGGACCTGGTAGTTGGCACCCCCTACCCTGCGGGCTTTAACTTCCAACACAGGCATAATATTTTTCATGGCTGTATCAAAAACCTCAATTGCATCCTTGCCTGTTTTTTCCTGAACCATGTCAAAGGCACCGTAAACGATGTCTTCGGCAACACCCTTCTTACCGTCAAGCATAATTTGGTTGATTAACTTTGTCACTACCTTGCTTTTATAAACCGGGTCGGATAGCAATTCATTCTTAGGTATATTTCCCCTTCTCGGCATTCAATTCCCCCCTTTGACACTTGTAATAGTATTGCTCTATCAGTACCAAAACATACATAAATAGACTACCCGCCCATTAATTGGGCGGTACTTATTTTCAATAGGTAGTATTCCTCGTGGCTATGTCAAGGACTTTAGCCTTACTTCTTCGCCTTAGCTTTTGGCCTTTTGGTGCCGTACTTTGATCTTGCTTGACGCCGCTCATTGACACCGGCTGTATCCAATGCTCCTCGCACAATATGATAACGAACACCGGGAAGGTCCTTAACTCTGCCCCCTCTGACAAGGGCTACCGAGTGTTCCTGCAGATTGTGCCCAATACCAGGAATATAAGCTGTTACTTCTATCCCATTTGTAAGACGAACACGGGCAACTTTTCTCAAGGCAGAATTTGGTTTCTTTGGTGTGGTAGTATAAACCCTTGTACACACGCCTCTTTTTTGGGGATTCTCTTTCAATGCGGGAGAATTTGATTTTTTCTCCAGCACCTCTCTGCTTTTCCTTATTAGCTGATTAATAGTTGGCAATAACTCCACCTCCTTCCCGATGAAACAACACTTTATATTTACATTATTTAATAACAGCAACAGAAGCGGTCCCTACATTAACCCCGCAGGCTTTACCTAATTCCTCCATTGAATCTACTTTTTCAACCGGTACATTTTTCTCTGTACACAATTCAATCAGAGGCATTATTACTCGGGGCTCAGCATCACTCGCCACAAAGACCTTTTGTGCATCACCTTTTTGAACAGCCTTTATTGCCTGCTTTGTACCTACGGTTTTTCGGCTGTTCTTCAGCTCGCTAAGGTTCATCTGCTCAACCTCCTTGTCGCAACACACTTTTATATACTATCATTTTCAGCATTTGGTGTCAAGAAGCTCTCAATATCTTCAGGCTGCTGGTCGGGAGATACCACCTTAATATTTCGGTATCTGGACATTCCCGTTCCGGCAGGAATCAATTTGCCTATGATGACGTTCTCCTTTAATCCCAATAACGGATCAACTTTACCTTTGATGGCCGCATCGGTAAGCACCCTGGTTGTCTCCTGGAAGGAAGCGGCAGACAGGAATGAATCGGTAGCCAAAGATGCCTTTGTTATTCCTAAAAGCACCGGCCGGGCAACAGCCGACTGCCCGGCTTGTTGTTCTGCAGCCTGGTTCCTTGCTTCAAATTCAAATACATCAACAAGAGCCCCTGGTAATAAACCTGTATCTCCGGCTTCATCAATTTTGACTTTTTTCAACATCTGGCGAATAATTACTTCAATATGCTTGTCGTTAATATCCACCCCTTGGAGCCTGTATACCCGCTGAACCTCTCTCAACAGATACATTTGAACGCCCCGGACACCTTTTACCTTCAAAAGATCATGGGGATTAACGGAGCCTTCAGTTAAATCATCCCCAGCTTCAACCCACTGCCCTTCCTCTACCTTTAGCCTTGAGCCATAAGGTACCGGATAGCTGTCTTTTTCTTCCCCGTCTCTAAGGAGGCGAATTTCCCTGCGGCCTTTATTCTCGACAATATGCACTTCCCCGTCGGTTTCAGCAATAATGCCCTGGCCTTTAGGTTTTCTCGCTTCAAATAATTCCTCAACTCGGGGCAGACCTTGCGTAATATCGTCCCCCGCAACCCCACCGGTATGGAATGTTCTCATTGTAAGCTGAGTTCCAGGCTCACCGATAGATTGAGCGGCAATGATTCCTACAGCTTCTCCGATATCAACCGGCCCGCCGGTAGCAAGATTCCGTCCATAACATTTACGGCAAACTCCATATCTTGTCCGGCAGGTAACGACTGAACGAATATTCACTTTGCGCTTTTCCAGAGGTAGTGTTTTAAGATACTCTTCAGCTTTTGCCGCTTGTTCCTCACTAATCTCTTCACCCTCAGTCAAAAGCACTTCTCCGGTTTTTTCATCAATCAGAGTTTGGTTAGCCACTCTACCCTCAATTCGTTCAGCTAACGGTTCTACGTCTTTAATCTCATTTACCCAAATACCATGTATATCCCCACAGTCATCTTCCCGGACAATCACATCCTGGGAGACATCAACAAGGCGTCTGGTCAGATACCCTGAGTCTGCTGTACGTAGAGCAGTATCAGCCAAACCCTTTCTTGCCCCATGGGTAGAGATAAAGAACTCCAATACCGTTAACCCTTCTCTAAAATTAGCTTTAATAGGCAGGTCAATAATACGCCCGGAAGGATCCGCCATTAACCCTCGGGCCCCAGCCAACTGTCTGATCTGCTGCACATTACCCCGGGCACCCGAGTTCGCCATCATGAAAATAGGATTGAATTTATCCAAATGAGCCATCAATGCTTTAGTAATATCATCTGTCGCCTGATTCCAAATACCAATTACTTTTTGATATCTTTCATCATCGGTAATCAAACCCCGGCGGTATTGTTCTTCCACCTGTTCAACCATTGCTTCGGACTTTGCTAAAATAGTCTTTTTGGCCTCCGGAACTTTGATATCATCTACACCAATAGTAATACCTGCTTTTGTTGAATAACTAAAACCAAGCTTTTTAATCCCGTCAATCAATTTTGCTGCGGCGGAAATACCCAATCTTCGGTAACACCGGTCCACAATCTTTGCCAGTGTCTTTTTATCAACCTCACGGTTATAATAACCCAGTTCCCGGGGAATTGGAATTTCGTAATTAAAAATCAACCTTCCGACACTGGTCTCTATACGCTTGTAATGCCCAAACGTATCTTTTTTAAATTCCACTACATCCTTATTAATATTTGCATAATCCCATTCGGCAGGTTTTCGAACAAATACTTTGGCATGCAAGTCCACGTCCCCGTTCAGATAAGCGCGGTAAGCCTCATTATAACCTAGAAAAACTTTGCCTTCTCCTTTAGCCCCGTCTCTGACTGCAGTAAGGTAATAGGAGCCAAGTACCATATCTTGAGTGGGTACCGCCACAGGCCTTCCGTCTTTGGGATTCAAAATATTATATGCGGAAAGCATCAAAAGGCGGGCTTCTGCCTGAGCTTCAGCAGAAAGAGGCACATGCACCGCCATCTGATCTCCGTCAAAATCCGCATTATATGCCGTACAAACAAGGGGATGAATTTGTAGCGCCCGACCTTCAACAAGAACCGGTTCAAACGCCTGAATTCCTAACCTGTGCAAGGTAGGTGCACGATTCAGCAATACCGGATGTTCTTTAATAACTTCTTCCAGGACATCCCAAACCTCCGAACGTACCCTTTCTACCATTCTTTTTGCACTTTTAATGTTATGTGCATGACCGTCGTTAACCAACCGCTTCATCACAAACGGCTTAAACAACTCAAGCGCCATTTCTTTTGGCAGGCCGCACTGGTGAAAGCTGAGTTCCGGCCCCACCACTATAACGGACCGGCCGGAGTAATCAACCCGTTTTCCTAATAGGTTTTGGCGAAAACGGCCTTGCTTTCCTTTTAACATGTCACTTAATGATTTTAAGGGTCGGTTGCCCGGACCCGTTACCGGCCGACCGCGCCGTCCGTTATCAATAAGTGCATCCACTGCTTCTTGAAGCATACGTTTTTCGTTGCGCACAATAATATCCGGAGCTCCCAAGTCCAGAAGCCTCTTTAAACGGTTATTCCTATTAATTACCCTGCGATATAAATCATTAAGATCGGATGTGGCAAAGCGGCCTCCATCCAGCTGTACCATCGGACGCAGTTCCGGGGGAATTACCGGAATAACATTCATAACCATCCACTCAGGACGGTTACCGGAATGGAGAAATGCCTCGACAACCTCCAGGCGGCGAATCGCCCGAACCCTTCTCTGGCCACTGACTTCCTTTAATTCAGTGCGCAGCTCTTGATCAAGTTCTTCCATATTCATTTCCCCGAGCATTTCTTTTATGGCCTCTGCTCCCATACCCGCAGAAAAACGTTGCCCGTATTTTTCCCGATAATCACGATACTCTGTTTCTGTCAAAAGCTGTTTTTTCATCAATGGAGTATCTCCGGGCTCAAGTACTATATAGGAAACAAAATATAGTACTTTTTCTAGGGAACGTGGTGACATATCAAGCAATAAACCCATTCTGCTGGGAATTCCTTTAAAGTACCAGATATGAGATACCGGCGCCGCCAGTTCAATATGCCCCATGCGTTCTCGGCGAACTTTTGACCTGGTTACTTCCACTCCACACCGATCGCAGACTATGCCCTTATAACGTACTCGCTTATATTTTCCGCAATGGCACTCCCAATCCCGCGTCGGTCCAAAAATTCGCTCGCAAAATAAGCCGTCTCGTTCCGGTTTCAGCGTACGGTAATTAATAGTTTCCGGTTTCTTTACCTCCCCATGGGACCACTGGTGAATCTGTTCCGGTGATGCCAGTCCGATCCTCATACGATCAAAGTTACTAACATCTAACAAGGGCCTCTCTCCCTTCGAGAAATTTCACTTCTAATCCTCTTCGTCTAAATCTTTATCCTGATCAGCAAAGTTAAAATCCCCGTCATCAGTCTCTGCATCTAGCGGTTTCAAATCGTCTAAATTCAATTCCAATTCCTCGGCCTCATCTTCAGCGTCTTCCTCTGCAGTATCAGCCTCAGCATCCTCTCTGGAAGGTTTCCCGCCTCGTTCCTCACCCAGGATGTCTATTCCTAATTCTTTGGCAGTTTCAGCAATGTCTTCTTCTTCTTCTTTTATCTCAATTTCTTCATCTTCTTCCGAAAGAACCTTAACATCCAATCCCAAACTCTGTAGTTCCTTTATCAGCACTTTAAATGACTCCGGAACACCCGGTTCCGGCACGTTCTCACCTTTAACAATTGCCTCATATGTTTTTACCCGTCCGACAACATCGTCAGACTTCACTGTTAATATTTCCTGCAGTGTATAAGCGGACCCATATGCCTCCAGCGCCCAAACTTCCATCTCCCCAAACCGCTGCCCGCCAAACTGTGCTTTCCCGCCTAAAGGCTGTTGGGTCACCAATGAATAAGGCCCTGTAGACCGTGCATGAATTTTATCGTCAACTAAGTGGGCCAGTTTCAACATATAGACATAACCCACCGTGACTTCATTATCAAAAGGCTCGCCTGTCCTGCCATCATATAGTATCGTTTTTCCTTTTTGGGGGAGATCCGCTTCCTTTAATGTATCAAGCACATCATCTTCCCGGGCTCCATCAAAAACAGGTGTCGCAATATGTATCCCCAGCTTCTTGGCAGCCCATCCCAGGTGGCACTCCAGAACCTGCCCAATATTCATTCGGGAAGGAACCCCCAAGGGATTAAGAACGATTTCAACCGGGGTCCCGTCTGGGAGAAAGGGCATCATTTCTTCCGGTAAGATCCTGGATACTACGCCTTTGTTGCCATGGCGTCCCGCCATCTTATCACCGACAGAAATCTTTCGCTTTTGAGCTACATAAACCCGAACCAGTTTATTTACTCCCGGTGCCAGTTCGTCTCCGTTTTCCCGAGAGAAAACTTTAACATCAACAACTTTTCCTGATTCACCATGAGGCACCCTCAAAGAAGTATCCCTAACTTCGCGAGCTTTTTCCCCAAAAATTGCCCTGAGCAATCGTTCTTCCGCAGTAAGCTCCGTCTCCCCTTTTGGGGTTACTTTGCCTACCAAAATATCTGCCGGGCGAACCTCTGCACCAACTCTAATAATACCGCTGTCATCAAGGTCTTTCAGAATATCTTCCCCTACATTGGGGATATCTCTGGTAATCTCCTCCGGACCAAGCTTTGTGTCTCGGGCATCACATTCATATTCTTCAATATGTACAGAAGTAAAATAGTCTTCTTTGACAAGTTTTTCACTGAGAAGAATCGCATCCTCATAGTTATAACCTTCCCATGTCATAAAAGCCACTAAGACATTGCGTCCTAACGCTAATTCACCAAAATCCGTGGATGGGCCATCGGCAATTACCTGACCTTTTTCCACTCTCTGTCCACGAAAAACAATGGGTTTTTGATTTATGCAGGTGCCCTGATTTGACCGCTGGAATTTTAATAATTTATGCCTTCTCAGCGTTCCATTATCCAGTCGGATAATAACTTCATTCCCGGTCACCTTTTCTACTATGCCGGGGCCATCTGCCATTTCCACCACCAGAGAATCCCGGGCGGTTTTATACTCAATCCCAGTTCCCACCAACGGAGCATCAGTTCTTAAAAGAGGTACTGCCTGACGCTGCATATTTGCGCCCATTAACGCCCGGTTAGCATCATCGTGTTCGAGAAAAGGAATCAAAGCCGTCGCAACCGAAACTACCTGTTTCGGACTGACATCCATATAATCTACCCGATCAGAAGGAATGACAAGAATTTCACTTCCATGCCGGGCATTAACCCGTTGATTTACAAAACGCCCTTCATCATCAAGGGGTTCATTAGCCTGGGCAACAACAAATTTATCTTCTTCATCGGCTGTTAAATAATCAATCGTTTCAGATACAATGCCCCGTTCCTTATCAACTTTTCGATAAGGAGTTTCAATAAAACCAAATTCGTTAATCCGAGCAAAAGTACTGAGCGAACCGATCAGACCGATGTTAGGGCCTTCCGGAGTCTCAATAGGACACATCCGGCCATAGTGGGAGTGATGCACGTCCCGCACTTCGAAGCCTGCCCTTTCCCGGGACAAACCTCCAGGGCCCAATGCGCTTAAACGCCGCTTATGAGTTAACTCTGCCAGTGGATTCGTTTGGTCCATAAACTGTGAAAGTTGACTTGATCCAAAAAATTCTTTAATCGCGGCGACAACCGGCCTGATATTTACTAAAACTTGCGGAGTAATAACATCAACATCCTGAATTGTCATGCGCTCGCGCACCACCCGTTCCATACGGGAAAGGCCGATCCGAAACTGGTTTTGCAATAGTTCCCCAACTGAACGCAGTCTCCTATTGCCCAGATGGTCAATATCATCGGATTTTTGCTCACCGTTCATCAGTTTTAACAAGTACCGCATAGATTCGATAATATCAGGTTTGGTCAGGTGCCTGATATAATCGTTCGATATCTCTTCGGTAATTTCTGTCTGAACATATGCTTGAATATTTTCGTCCCAAACTTTGCCGTCTTCAGAAGTTCGCCTTAAAACACCGTGTCCTAACTTCTTGTGCAGTTTATACCTGCCTACATGACCTAAATCGTATCGTTTAGGGTCAAAAAATAAGGTGTATAATAAAGACCTGGCCGAATCAACAGTCGGAGGCTCCCCTGGACGTAGACGTTTATATATTTCTACGAGGGCCTCATCTTCAGAATCAGTATTATCTTTTTCTAAGGTAACCTGAATCCGCCGGTCATTTTCGAATAAGTCCAGAATATGGGGAGTAGTCTTATACCCCAAAGCACGAACCAAAACAGTAGCAGGTATTTTCCTTGTCCTATCGACACGGACATAGATGTTCTCATTAACATCCGTTTCAAATTCCAGCCAAGCACCTCTGTTCGGAATAATCGTTGCCCCATAAAGTCTGACTCCGGTGGGGTCAATAGATTCATTGTAATATACTCCGGGCGAACGCACTAACTGGCTTACTATTACCCGTTCCGCCCCGTTAATAATAAACGTTCCTT
Source organism: Desulfitobacteriaceae bacterium (assembly GCA_028709045.1). Classification (GTDB taxonomy): domain Bacteria; phylum Bacillota; class Dehalobacteriia; order Dehalobacteriales; family Dehalobacteriaceae; genus JAQVXR01. Next base: position 4,212 of record JAQVXR010000006.1, on the reverse strand, counting down.
TATCAGTCATTAACGGGAAGTCACCCATAAATACTTCCTGTTCCTTAACCTCACCGGTTTCCTTGTTAATCAACCGTACCTTAACCCTTAGAGGAGCCGCATAGGTCACATCTCGTTCTTTACAATCATCTACGGAATACTTGGATTCACCTAAGGTATAACCTACAAACTCCAGAACAAGATTTCCGGTAAAATCCTGAATAGGGGAAATATCATGGAATATTTCCTTTAGTCCTTCATTGAGAAACCACCGGTAAGATTTCTTTTGCACCTCGATTAAGTTTGGCATGTCAAGTACTTCTTGGATCCGGGCATAACTTCTTCTTTCCCTGGTTCCTACTGCGGATGGATAAGCCATCAACACCTCACCCCTCAATGGTAACCAATTTTTCCAAGCTTCGCATTTTGGTATTCTTCCCATATTAGCTTGACGTTATGCAATAATTTCATTTATTCTGGGGAAATACCCAAAGAAACCAATATGAGCCATTTTTTGATACTAACACAAAAGATGGGCTTTGTCAACGTATAAAGGCCAGGTTGAAGCTTGAAAATGCTTTGTCAAAACATTTTCACCTAGTCAAACCTGACCCTTAGTGCAAAAAATTTAGGCACCCCATAAGGAGGTGCCTTTTGAACCAGAAATTACTTTACTTCTACTGACGCACCGGCCTCAACCAATTTGGCCTTAATAGTTTCCGCTTCTTCCTTGCTAACCTTTTCTTTAACCGGTTTGGGAGCTTCGTCTACAAGAGCCTTGGCTTCTTTCAGTCCTAAAGCTGTAATTTCTCTGACAACCTTGATCACATTGATCTTCTTTTCACCGGCAGCGGTGATTATAACATCAAATTCGGTCTGTTCGGCGGCAGCCTCAGCAGGAGCAGCAGCCCCGGCTGCAGGAGCAGCAGCGACAGCAACAGGAGCAGCAGCGCTGACACCAAATTCTTCTTCAAACGCCTTAACCAATTCAGCCAATTCTAAGACGGTTAGACCTTTAACCGCTTCTAAAATCTCGTTTACTTTGGACATTATCATTATCCTCCTCAAAATCTTATAATTTTTTAATTAAGTAATACCATGGATTCTTTTAAGCTTCGGCATTTGCCTTTTGTTCTCTGATCTGATCTAATGCATAGACAAACTTTCTCATTACGCCAGCCAAAGATCCGGCAAAACCATAAAGTGGCGTCTGCATAGCCCCGAGAACTTGTCCCAAAAGAATTTCTTTCGGCGGCAATTTGGCCAATTCTTTAATACCATCAACACTTACCTGTTTTTTGTCCAGAAGCCCTGTTTTAATTTCCAAGTCTTTGTGGTTTTTTGCAAACTCAGTTAAAATTTTGGCAGTCACTACAGGATCGACACTAAAAGCAATTGCTGTTGGTCCTTCAAGGTGTTCGTCAACATCCATAATGCCCAGATCATGAGCCGCCAATTTTATCAAAGTGTTCTTTGCAACCTTGTATGTTACTCCTGCTTCTCGCAGCTTGGCTCGCAGTTCTGTAACTTCAGCTACATCAAGTCCCCTATAATCAGTTAAAACTGAAAAGGCAGATTGGTCAATGTTTTGTTTTATTTCATTTACAGCCTGTTCTTTTCTTAATAATTGGGGTTTCTTCGTCACGTTTCCACCTCCTCCGCTTTCACTAAATAAAAACCCCTGCAGACATGCAGAGGTTATCATTTCAAAATTATTTTAAACGATATTCCCCAACCTCGGCAGGCGGATTTCTCCATTAAGCTGATTGCACCTACTGTCTACAGTACAGGTTTTTTTAATTTTCGTGCCCAATATTATCACACTGATTGGGTAATGTCAACACCAGGCTTTCTTTATTTGCCCGTCGGCTTTAAGGGGTTAATTCGTATCCCGGGACTCATAGTCGAGGCTACGGTAATACTCTTAATATACTGTCCCTTTGCCACCGCCGGTTTTGCTTTAAGCAGCACTTCGACCAGTGTTAAATAGTTTTCAAGCAGTTTATTTTCGTCAAAAGAAACTTTCCCAATTGGCGCATGAATAATTGCCGCCTTATCGAGTCGGTACTCAATCTTACCCGCTTTAACTTCCTTGACCGCGCGGGCTACATCCATAGTGACCGTACCGGTTTTAGGGTTAGGCATTAAACCTTTCGGACCTAAGAGACGTCCTAGTTTACCAACAACGCCCATCATATCAGGAGTTGCAACAGCCACATCAAAACCAAACCAGCCTCCCTGAATTTTAGCCACTATATCCTCGGCACCAACGAAATCGGCTCCAGCTTCTTCGGCCTCTTTAGCCTTTTCGCCTTTGGCAAAAACTAAAACACTTCGGCTTTTGCCGGTTCCATGGGGAAGTACTACCGCACCTCGAATCTGTTGATCAGCTTGTCTCGGGTCAAGGTTAAGCTTAACAGCAACCTCTACTGTTTCGTCAAATTTTGCCGGAGCAACTTTTTTTACCAGGGCAACTGCCTCCTGGGGTTCATATAAATTATTTCTGTCAAACGTCTTTAGAGCATCTTGATATTTCTTACCATGTTTCGGCATTATTTAACCTCCTTTGTGGTAATTCGGAAGAGACCTTCCTCCCACTGGGAAAGGACTACTCAACTATGGTAATACCCATGCTTCGAGCAGTACCTTCAACCATGCGCATAGCTGCATCAACACTTGCAGCATTTAGGTCCTTCATTTTCATTTCAGCAATTTCCCGGACTTTTTCCCTGGGAAGCTTGGCTACCTTCTTTCTATTCGGCTCACCGGAGCCGCTGTCAATACCGGCTGCTTTCTTTAATAATACAGCTGCCGGGGGGGTTTTTAAAACAAATGAGAAGGAACGATCTGCATAAATAGTAATTTCGGCCGGAATAATCAACCCGGCTTCTTTTGCAGTCCTTTCATTAAACTCCTTGCAAAAAGCCATAATATTGACGCCATGCTGACCTAAAGCAGGACCGACAGGCGGTGCAGGATTTGCCTTACCGCCAGGAATCTGTAACTTAACCATTGCCATAACTTTTTTTGCCATAGCCTCACACCTCCTTACCCTAGTTTGTGGTTTAGCGGGGATTATCCCCTCCCACCCTTAGAGACATCAAAACATTCTTTACTGTCCGCGAGCGGAATTTTAATTTAATTTTTCAACTTGAGAAAATTCTAATTCTACCGGGGTCTCTCTTCCGAACATTGAAACCATTACTTTTAATTTCCCCTTATCAGGGTAAATTTCATCCACATTGCCAACAAAATTATCAAAGGGACCACTGGTTACGCGCACATGCTCTCCAATGACAAAATCAATTTTTACTTTGGGCTCAATGACACCCATCTGCTTTAAAATAATTTTTACTTCATCTGTGTGCAAAGGGACAGGCTTGTTTCCGGTCCCGACAAATCCTGTAACTCCCGGTGTATTTCGAACTACGTACCAAGAAGCATCCGTCATAATCATTTCCACCAAAACATAGCCGGGATAAACTTTCCGCTTCGTTATCTTTTTCTTCCCGTCTTTAACCTGTACCTCATCTTCCATAGGTACAACAACCCGGAAAATACTCTCTTCCATATTCATGGAATCAACTCTTTTTTCCAGGTTCGCTTTTACCTTATTCTCATAGCCGGCATAAGTATGAATTACATACCATTGTTTTTCCATAACATAAGGGACCCTATCTTTTTATAGGTCCCCCACCTCCTTAAGAAACTACAATATTCTTTCTATAACACCCGGTTTAGAATAAAGGTTAAGCCAGAATCAACAATCCAAATGACGAATGCAATGATAAATACAGATACCAAAACAACCGAAGTGTATACAGTTATTTGCTTCTTATCGGGCCAATGGACTTTTTTCAATTCCGACCAAACTCCACGCAGAAACTTACCCGCGCGTTCCTTGAACTTGACATTATTTGAGCCAGCTGCAACTTTCCCGGCAACCATAAGCTCACATCCTTATATTAAAATTGACCTAGCTTATTTTGTTTCTTTATGAGTAGTGTGCGATTTACAATGATTACAGTATTTCTTTAGTTCTAAACGATCTGGATTGTTTTTTTTGTTTTTCATAGTTATATAATTGCGTCTTTTACACTCAGTGCAGGCTAAAGTAGCTGCTACACGCATTGTTGCCACCTCCTAACTAAATTACGCAAAAGAACATAGACCTACAGACTACCTTGAATAATTTAACACAAATCAAATTTTGTGTCAAGACTTTTCCCTTAA
>JAQVXR010000115.1 GCA_028709045.1 Desulfitobacteriaceae bacterium | reverse complement strand
ACAATTTCCTCAAGGTCGGCCTCGGCCAGTCTTGGCAACGACCCAAAAGCATTCATGAGCGCTTTTTTTCTGGCCGGTCCAATACCGGGAATATCATCAATCAATGATTTAACCTGTTCTTTACCCCTTAACTTCCGGTGGTAGGTAATAGCAAACCGGTGGGCCTCATCCCGGACACGCTGAACTAAATAAAAAGCAGGGCTGTTTTTGGTAAGGATTACAGGGCTGCTTTCTCCCGGACGAAAAAGATGTTCAAATTCTTTGGCCAAACCAAATACAGGAATGTCCACACCCAGTTCATCCAACACTTCCTTCACCGCGGAAAGCTGGCCCTTCCCTCCGTCAATAATCATCAGATCCGGGAATTCGGCAAACTTGACATCTTTACTGTCTAACCTGGCTTCCCGCACCTGTACCCGTTCCTCCTGGCCCCGCTTTACCCGGCGGGAGACAACCTCTTGGAGGGAAGCAAAGTCGTTAGGCCCTTCCACTGTCTTAATTTTAAACCTCCGGTACTGGGACGGTTTTGGTTCTCCATTAATAAATACTACCATGGAACCAACTGAATTAGTCCCCTGAATATTGGAAATATCGTAACATTCAATGCGCTGGGGTGTCCGGGGCATTTTCAGTTCTTGACGCAGCTCCTCCAAGGCTTGCGCTGCTTCCTCCGAGCGGCGATTTTGGGCTAAACGGTGCTGATCCAACAGGATCCTGGCATTCTTGGCCACCAATTCTACCAAGCGTTTTTTATCCCCCCGCCGGGGCACATGCACAGAGACTTTCTTGTGCCGTTTATTTGACAGCCACTGGACCAGCAGATCCAGGTCTTCCGGTTCATGTTCGACAACTATTTCCGGAGGAATATAATCCATGCGGCTGTAATGCTGGTGTAAAAAAACACTTAAAAGCAGTTCTTTCCGATCACCCTCAGCATTGGTTAAAAAGAAATGATCCCGACCGACGATTTTCCCCTGACGAACAAAAAAAACCTGCACTACAGCTTCATTACCTTCTGTGGCAAGAGCAATGACATCTCGATCGTCAAAACTGTCATTCTCTACCTTTTGTTTTTCCACCACTTGCTTCACAGCATTGATCCTGTCCCTAATACGGGCTGCTTCTTCAAATCTTAATTCTTCCGCAGCATCCTGCATCCTCTTCTCCAAATCCTTGATAATCTCCTGCTGCCGTCCCTCCAAAAAAAGGATCAACTGCCGGACCGTCTCCCCGTACTCTTCCTTGCTGATATTCCCGGTACAGGGACCGGTACATTTATTGATATGGGCATTAAGACATGGCCTCTTCTTTTGCTTTAAATCCCGATCCTTACATGATCGAACGGGGAATACTCCTCTGATTACTTTCAAAGTTTCGTTCATCGCACTGCTGCTGGTATACGGTCCGAAATACTTCGCCCCGTCCGGGTGGGTGGAACGAACAACTAACACCCTGGGATACTCCTCATCTAAGGTGATCTTTAAATATGGATAGTGTTTGTCATCCTTTAAACGCACATTGTAGCGAGGCCGGTACTGCTTAATCAGGTTGCCTTCCAAAATCAGCGCTTCCACCGGGGAATCCACCACAATCGTCTCCAGATCAGCTATCCTTTTTACCAGGGAATTTTCCTTAGGGGTATGATGCCTGCTGTTTTGAAAATAGGAACGTACCCGTTGGCGCAAGGAAGTAGCCTTGCCCACATAAATTATTTTTCCCCGTTCATCCTTCATCAGATAAACGCCGGGTTTGTTCGGCAAAAGACTAAGCTTCGTTTCCAGATCCATGTGCATCACGCTCCAATATTTTCCGGACAAAATGCCCGGTATAAGAAGCCTCATTTTCAGCCACTTCTTCCGGGGTTCCCGCGGCAATCACTTCTCCGCCCCTGTCGCCGCCTTCCGGTCCCAGGTCGATAATATAGTCCGCCCTCTTGATCACATCCAAGTTGTGTTCAATCACCAAAACAGTATCCCCTGCTTCCACTAAACGGTCCAGCACCTCAAGGAGCCGTTTGATATCATCGGCATGTAGCCCTGTGGTGGGTTCATCAAGAATATAAAATGTCCGCCCGTTGCTGCGTCGGCTCAGTTCTGTCGCCAACTTCACCCGCTGGGCTTCCCCGCCGGAAAGAGTGGTGGCCGATTGTCCCAAATGAATATACCCCAACCCCACATCCTGCAGGGTTTTCATTTTGCGGTGAATTTTCGGGATGTTTTGGAAAAACTCTTCCGCCTGATCAACAGTCATCTCTAAGATATCGGCAATATTTTTCCCCTTATAACGAACATCCAATGTTTCCCTGTTATAACGTTTTCCCTTGCACACTTCACATGGTATATAAACATCGGGAAGAAAATGCATTTCAATTTTAATTATCCCGTCACCCTGACAAGCCTCACACCGCCCGCCCTTCACATTAAAACTGAAACGACCGGGCTTATAACCCCGCATCTTGGCTTCCGTTGTCAAAGAAAACAGTTCCCGAATGGCATCAAAAACCCCGGTATAAGTGGCCGGGTTGGAACGAGGAGTCCGCCCGATAGGGGACTGGTCAATATTGATCACTTTTTCCAGGTGCTCAATACCCTTAATTTCCCGGTGATAACCCGGCATTCTTCTCGCCCTGTTTAACTTATGAGCCAAAGCCGGATAGATGATTTCGTTTACCAAAGTACTCTTTCCGGAACCTGATACCCCGGTAATACAAGTAAATGTCCCCAAGGGAATACTGACATCGATTTTTTTTAGGTTATGCTCCGCCGCACCGAAGACTTCCAGCCATTTGCCGTTAGGCTGCCGGCGCCGGTCAGGTAAAAATATCATTTTCTTGCCGCTGAGATACTGTCCGGTGATGGAATTTTCATTTTCCTTGACTTCCTGGAGCGTTCCCACCGCCACTACCCGGCCTCCGTGAACTCCTGCCCCGGGACCGATATCAATGATATAATCAGACTCCACCATTGTTTCTTCATCATGCTCCACCACCAGCACCGTGTTTCCCAGATCACGCAGCTTTTTCAATGTTTTGATCAGGCGGGCGTTATCCCGCTGGTGTAAGCCGATACTGGGCTCATCCAAAATATAAAGAACACCCATCAGGCTGGAGCCAATCTGAGTAGCCAGCCGTATGCGCTGGGCTTCCCCGCCGGAAAGGGTTCCCGCCGGCCGATGCAAAGTCAAATAATCCAATCCCACATTATCCAAAAAGCTTAGCCTTTCCAAGATTTCTTTCAAAATTTGTTTGCCAATCATCCGCTGCCGATCGGTCAGCTTTAAGCCGGAAAAGAAATCCCGGGCTTCCCGGATGGAAAATGTACTGATATCATAGATGTTTTTCCCGCCCAGCAGTACTGAAAGACTTTCCGGGCGCAGCCGCGCTCCCCGGCAATCGGAGCAGGGCTGTACCGACATATAGCGGCCGATTTCCTCCCGAATATATTCAGAATTGGTTTCTTTATAGCGGCGCTCAAAATTATTGATAATTCCTTCCCAGGCCACATGATAAACATTTCGTCCCCGTTCCGGGTGATCATATTCAACTCTTATTTTTTCTCCCCGACTGCCGTACAAAACCGCATCAAGAGCCTCAGGAGACAGTTCCTTGATGGGCACATCAAGACTGAAGTTCATGTGCTTGGCCAATGCTTCGATAAAACGATAGTACCAGCCCTGAGAATTAGTGCTCCACCTGGCTACTGCCCCTTCACTTATTGATAAATCCTTATTGGCGATGATCAGATCCGGATCTATTTTCATGGTATAGCCCAATCCGTCGCATGACGGGCAGGCGCCATAAGGATTATTAAAGGAAAACATGCGGGGGGTTATTTCCTCCAGGCTGATACCACAGTCTACACAGGCAAAATTCTGGCTGAAAATCATTTCCTCTCCGCCGACAATGTCAACAGCCACAATCCCGTTTCCCATGCCCAGGGCTAATTCCAATGAATCTGCCAGCCGCTTTTCAATCTCCGGTTTGAGAATGATTCTGTCAACAATTACCTCGATGGTATGCTTCTTGTTCTTTTCCAACTGGAACTTTTCCTGAAGGTCACAAATCTCACCGTCTACCCGCACCCGGACATAACCGGCCTTGCGAACTTCTTCAAATACTTTTACATGCTCTCCCTTGCGCCCCCGAATTAAGGGCGCCAAAATCTGCAGTCTGGTCCCTTCACCAAAGGAAAGGAGTATATCCACCATCTGGTCTACCGTCTGCTGGGCAATAGGCCGACCGCATTTTGGACAGTGAGGCTCGCCAATCCGGGCAAATAAAAGACGCAAGTAGTCATAGATTTCCGTCACCGTTCCCACGGTAGAACGGGGATTACGGCTGGTCGTCTTCTGGTCGATAGAAATAGCAGGTGACAATCCTTCAATATAATCCACATCCGGCTTGTCCATTTGACCCAAAAACTGCCGGGCGTATGAAGAGAGAGACTCTACATAGCGTCGCTGTCCTTCCGCATAAATAGTATCAAAGGCCAGAGATGATTTTCCCGAACCACTTAACCCGGTAATTACCACCAGCTTATCTCGGGGGATTTCTATGTCAATGTTTTTTAAATTGTGTTCACGGGCACCTTTTACAATGATTTTATCTTTGGACATGGGAATCTCCTTCTAAAATTAAGGTTATTTCTTTGTCGGACCTTTTTCCGCCCGAAGTTCGATCAAGGCATCTCTTAAGCGGGCCGCCCGTTCAAATTCCAGGTGCCGGGCCGCTTCCCGCATTTCTTTTTCCAATGAGCGGATCATCTTTTCCCTTTCCTTACGGGAGAGTTTTTTCCCTTCTCCTTCTTTGCTGTATACAGCCGGAGTTTCGGCCGCCTCTGTGGCGGCAATTACCTCTCGGATTCCTTTTTTAATCGATTGGGGTGTAATATTGTGCACTTTATTGAAATTAAGCTGCAGCAAACGCCTGCGGTTAGTTTCGTCCATTGCCTTCTGCATCGACTCAGTGATGTGATCGGCATACATGATAACCAGTCCTTCCACATTACGAGCCGCCCGCCCCATAGTTTGGATCAAGGAACGCTCGGAACGCAAGAACCCTTCCTTATCGGCATCAAGAATTGCTACCAAAGATACTTCGGGCAGGTCTAATCCTTCTCGCAGCAGATTAATTCCTACCAGCACATGGAACTCACCCAAGCGCAGTTCCCGGATGATCTCCATTCGCTCCAGCGTCTTTACCTCCGAGTGCAAGTAGCGTACCTTGATACCCACTCCCCGCAGATAATCGGTCAAATCTTCCGCCATCCGTTTTGTCAAGGTAGTAACCAGAACCCGCTGTTCCTTTTCCACCCGACGGCGAATCTCCTCAATCAAGTCATCGATCTGTCCTTTTACGGGACGGACAAAAATTTCCGGATCCAACAACCCGGTAGGCCGGATAATCTGTTCGACGATTTTTTTACTGTGCTCCAGTTCATAAGGCCCAGGTGTGGCGGAAACATAAATGGTCTGGGAAATTTTCTCCTCAAACTCAGGAAACATCATTGGCCTATTGTCCAGAGCAGAAGGCAGACGAAAACCGTTTTCAATCAAAGACTGCTTACGGGATCTGTCTCCTTCGTACATTCCCCGGATTTGGGGTACGGTTACATGGGACTCATCGATCACCAGGAGAAAATCGTCAGGGAAATAATCCAGCAGGCAGTAAGGTGCTTCTCCCGGTGCCCGACCGGTAAGGTGCCGGGAATAGTTTTCAATTCCCTGACAATACCCCATTTCCTGCATCATTTCCAAATCAAAATGGGTGCGCTGTTCCAATCGTTGGGCTTCCAAAAGTTTGTTTTCACCGCGCAGATCCTTCAGCCTTTTCTCCAATTCTTCTTCAATCGTTTGCAGGGCAATTTTCATGTTTTCTTCGCCGGTCACATAGTGACTGGCCGGAAAAATAGATACGTGCCTACGGGTACCTAGAATCTCTCCCGTCAGTGTATCAATTTCCGAAATTCGCTCAATCTCTTCACCAAAAAGTTCTACCCGAACCGCCTGTTCTGCAGTGTTAGACGGGAAGATTTCCACTACGTCTCCCCGTACCCTGAAAGTCCCCCGGTGAAAGTCCATCTCATTCCGGTTGTACTGGATTTCCACCAGCCGGTGTAAAATTCGCTCCCGTCCTATTTCCTGTCCTACGCGGAGACTAAGACTCATGTCACGGTATTCCTCAGGAGATCCTAAACCATATATTGCAGAAACACTGGCAACAATAATCACATCTTGACGTTCAAAGAGGGAAGCGGTTGCCGAGTGGCGTAATTTTTCAATTTCATCATTTATCGAAGCATCTTTTTCTATATAGGTATCCGTCCGGGCAATGTATGCTTCCGGCTGGTAATAATCGTAATAACTGACAAAATACTCCACAGCATTGTCGGGAAAAAATTCCTTAAACTCCCCCCATAGCTGTGCGGCCAATGTTTTATTATGGGCAATCACCAACGTGGGGCGATTGACTTTTTCAATCACATTAGCAATAGTAAATGTCTTCCCTGAGCCGGTTACCCCTAAAAGCACCTGATGCCGCTCACCTGATGTAATTCCATTTATCAAAGCTTTAATTGCTTTTGGCTGGTCACCCTTAGGCCGGTATTCAGATTTTAACTTAAATTCACCCATCGCCCTCACCTACTCCTAATTTTACTTATCCTGTTATTATACCATCAATGGCGCTAAATAATAAGACCGCCCTATATGTTTTTAAGAGAGCAAGCAAAAAACCTGGCTCTGACGCAGGCGGAAGCCAGGTAGTATAAAAAAGTCCGGGATATCTCCGGCGCAATTTGACAAAATCCGAATATTAATAAAGGGTATTTAAGTTTTTACGCTCCACGGCTTCGAGCAGGGGATTGTATGAGCTCAGCACTAAAAGGGATTGGCTCCAATCTTGCTAACGTTCCGCTTCCCAAAGCTTAAATACCCTTTTCTAAGGAGCGATTCTTATGGATAATATTACTTTTCTTTTTCCGCTGCCAAAAGCAGGATCTTATTAAAAATCTTGGTTCTTTTCTTATTGATTGCCTCAAAATCCATCGCCTTAAAATAAAACCCTTCCAGTTCGTCATGGAGTTTTTTCGCTTGAGCAAGATTTTTTACCGCTTCACCGGTCAGATGCTGAAACTCCGTTTCCATATCAGCCATTTTATCAGCCTTTTTATTGACCTCTTCCAGGTCTAGACAGTCCAGCATGTCAATAATTTTATCCCCCGGACGCTGGGGGTCGATCTCATGGGGCGGGGTGCCGTCAATTACCGCTAAGCTTAAAGCCGGAATCACCAACATGTCAATACTGTCCGGGTCAAAAGAACAGTGATAGACATCCATCTGATACCCTCTGTTCATCGCTGCCTGCATTACTTTTTTTGTCAGGGTGGATTTCCCCGTGCCCGGAAGCCCTTTAATAATATATCTGCTTCGACAATCCCCGGTAATATTATCAATAAAGTTCATCATTCCTTTAGGTGTGATGGCGCCGGCAAAGAGGTGGCGCACCAACGGCTTATTAGATTGGAAAATTTCTTCCACCAGCTCTTCCGCCAATTGATTGGCTTTTTTCACATCCAGGGCGGCATTGTTAATTGCCTCCCAATCATCATGCACTGCTTTAGCTGCCTTTAAATATTGATACGCGGTGGAAAAACAACTGCTGATCCGATCAGCCAAATCTTTTATCTCGTTCCCGTTGGCCTGTAAAACTTCTTCATTCCAACAATCACCCAGGTTTATTATTTGATCAACTACCCCGGGATACTTGGGATCGACAATATGAGGAGCGGTCCCGTCAACTACTGCCGCTTTCAAAGCGGGAATCAACACCCCGTCCAAAGAATCATTGTCTGAGGAGCATTGCCAAAATTCTACGTTAAAACCCCGGTCCATCATTGCCAAGCCGATCTTGCGCATCAGGGTAGACTTCCCCGTACCCGGGCCTCCCTTCAAGATAAATATATGTTCCATTCCCTGGAGCCCGGATCGATAAAATGAATAAAAACCCTGCGCTGTATTACCGCCGGGATAAACATATTTAATATTTCCCTGTACCATAGGCTCTCACCCTCCAAATCTAATTTTCCCTTTAAAAAAGCCTACCCTATGCTATGAGAAAAAAGCTTGAAGGGTGCATATTCTTTCCTTCCGAAAAATATATTCATAATGAACTGGACGACATCAAATTTTAACCTGACAAGGAAAACAAGGAAGGAGGAATTACATTGTTCTGGACCGGACTTTCACCTGACGAAGCCCGGGAATACCTGGCCAACAAAG
>JAQVXR010000114.1:1337-8317 GCA_028709045.1 Desulfitobacteriaceae bacterium | reverse complement strand
CATTATCACAATCTTATTTTCATTATTTCTTCTTTTTCAGCCATCTTCACCTCTTCATAATGAAAGGATCGGAGCTATACTTGCCGGTTTTTAAGCGGCTTCCTGAGCAGTCTAATGAGTACGCCGGGCCCCCCGATTGTTTTATTTGCAGTTAACCAGAATTTTCAAAAAGAGGAATTTCGAGCCAGTTTAGGAGCGTTTTTTCTAGCTGTCACACCTATCAGCATTTTGGTTCATCTATACTCAAACAGCGGCTTGGTACTGCCCCTGATTATCAATAGCTTTAGTATGATCCCCGTCATTATTTTAGGAAATGTATTAGGGCTTCGGCTTTTCCCATATATCCCCAGTCATTATATTAGAAATATGGCGTTATCAATTTTATTTGTTTTAGGCTTGTCAACAATTTTTTTTAAATAAAAAAGAAGTTGGAAAATCCAACTCCCTAAAACTAATACTTTATTCAAATCATATTAAAGATGATATTTATTTATTAAACGATGGATGGTTCTTCGATTGACCCCGGCTTCTTCGCTTGCTTTAGTAATATTTCCTTTGTGTCTTTTCAATAGGTTGGAAAAATATTCTCTCTCCAGCATTTCAATATGTTTATTTTTTATTTCTTTAAAATTATACCCTGCAAATTGCCCGTTCTCCGGTTTTATTTCAGCAGCAACCAACATTGATAAGTCGGCAGGACAGATGTCTTCTCCTTCAGCCAATAGGACTGCCCTTTCAACCACATTCTGCAGTTCTCTTACATTTCCCGGCCACCGGTATTCCTCCATCAATTGCCTGGCATGAGGTGAAAAACCTTTAATATGCTTGCCGTTTTTTTGGGCATAATTTTTAAGAAAATGCATCCCAAGAATAAAAATATCCTCCGGCCTTTCCCTTAACGGCGGCATTCTTATGGGAAAAACATTCAACCGATAATACAGATCCTCGCGAAAATTACCCTTTTTAACTTCACTTTCCAAAGAACGATTAGTCGCGGCAATAAAACGAACATCTGCCTTAAAATATTTATTCCCTCCAACTCGTCTGTACTGCCGTTCCTGGAGTACTCTCAACAGTTTAGCCTGTAAATTAGGGGATAACTCTCCAATCTCATCTAGAAACAGAGTCCCTCTTCCAGCCATTTCAATAATACCGGACCGGTCCATAATCGCTCCTGTAAAGGCTCCTTTTTCATGCCCAAAAAGCTCCGTTTCCAACAGGTTTTCCGGTAAAGCCGTACAATCAAATGTGATAAATGGTTTCTTTGCTCGCGAACTGTGCGTATGAATAAAACGCGTTAAAAGTTCTTTCCCGGTTCCACTCTCTCCGGTAATTAACACGGTAGCTTCCGTATTAGCTACTTTTTTGGCCATTTTAAAACAATTGTGCATTTTTTCGCTGGAGAAAACAATGTTTCTTTCTCCATATACTTCCAGAAGCTGGGCATGTAAATTTTGGTTTTCTTCCCGTAACTGCCTTTGCTCAAAAGCTCGCTTTAATACAACCTGTAATTCATCCAGCTCAAAGGGTTTTGAAAGATAGTCGTACGCTCCCTCTTTCATAGCCATAACTGCAGAAGAAATACTTCCATACCCGGTTATAATAATCACAGGTACATCTTCATTTAATTCGGATACTTTTCTTAAAACACCGAACCCGTCCAACTTGGGCATTTTCAGGTCTGTAAGTACAATATCCGGTTGTTCGGCTTTAAATACTTCCTCTACCGTCAAACTGTCCTGCAATATAACAGGATCGTATTGCCAGCGTTTTAAAATCCTTGCCATGTTTTTCAAAAAATCCGGTTCATCATCTATGATCACTACTTTACCTTTAACGTCCATTCTCAGCTTCACCCCAAATAGTGCCTTACTTATAAAGCGGAAGCCTCATTGTAAAAACTGTCTTCTCGCCTGGAATGCTTGTAACACTTAATGTTCCATGGTGTTCTCTGATGATATTATAGACTATCGAAAGGCCCAGCCCGGTTCCCTTACCTGCTTCCTTGGTGGTAAAGAAAGGGTCAAATATTTTCTCTATGTTTTCTTTGCAAATACCTGTTCCAGTATCCGTTACCATCACAATAGCCATAGTTTCGGAATCAATAATATCCGCTTCTACTTTGATTACACCCCCAACCGGCATAGCATCCCGAGAGTTTTCCAGCAAGTTGAAGAAAACCTGCTGCAATTTCATTTGATTTCCCTTCACCATTATTTCCTTCGAATTCAGTCGAGTGTGTACTTGAACACCATCTTTAGCCAGCTGCGAGCCCATCACTGAAACTGTTTTATCAATAATATCTGCCAGGTTTACAGATAACAGGTCATGACTGGAATCTCTTGCAAACATAAGCAAATCCCTAACCAGAGCTGCAATACGGCGGGCATGTTTAGAAATAACCCTCAATTCTTCTTCCAGTTCTGCACAGCGGCCATTCTCCTGTGGCTCCATTAATAAGTAATCAAGAGAAGATAGTATGATACCTATTGGGTTGTTTATTTCGTGGGCAAGATTCGCTGCCATTCGACCGGTTACCGCCATTTTTTCCGACTGAACTAAAAGTGCCTCCGCTTCCCTAAGCTGCTTTAATTTATTTTTTAATTGTACGTTAAGCTGATTAATTTCTAAATTAGCTTGAGCAATTTTCCTTTTTTCATTTTCCAACTGTTGATATTGACGAGTCCTGTAAATGGGAAACGCCAATTGGCTGGTCACAGCGATTAAAAGCTGCAAATCATCACGATTAAAACCATTAATACGGGGACTTTCGACAGTCAAGCTTCCTAAAAACTGTTTTCCAAACACTATAGGAATACACACATAAGATTTAGTATCACTTGCCACAAGTCTGTTAGTACACCCTTGTTCCTGAGTTATGTCCTGAACTATTACCGGAAGTGTATCTATATTTACGCGGCATTCATAAATATCTTCTTTTCGGTGAAACCTATTTGGATGAGCGCAAACTGGGGTATCATCAGTTCGCATCTCCATTTTTTGATCTTCTTGGCTAAACAAAAAAATAAATGAAGTATTTCCGACAAACTGTTTATTTATTTCTTTAGTTACCGCAGAGAGTGTTTCTTTCAACTCCAAAGGTAAGAATCCAACAATATTGTTGATTTTAACCAAAAATCCAAGTTCTTTAACTTTTTTTTCTAATTCTTCTTGTATATGATTATTGTTTTGCATAATAATTATCCTTTTTAGTTACAAACATGTGCGGTTTTGATGTACAGCTTTCACTAAAGCTCTAATGTTCTCTGGGCGGGACTCTAAAGGAAGTTCACAACCACTGCTTAGCAGAAAACGTTTATTGTTGCTTACGCTCATTATGCGGTCTTTTGCTATCTTGCTGATTTCCTCAGGAGTTGATTCGAGAAAAGCACTCGCTCCAATATTACCAACTAAAAACCTATCCGGTAAATTTTCTAAAGCTTCCGCTAAATCCAAATGGCTGTCAATACTAACTAAATCCAAATCGATTTCCTTTACCATTGAATAAATTTTTGGACTTATCCAACACTGGAACCACAGTCCCAGATTTCTAACTTCCTTTAATCGAATACAAATTTTTTTAAGATTAGGCAATTCAACATGGCGGAATAATTCAAATGGAATTATACTTGGAGATGCCATGGGATCATATATAATAATCAGGTGCGCCCCTGCTTCCGCTTGAGCCTTTCCATAACTGATCGCAGCTTCTGTGACAAAATCCAGCAGGCCTTTGACATCATCCGGGTAATCTACTAAGCTAAAAAGAAGTTTTTCCGGACCCAAAAGCTGCCCGGCAATTGTCATCGGCCCCATAATCTTTGCTGCTACCAACACCTGATCACCAAACGTTCGGCGCAGCATACGGCAAGCTTCAATAGTAACCGGCATCCTGCCGCTGCTGTACGGATCCGGCTGCTGTAGATTTTCCCAGCAGCGCACATCCTGCAGGACAGGGTGGCTTAAATTTGGATATCCATCTTGGCAGTAATTAAGTTCAGACCCCATGCCCTCAGCAAGAATTGAATGGTCAGCTGCAGGAAAGACCGCATCATAGCCATAATAGTCCTGTGCCGCAACCTGACAGCGGTACATTACATCCGGGTCTGAAACATATCGTCGCACTGTCTGTCCGGCAAGTACTGCTGAATGGCCAAAGACTTGTGGTATCGCCAATCCACAGTTTAGTTTATTAATCACCTTTGACCCTCCTTCCCAAGTGCCAGTACATAATCTAATCCATCAAATACGGTCTGCGCTATATAATCTACATGAAGGTATTTTTCACTTGATATGCGAAAACCTGCCCCCCCGGCAATAATCTTAGTGCTTTCGAGTCCTGCCGAATCGGCAAATTTTCTAATTTCTTTTGCAGACGCTGAAGCAATAGTAATTAAACTGGAAACAGCAATAATTGAAGCATTATACTTTAAAGCAGCTTCGACAAACCTTTCCGGTTCGACATCTACACCCAAATCAAATACTTTGATACCGGCTAGAGTAAAAACTATTTTAACAACTTTTCTGCCAAGGTCGTGAATATCTCCCTTAATAGTTCCTAAGACCACCCTGGTTTCAACACTATTCTCATTTAAATTTTTGCCTGAACGGACGATAACATCCATAACATCCATCATTGCGCGGCCTGCCAGCATAATCTCCAACAAATCCAAGTCCTCGGTTGTACATTTTGAACTTAAGGAATTTAAAGGTTCCGTCAATCCTTTTTCAACAATGTGTTCGATAGGTACTCCGTTTGCTAATAGCTCTCCTGTCAAGGAAACCGCCATCATATTATTTCCATTCTTAACCGCCTGAGCTAATTTTTTTAAGTTATGCATAACTGGCACCTCCTTCAAATCTTCCGTCAGTTTCCCAGACATTTATTAGTTGAATTATGCACCTTAGTATAACAAAACATTACGGTAAAGAAAATATTGTATCAGACCTTATTTATGACTATAGTATTAAAAAATTAATTCCACAATTCTCTTATACTGTTTTTCATCATCCCAAGAGCCGCCTCTGGGTCTATTTCTTTCAAAAGCCCGGCTGCGTACAGCATATAATCAATGTCAAGGTAAAACTGCACTTTTTCAGGAAGGAGTATATTCGGCTCTTTCTTTCCGTCCGCCAAAACCCCCTTTACAATTTCCCCGGGGGTTTCGCTGCAGATGATTGGCCCCCCCGTACCGATAACAGCGCATACCTCCGTTAGGTTTTTGCCTTTTTGAATCAGCTTGCAGCTTTTTGAGTAGACATGCTCTAAAACCCCGGCGTGCCGTCTGGCGGAAATTTTCGCGGCACTCATGGCCAATACTCTGTCTATTTTCTTTTCCTTGTCAGAATCGGCAAGAAATTCGTTTACCTCAACTCTATAGCGTATTGACTTCTCAAGTCTATCTACAGAGACCCCAGTTTGATGCGCAATATTATGCCAACCAATTTCCTCCGCCAGAGAGTTTGAGGACTCCCGCATCCCCAAATCACCCTCTACCGTGCGCTTGGCATATTCTTCCCTCGCCCCAATGATTTTGGCACCCATACAGGGCATTTGGTCAGCGTATGAGTGGACATCTGTAGTAGCACCGCCGATATCAACTATCATCAGAGGTCCGAGTCCTTCACTTCTCCCCCAGCCCTTTGACAAAAGTTCTCCTGCGGAAAGCACGGCGGCAGGCGTCGGCATCAACACTCCACCAAGCTCACTCTTTACCTTATCAAGCCCCTTCATGTTAACAATTCGTTTCATAAACACATCGCGAATAATTTCTTCAGCAGGTGCTGTGTCCAGTTCACCCACATTGGGGATGATATTTCTTACGATAAAACATTCTTTACCGTGCAGGGTAAGAAGCTTTCTCACATCCTGTGCAACATAGCTGTTACCCGCATATATTACAGGCATATTAATACCGCTCACAGCTAAAACTTCAGCATTATGAAGAATTATCGAGGTATTCCCTTTTTCATAACCCCCGCAGAAAAGTATGATCTCTACCTGAGAATTGGCAATATACTCAGCATCCTCCGGAGTAATTCTGCCCGATAGAGTCTTGATAATTTTCGCGCCTGCTCCAAACGCAACATTTCTACCGGCAGTTATGCTGAGTGTCTCTGAAAGGCCGATAACCGCCATTCTAAGACCACCGGCAGCGCTGCTAGAAGCCAGTTTTATTGCTTCTTTAAAAGGCCTTTCACCTATAGCCTGTTTCACCGCATCAAAACACTTTAAGAGGCCAATTCTGGCATCATTCTTCACCGTAGAAGGATAACGCGCAGTAAAGAGAAGTTGCTGCTTCTTTAAACTCACCGCTGCCACTTTTGTAAATGTACTCCCAAAATCAATCAGTATGGCATTCTTCATAATATCCCGTTGCCCCTCAATTGCTTAAATATATGCTCCGAATAGTGTCAACAATGGTTTCCGGATTATTATCGCAGTTTACTCCCAGCGCTCTTACCGCATCAGTGACATCAACCGCCAAACTGCCCCCGTCTTGATTTTCGTTGATCAACCCGCCGAGAATAAGCTTTGCATCAAGATTCTTCTTCCTAAGTCCCTCAACAAGCTCTTTGGCATAACTGAGAGCGATTCCATTATATGTGCTGATGAGAATGGCACGACTTTCGGTTTCAATAACCGTCTCTATGATCTCCCCTGGTGTAGCATAAGTGCCCAGGTCAAACACATCTGCTCCGGCTTTCAGCGCGATAGCTTTTACAATTTCCTTGCCGTAGTCATGAATATCAGTCGTACCTACAATTACTTTCATACCGGAAAGAGAACCGGAAACATCCTGAATCTTTTCGAATACAGTTTCTCTTTTTTGGGTAATCGTTTTGATCATGTCGGTAGGTCTTATTGGCACCCTGCCGCGCATGGCTGTCTTTTCACTTTTACCTACTCCGAAATGTGTTTCCAGCTGTTCCGGTCCGATAAATTTCAACGCTGCAAAAATCTCCCCGGGGTGAGTAAT
>JAQVXR010000114.1:0-1237 GCA_028709045.1 Desulfitobacteriaceae bacterium | reverse complement strand
AGGGCAAATGCCTTCAGGGAAGAAATCGTTCTTTCTCTCTCCAGCTCAACCCCCGGATATTCATAAGTGAAATAATGGGACACATTGCCGATGGAGGTCACCCCGGCTTCAAGACCGAACCTGGCATTTTCCAGGGCATTGGGGGAGCCAATCATATGGTCACTGAGATGAGGCTGAACAGGGACAACCTGCCCCAGGGCCTTCCATTCATCGGGAGTATTAAGAATCAGGCCTGTTCCCTTTGGCATCTTGCTTCTGTATTCTTCAGGCACACCCATGACCCAATCAAAAATGAAGCCCAGTCTTGTAATATAACTTCCTCTTCTCTTCAGTTCATGATAAATATATTCTACATTTTTAGCAGTCTCATCCCACGAGTTCCAGCCGATGTGGGAGTGCTTAGAAATTTTTCCCTCGGCCATCGCTTTTCTTTTATACTCAGCCTCCGTCGTAACATTATGTTCTTTAAAAAACAAGGTCGTTCCAATGGTGGTCTTTGCTGCAATTTTTTCAACATCGTTAAAAATATCCTTCATGTCGGGCAGGTCTTTGTAGTCAAATCTTTTTTTAATTACGATGTGCAATACATTTCACCCCTCAAGTTTTTCAGCTTTTCTCTATTACGACCATCATACCGGGCATAAATTCCTAAACCATTAACGAAAGACTCCCGCTCATATAGCAGAAGTCTTCAACTAATTTATTATTTAAATTTTATTCCTACCTATGGGCGGATGTCAAGTTAGGCATCTTGGGCCATATCTGTTTTGTGTGATAATTCCACCATAAAATATTTTAAAAAACTAATTAAAGCCGGGTCCTGATTCTTTCTACAGCTCTTTCGGTATTCTCTCTATCGCCGAAGGAAGTCAGTCTAAAATAGCCCTCGCCATTCAAACCAAAACCTGCCCCGGGAGTGCCAACTACATGGACATCCTTCATCAGCTTGTCAAAAAATTCCCATGATCCCATATTATCAGGGGTCTTCAGCCAGATGTAGGGAGCATTGACTCCGCCGAATACTTTGTAACCGGCGTCCGTCAAACCTTCTCTAATAATACGGGCATTTTCCATATAATAGCCGACCATTTCTTTAATCTGTTTCTTACCTTCTTCGGAGTAAACAGCAGCTGCCCCTGCTTGTACGGGGTAAGAAACTCCATTAAACTTGGTAGTCTGTCTTCTTAACCACAATGAGTTTAAGTCATGGGCTTTACCATTGGAGTCATATACCATT
>JAQVXR010000113.1 GCA_028709045.1 Desulfitobacteriaceae bacterium | reverse complement strand
GGTTCTTTGATCAAACGGGCAAGCCATTCTAATTTTAGTTTCTGCACCCACACCGGAGCCCGTTTCACCCGGCCGGATATCACATCAAAACTTCCGCCTACACCGACCACTACTTTAGCCGAAAGACGGTTCTTGTTTTTTTGAATCCAAAATTCTTGCCGGGGAGCGCCCAAAGCAACAAAGATGATATCAGGCGCTTTGGCCTCAATCCGGGCAAGCACCTCGTCTTCTTCATTTTCTTGAAAGTAGCCGTGGTCGGTCCCGACAATATTAATGTTAGGAAATTGTAAGCGGAGTTTTTCTGCCGCTTCCCAGGCTACCCCCGGGGCACCGCCCAAGAGGTAAATTTTCCAGCCGTTCAGGTGGGCCTGCCGGCAAATTTTCCCCATTAAATCAATTCCGGTAACCCTTTCTGCCAAAGGTTCACCCAAGTAACCTGCCGCCCAGACGACCCCTGACCCATCGGGAGTAACAAGGTCGGCAGAATTTATCAGTTCTTTAAGATTTTCATCAGATTGAGCGCGATAAATGATTTCCGCATTAAGAGTAATAACATGGTGAAGTCCTTCTTCTTTGATAAAAGAATCCATCCGGCACAGGGCTCCCATCATATCAACCCGGTCGACCCGAACCCCCAGAATCTTTAAAGACTGCATCAGTTCTGCTCCTCCTCCGGTTGCTCTTGCTCTTCGCTTGTTTCATCAGCAACCTTTCCCGTTAACCGATCTATCAGTTCTGTCACCTCGTCAGATTCCGTAATCCAGTAACTGACTCCGTTAATATATTGTCCGTCTCCAGGCAGCGTTTGTGTTTCGATTTTAGAATTGTCGATGCTTTTAAATTTGTTGGCCAACCAAAGCATATCCGTCAGACTAAAATCAGTCTCTACATTATCTTGGAAAATATTCACCAGTTTAGGGATTTTCCACAGGGTGCTTAAGCTTAAGACTTTATCCGCCAGCACCCGAAGAAAGTCCTGCTGTCGTTCTACCCGGCCAATATCTCCCAAGCCATCGCTGCGATAGCGTACATATCCTAAAGCATCTTCTCCGTTCAAAAGCTGCGGCCCGGCCTTTATATTAATATTCTCCGCCGGGTAATACATTCTTTTTTCCACATCATATTCAACCCCACCCAAGGCATTAACCAAACTGACAAAACCCTGAAAGTCAATATCAATATAATGATCTACCGAAACATCAAGGAAATTCTCCACTGTCTCCTTAGCAAGAGAGATCCCGCCATAAGCGTAAGCGTGATTGATCTTTGTTTTCCCTTTCGATGGGATGCTGACATAAGTATCCCGGGGAATGCTGAGCACTTTAACTGATTTATCTTTGGTGTCAAGGAAAGCCAGCATCAAGGTATCTGACCTGCCGGCATCATTTTTGTTTTTATCACTTCCCGCAACCAATACCACCAGGTTTTGATCGTCTTCTTCCACAGGAGCCGGCTGTTCATTTGGAGCCGGATCAACAGGTCTTGCCTCTGTGATCCCAAGGGGAAAAACAAAAGCAAGTTGAAAGCCACACCAAAGAAAGGTAGCTGCACAAAACAATACTGTCAGAAAATATTTCACGTTGACGTCCACCATCCAGCTGTTATTATTTGAGGATTTGTTACCCCAGAATTCTTCTTCCAGATCAGGCATATCAGACTTCTCCAATCTACCTAATTTCAACAGTCTTTGTTGCATCGTGCCAAGTAATGGAATTACCCAGAGATTCTCCGATGAAGCGCAGAGGGACGACAGTACGGCCATTCTTAATCATGGCAGGAGCATCCAATTGCACTGCTTCATCCCCGATTTTGGCGGTATTTGCGCCGATCACCAGTTCCACCATTCCTTGGGAGGATTGATAAGTAATTTTCTTTGTGTCCCCATCCCATTGAAACTCAGTGCCAAAAGCTTCACCGATAAACCTTAGGGGCAGATAGGTCCTCCCGGAAACAATAAACGGAGGTACTTCCAAATCACAAACCTGGTCTCCCACTTGCGCCCGGGCTTGTCCAATTGTCAAAATGACAAGCAAGGAACCCTCCATCTTTTTTACCTGGTCATTCAAAGCAAGGAGTTGGGTTTCCAGGGAGGAAAGGCCTTTTTGGGCTGGGGAAAATTCTTGGTTAAGATAGCGGTCTACCCAGCTTCTTGTCACCAAAGGGTCTTCCTCCGAACCCGGCTGACCGGCGGCCCCAATCACCCCGGAAGCAAAATAGCAGCCAATTAACAGAAATAACGCAATAGTTGTCAAAACCCGTTGCCCGGTACTCATCGTTTACTCCTTTACATGACACTATTAATAAATTTTATCATGAATGTTTTTTAATTTCTACACACCAAACAAATTTTCCTGTCTTCTAAATAGGAAAGAAAGATAGGATTTGCTAATTCTTGTTGATTCGCTATAATCTTTGTTTATTTTACGAAATATATTTTCTAAAATGAACAAATTTTCTAAATTTTACTTTACATTTTGAAAATTTTGTTGTATATTGTATATACATTATAAAAGCTGCCACACTAATTTACTTACTCTAACTAAATACCAGTATGACAACTATTTTTAAGGAGGGCATAATTATGACAAAAGAACCAACAGCTGAATTACGTAAAGAAAGAAATGATCTTTTAATGCAATACATTAAAGCCGGTGCTAAAGAAAAAATTGCCATACTGGTTAAAATAATGGATATTGATGAAAAAATTGAGGACAGTTCCGGAACATACCGAAACGGCAACGGCAACCAGGACAAAAAAATAGCACGTTAAGTCCCAAAAAGGATTGGCAGATGAGCCAATCCTTCTCTTTTTGTTACCTGCATTCGTTTTCCAATCTTACCGACGTTTTGCTACCGTAAACTCAAATACACTTTATCCGATAGCTAACAGATCAGCGGGTGACATCGTATACCGTATTGTACCAGCCGGCAGGATCAACCGCCCACAGCCGTTTTCCTTCAATTATTTTGTAGCTTCCGGGAAGAACTTTTTTTACGACTTTGGTGGTGTCGATATTTTTAGCTATTTGATAATGTACCCACAAGTTGGAACAGTTGACGGCAAAGTCTGTTTGAATATAATTCTTGCACTTCCAGATCAGTTTGGGCAAAACTCCCCAAAAAACCTCAGGTTCGGTGAGATTTTTTAACAAGGATGCGAGAATGATTTCATCCTCCGGTGTGATTACCCTGGTAAATAATTGAACTATATTTACTTTTTCCCCTCCTACATAGATAGGCTCCAAATAAGATTCTATTTCCAGGAGGAGGTTGCGATCCACCATTACATAATAGGCAATATCGATCTCCATATTTTGGGCCAATACCTTTTTTATCTCTAATGGACCTGCCATTTGATAGAACTCGGCAAAGGAAGTGTTTTTTGTCCCCGGCACCAGCCCATCGGTAGGCACAAAAACCGTCCCGGATTTCCAGCCGTTTTCTTTATTGATACTGTACACCGTGAGCATTTGTAAGACACCGTTTTCTATACCAAAAAAATTTATATTGATATTTTTCAGCGTCTTGTTTTTGTGCTCCTGTTTTATCTCTTCCTGGGGTTTAGCAGATGGAACGGTTTTGGAGTAATGCGGGTCTGAAACCGGTTTGGGCTGTGTAACAGGTTTTTCTACAGCGGGTGGGTCCGGCGCCTCGGCTTGAACCACTTCTTCCTTTGGACTTTCAATTTCCTGACTGCTTGTTTCTTCAATTGACGTCTTAGCCCCAGGGATTTGTGGCAGAGGACCGGGGAAAAGAAAAAATGCTGTCACTACACCCAGTAACGTTCCCCACACAAGGCCAAGCCGCAATAATTTTCCCATGAATTTCGCTTCCTTCCCTAAACACTGATTTTTAGTATTTGCCAGGGAAGGAAATGCCATACAAAAAAATGCGGCTGTCAGCCGCATTTTTATCGCTTTACTTTGGCAAAACCGCCGGCATTTTGCAGGACATGTAACTGGGACAATGCTTTGCCTGTCCCTCCGGCAACACAGGATATGGGGTCGTCGGCAATATGTACCGGCAAATTTGTTTCTTTGCCCAGCAATGTATCCAGACCGTCTAACAGTGCTCCCCCACCTGTCATGACAATCCCTTTATCTATGATATCCGCCGATAATTCAGGCGGTGTTTGTTCCAGCACTTCTTTGACGGAACTAACAACGGCGTCAACCGGTTCCGCCAGCGCTTCATAGCTTTCCCGGGAAGAGATGGCAATAGTTTTCGGAAGGCCGGAAACCAAGTCCCGTCCGCGCACCTCCATTACCTTGTTTTCCACCAAACCCTGGGGATAAGCCGTGCCGACATTCATCTTTAATTCCTCTGCGGAACGCTCACCAATCATCAGATTGTATTCCCGCCGAATAAAGCGGACAATCGCCTCATCAAATTTATCCCCGCCTACTCTTAAGGACCGGTTGCACACGATGCCGCCTAAGGACAAAACGGCAATGTCAGTGGTGCCTCCGCCGATATCAATAACCATATTTCCGGTAGCTTGGGCAATATCAAGCCCCGCGCCTAAGGCAGCGGCCAGCGGCTCTTCAATCAAATAGGCTTGGCGGGCCCCTGCTTGAAGGGCAGCCTGTCTGACTGCTCTTTCCTCAACTTCAGTTACCCCGGAGGGGATGCAGATCATCACTCGAGGCTTAAAAAGCCATGATTTCCCGCAAGCTTTACTAATAAAATAACGGAGCATTCTTTCCGTTGTGTCATAATCGGCAATTACGCCTTCCCTCAAAGGACGGACAGCCACAATGTTTCCAGGGGTGCGGCCTAACATGCGCCGGGCTTCCTCCCCGACAGCAAAAATACGCCCTGTTTCCCGGTCAATCGCCACTACGGAAGGCTCGTTTAAGACAATCCCCCGGCCTTTAACGAAAACCAGCACACTGGCTGTGCCAAGATCAATACCAATATCGGTACCAAAATTAAAAAAATCAAACATCTTCTTACTCCCTTCCTCTGAACTTCTTGCCGAAGAATTCCCCTTTTGGCTTGTCCATATTTAACCATAAGTAAAAACGAAGGCTAGGCCTTCGAAAAAATACAGTCCCCCCTGCATATCTAGTTTATCACAGTAAGCCGTTATCAATAAATAGATTCACAAAATAATTTTGATCAGGAGGGTTTTTTTAAATTTCCATAATAGGCCAAAAATAGATATTCGCCTTTCTTAAAAAAAGTCCTTTATTTTCGACCGATTTCTTTTTTGGCTCGATATTTTTTGCGTGTAGCTTCCCCGCCTCGCAGGTGCCTTTCTGCTTTGTTTGTTTCTAAAATCTGCCTGACCCTGCGCGCAATCATTTCATTTACCAAAGGCAGGCGTTCAGTAATATCTTTATGAACGGTACTTTTACTCACTCCAAATACACTGGCAGTCTGCCGGACTGTAGCGGAGGATTCCAAAATGTAGTGGCTGATTTCCAAAACCCGCTTTTGAATGTAGTCCTGCATAAACTAGCCTCCCTTGCCGTCTTTTTGTACATATATATTGGAATGAATAAAAAAAAAGAACTAAAAAGCCGGAAGGCCTGGTAGTTCTTTGCCTGGTATCTTATGGGAATTATTATTCTGCAATGCTATCCCGATGAGTTTATCAGCATAGTCAGCCATAAACAAAGGGATATTAAGAAGATCATCATCCAAGCGAAGATTGTTTAGTGAAAAACGAACACGGAGTTTCATCTTGTCGTCGTATTTTTCTTTAAACTTTTTCAGACTTCTGCTTTCGACATTACTCTCTGATTTAACCTCTACGGGCAAAATATCGTTCTCTCTCTGGATAAGAAAGTCAACTTCATACCGCGGATTGTCCATCGCCCAATATCGGGGTATGGCCTCAAACTGGTTTCTCAATGCTTGCAGGACATAGTTCTCGCTAAGTGACCCTTTAAACTCGACGAACAGCCGGTTGCCTTCACCGAAGGCAGAAGGCGCTAAAAGGGATAACCGGCGTAACAGCCCTACGTCCACCAGATATAGCTTGAAGGCAGACAGATTGTCATATGCCGAAATGGGTAGACCCGGCGCACTGCTCCGGTATATCTTATAAGTCAGGTTAGCATCACAAAGCCACTGCAGAGCGTCCTCGTATTCTCTGGCCCTGGCCCCCTCCTTAACGACTTTATAGATAAATTTCTTGTTCTCCCTTGCCAGTTGGGAAGGTATTGACTTCCATATGAGTGATATCTTCGGGAAATCTTTGGGATCAGGATGCTTGGCAAAGTCCCGTTCATATGCCCCTAATATATTCGAAAGCACCTGCTGCATAAGTTCAACGTCCCTGTCTTCCGTCCAGGAACGGACAGATTCCGGCATTCCACCTGTAACAAAATACATCTTAAGCTTCTCATATAGTGGGTTGAAAAATGCATCAGGAATTGGCTCGATCCCCCCTATGCTTTCCATGTAAGAGACAAAATTGCCGTCGCCGTTGGCCATTAAAAATTCGGTAAAGGTCATCGGCCCGATTTCTAAAAAGTCAACTTTGCCAACAGGAAAAGAAGCAGGCTTAGAAAGAGCAATGCCCAAAAGGGAGCCCGCACAGGCTACATGATAATAAGGTGTGTTTTCGCAAAAATATTTCAGTGTGTTTAGAGCATTAGGGCACTCCTGGATCTCATCAAAAACAATGAGTGTATCCTCCGCCTTATCCCGTTTGATGATTTCACCGCTTACCATCATCAGATTTTGCAAAATGCGTTCCACATCCTTGGTGTTTTCAAAAAACTGCTTATATTCCGGATGCTCGTCAAAGTTAAAATAGGCGATTTTGCTATAATAACGGCTGGCAAATTCTTTAAGAAGCCAAGTCTTGCCTACCTGCCGGACCCCCTTCAATATAAGAGGTTTTCGATGCTTGGAGTTCTTCCAATCCAGCAGTCTCTTCATAATCAGTCTTTCCATAATATCACCTCCAAAGTATCACATTTTTATACTTATTTTGCGCACTTTAATCACAATATTATATACTATTATAACCAAATTTCCAATATCAGTCAACAACATCACATTAATGTTTGATCTATCGTGTCTAAAATCACATTTTTATTTATAATTAATATCAGAACGGATAAAAAAAAGAACTAAAAAGCCGGAAGGCCTGGTAGTTCTTTGTCTGGTATATTAGGAAATTATTTGGTTGATTAATAAATCTTCTCGATCCTCACCCCTTGATAATAGTATTTGATTATCTCCTGGGCGGATTTCCCCTCTTTGGCCATTCCGTTGGCGCCATACTGGCATAAGCCTACTCCGTGCCCATAACCGGATGTGGAAAACTCCACACCCTTGTCCCTAAATACCCAACTAAAATTAGTAGAGTTTAATCCGAGACGCCGGCGAAATTCCGTTCCACTCAAGACTGTACTGCCCACTTTGAGAGATTTGACCCGCCCGCCTGCAGTTTTTTCACTAACCTGCAATTGGTAACTGCTAAAGCCGGACACGGGGTACACTTCCAAATCGGCGCCAAGCTTATCTCTTAATTCTTGAAAAGAGATCAGCGTTTTTGCCTGGTATTTGGGGGATTCCCGGTCCCATTTGCATGAAACGCTTTTCAAATAAGGAAGAGGATGGCTCCAGATATCTTCCGCATTTTCTGTTTTCCCACCGCAAGTTGAATGATAAACCGGGTCAATCAACTCTCTTTGATATGTGATAACTTGACCCGACGTACCCTGAACCGCCGATAAAATCTTTGCCCGATATTTCCAGTAGCCCCAACGACCCCATTTCTTTTTCATATCCCCATCATCCAGCCATCCCTGGCAATGCTCCGGACTGGTGCAGATATGAGCTTTTGGGTGGCTGTCGTTGACCCCTTTGCCAAAATGATTTATCCTTTTTAAAGCATATGTCCGGGCAGCAACAGCCTGGGCCTTGAGAGCCTCCGGATGAAATCCGGCCGGCATTTCCGCCGCCACAACACCTACCAAATAATCCTCCAACGGCATGGTTACAATTTTGTTTTCTTCGGCAAGAAAAACCCTAATTCGGGGACTGTTATCCGGCAATGAATTAAACAACCCCAGAAGAAATAGCAGGATGGGAAAAATAAATGCCAAAATCAAGAGAGCAAAAAACAATTTTCGCAATAAAGATCCCTTCTATCATTACCTTTGTTTACCAATTAATATGTGATAATTTCATTTATATGTAGGAAAACTTGGCTTAGGCTAAGTCTTTGATGCAGGCTGAAGCCTATAAAAGGATATTTAAGCTATTGTTAGCAAGATTAAAAAAGGCGCCTTTTCAGCGCCTCATTTTCTACTCATCTATTCTGGATATTCTTGCACCCAATCCTTGAAATTTTTCAACCAGGTTTTCATAACCTCGGTCCAAATGGTGGACACAGCCAATCTTTGTTTTCCCTTCCG
>JAQVXR010000112.1 GCA_028709045.1 Desulfitobacteriaceae bacterium | reverse complement strand
GAATTGGTAGACGCGCTGGTCTCAAACACCAGTGGATTCACTTCCATGCCGGTTCGATCCCGGCTCTGGGTACGATTTTAAAACGCTAAATATTTAATAATAAAATATTTAGCGTTTTTGTTTTGCTTTCCGTGTCCGCAATTTGTCCGCATTTTTAGGGATCAACCCGTATTTAGTGGGAGTCGATAATAATTTTTATTTTTGTCTTCATGAAAACAGGATATGAATTATTGCTTCCCCAAGGGATATTAGAGTACTTTGAAGTTGTTTTTATAGAAGAGTCAGAAAAGAGTATTATTCTTCATTTAGATGAAAAAAACATTGTACCGGAAGAATATTCCGGCTGTAAAGTGAATATCCTTTCAGTCTTATTGACGGAGTTTTATTACCTGCGCCCTCAATTCTAATATTGGCTGTTATGTCCAAATTTCGTAATAGTGAAATGTCTGATAGTGAAATTACGAATGAAATATGTGGGTTGTTAAATACTTACATGTATTTCAATAGATTAGAGATCAAACAGAAGGACGCACTTATATTCGAGAAAATAAAAGAAACCTCAGAGAGAGAGTTTATTGATCCTCTATTAAATGAGTTGATTAATCATAACGGTATAACCTTTTTGAAAATCAGATACGACAAGTGGAGTGACGAACTGAGAAAGATCATAACGGAATCTTCTACAGAAAGGGCTTCACTGTTGTCAGACCTGGCAGATCATATAAGTATTATCAAAAATGCAATTTAAGTATGAGACGTTATATCGTTATTGGAGCAGCATTAGTTGATGAAGCAGGAAATGTGGTTAAGAACTATGCTTCTGTAAAAATCACCGCTCCTTTAGTTAAAGAGATGGAGCCGTATATTCCTCTTTTTGTGTCTGGAGATTTGATCAATTCTACTTATCGCTTCTTCGGAGCTCTTGAAGAATATCTTCGTGATTCTGATAATCAGGATAAAGTTTCATTGCCTCTAAATAATAATAAAGATTGTATATCTTATCAAAGTCCAATCGAGCATCAGGGCAGTCTGTTGCAACTCCAATATATTGATCAATCCAAGAAATGAGATGCAAAAAAATAAGAAGTCTTAATAACACAGTTACAGGCTATATTGCCTGAGGTCGCAGGTTATTAAGACCTCTTTCAGCAAATGTACATATTTAATATGAATATAGAATTACAACATTGCAGAATAAGAGAAAGAAGAGCATCCGTTTTGCCCTCTTTTTTTAATGTATTTACGGGCGTTTTGTTATCTTATTTTGTGGGCGTTTTGTTATCTTATTATTTGAAACGTTTATATCTGTGGTAAAACTTTTTTATAATTGTGGAAAGGTTTTTCTATATATATGGAAAAAGAAAAACATCTGATTGTCAATTAAAAATGATAGGGGTAAAAATAAAAAATGATCAGGATGAAATGAGGATGTCCTAAAGGCATGTTATTCTGTAGGGGCGTAATGCTTACACCTGATGGATGGAAGTCTTGGATAGTTTTTAGGCACTCTGGTTGGGTGCTTACTTGTAACATTGAAATAAGATAGATTATATGATGATACGTGCTGTAGCTGCACTGCTTTTTATATTGGTTTCTGTATCTGCTTTGGGGCAGGGAGGTCGTATTAAAGTGACGGGAAATATTCGTGATGGGGACGGAAATCCGTTGGAACTTGTTCTTGTTCAGGTTAAAGGAACTTTGATTGGGGCGATGACGGATGAAAAGGGTGCTTATTCACTTTCTATTGTTCCGGGTGATTCGGTGACTTTGGTTTTCTCCTGTCTGGGTTATAATAAAGCGGAAAGAATTATTCCTGAGGCTACCCGTGATATGCGTTTGAATGTACAGATGAATTATACCGCGCTTCAGTTGGGCGAGATTGCCGTAACAGCTATGCGTAGGCAAACAAGTACGCTGGAATCTGTCGATGCGGAAAAAATACGTTTGTTGCCCGATCCTGCGGGAGGGAGTATTGAGAGTTTGGTTGTAACCTTTGCAGGTGTTACTTCCAGTAATGAATTGAGTTCACAGTATTCAGTTCGAGGAGGTAGCTATGATGAAAATATCGTTTATGTAAATGGCTTGGAAGTATTTCGCCCGTTATTGATCCGTTCGGGACAGCAAGAGGGGCTTAGCTTTACGAATCCGGATATGACGGAATCGGTGAACTTTTCTGCCGGTGGATTCGAGGCACGTTATGGAGATAAAATGAGTTCTGTGCTTGACATTGTTTATAAGAAACCCGAAAAACTGGAAGGCTCTGCTTCTGTTAGTCTGCTTGGTGCTAATGCTTATGTTGGAAGCTCTTCCGGTAAGTTTACCCAGGTAACAGGCTTGCGATATAAGACCGGTAGTTCTTTACTCTCGTCTATGGATACGGATGCAGAGTATGATCCTGAATTTGTGGATTTGCAAACCTATATGACTTATGCGGTTGCTCCTAAATGGGAAGTAAACTTTCTTGGAAATATGTCGCTGAATAACTATAAGTTTACCCCCCATAGTCGTGAAACAGCTTTTGGTACGACACAAAATATAAAAAATCTTTTAGTCGTTTTTGATGGAGGACATGAGCGTGACCGTTTTGAAACTTTCTTCGGGGCATTAACATTAAAGCATCAACTGAATGCACATACGGAACTTGGTTTACAAGCCTCAGCATTTACCAGCAAGGAAGAAGAAGGATATGATATCGGTGGTGAATATTTACTAAGAGACGGCGACGATACAAGCTCTGATGGCGATTTATCCCGTGAACTATTGTTGGGGAATTATCATGAACATGCCCGTAACCGCCTTCGTTCCAATATTGTTAACGTGGGGCATTATGGTTCTACCCGTATGCAGCAGCATACATTGAAATGGGGTGTGCAGGCTCAGATGGAAAAGATTACCGACCGTATCAGTGAATGGGAAAAACGAGATTCGGCAGGTTATACCTTACCTCATACAGGAACAGATGTAAGCCTGCAAGAGAACTTATATTCTAATAATAAATTAGAGAGTACCCGTCTTTCCGCTTATCTGCAGGATGTGTTCAAGTTTCGCATTGAGCAGGGAATGTTTACCCTGACTGCCGGAGTCAGAGGAAGTTATTGGTCGTATAACAAGGAGGCTATTTTTAGTCCCCGTGCTTCTTTAGGTTTTATTCCAGCGTTGAATCAGGATCTGACTTTTCGTTTTGCTACGGGATTGTATTATCAGACCCCGTTCTATAAAGAACTTCGTGTGACGACAAAAGATGAATTTGAGAATAATATTATAGAACTGAATAAAGACATAAAGTCACAACGCTCTATTCACTTTATTCTGGGAGGAGATTATACTTTCCGTGCAATGGATCGTAACTTCAAATTCAGCGCTGATGCTTATTATAAGAAATTGGACGACTTGATTCCCTATACTGTAGATAACGTAAAAGTGCGTTATTATGGTGAAAACTGTGCCACAGGCTATGCGATGGGACTTGATATGAAGTTTTTCGGTGAGTTTGTTCCCGGAACAGACTCTTGGATTAGTCTGTCGTTAATGAAAGCCGAACAGACTATCCGTGATGAATTTAAAGTGCCAATGCCTAATGATCATGGATATAATTTTTCTTTATTCTTTCAGGATTATTTTCCGGGCAATAAGCGGTTAAAAGTTAATCTTAAAGGTGTTCTTTCGGGAGGGACTCCTTTTACTGCCCCACGAAAAGGTTATGAAGATGGCTACTATGATATGCCTGCTTACAAACGAGTTGATCTTGGATTCTCTTATCAATTAGCCGGCGGAGTTGATGCGATCATGGATCGTGGTTTCTTACGTAACTTGAAGAATGTTTGGTTGGGAGTTGATCTCTTCAATCTATTTGATATGAAGAACGTCAGTTCTTATTTCTGGATTACGGATGTGGACGGTGCGTCCCATGCTATTCCTAATTATTTAACAGGAAGACAATTGAATCTTCGTATTATTGCAGATTTTTAATCTTTCAGCCAGTTATTATATTTACTGTAAACTATTTTCCGATAAGGACCTGCAGAAAGAATCAAGTCGTGCATTCCGTTGGGGATAGTATCCCTGACAACATTTTCACCCAACTTTAAACCAAGGGTCTGAATATCGTTCACGTCTAAAACTATATCCGCGCTTCTGTATTCCTCATGCCATTTTTTTGATTCGGCAAACGATTTGTCTGATGACAAAACAAGTATGGGGCAAGTCAATGAAAGCCCTTTCTTTATCTGCTTATGCCCCTGATGGATCGCCCGTAGCCAAGCTGCTTTTTTAGGATACCCTTGTGGACGCTTCCAGGACGTATTAAAAGTCCATTCACCCTTATGCTCTGCCAATAAACTTTCAGCATACGATGAAAGACCAACCTTTTCAACGATCCAATCGGGAAATATCTTAGCAAGAAACGAAACAACAGGAATAGCGACTTTCTCCATAAACCAACTCATATTCATATCCAGAAAAGGACTATTGAGGATGAGACTTTCAACCTTGCTGTCTTTTCTTGAATCGAGATAAAGCGGAGTAATAAGTCCTCCGGTAGAGTGAGCCATCAATACGATATGATTATTACCTTCTTCTCTGATTATAGCTAATGCTGAATCAATATCAGCAAAATATTCATCCAGACTTTTGCAAAAGGTAGGCTGTTGATGAGTACGGATAGAACGTCCGTATTTTCTTAAATCCAGCGCGTAGAAGTTATATCCATAACATTGAATACTATCTCCCAATTCAGACTGAAAGAAGTAATCATTATAACCATGAACATATAAAACAGCTTTGTCAACATGCTCCAATAACGGCTTCCTTACCAATGTGCAAAAGACTTCTCCTTCATAATCCGGTTTCATTTGGATTGTCTTCTGTTCATAACCGGATAAAACATCCGGAATATATTGTGCGTTTATTGTAATCGTAACGAAGAGGGTAAATACTATTACTAATACTGTTCTTTGCATAATGGAGGAATGTTGATTTTATTGTTGTCGTACAAATATAAATTACTTAGTTCAATCTTAAATTAAATTGAGATGACAAAACACGAATGAGCTTATTGAAGATGTTTACTGTTCTCATCCATAGAATGATAGACGATGGTTAAATTATAGGTTTCGTAATTTCAGGTCATAAAATAAATACACAGAAATTGTTTTGACCTTTAAATAATTATATCTTTGTTTGAAGAATTTAATACTTTATTGTTTTTTGATAAAAACTCATATGCTGAATTTACGGCTTTGCAACACAAGTGTCCACTAAAAAAATTAAGTTTTAATTGGCTATCATTTTCATCCATATTAGTCTCTTTGGAGAAAATATCCCTGACGGGTGTTTTATCCAACAGCGAAGCACTCAAGACTCTCAAGACTTCGTAAGTACTTCTATTAAGATGAAGATCATGCTCAACAATGGCTACCATACAATATGCTATAATAGCTGTAAATATCTGGATTCGAACAGCTCCTTCTGTTGTACCCCAAAAGGATTTAATCTCAAGATGCTGCTTAATCCATTTAAAGAACAGCTCTACATGCCACCTGTACTTATAAAGCAAGGCAATTTGATAGGCAGGGGCTTCAATGTTATTTGTCAAGTAAACATATGTATGATTCAGGGATTCAGCATAGTAAACAATCCTGCGAAGTTCTCCCGGATACTTTCCGGAAGAAGCATAGCCGGTAAGTTTTATTATTTGATCGGCCAGTATACCATTAGCATTATGGTTTGTATTCTGATTCTGAATTACCTCATACTGCAAGCGACTTTTCTCACGTATAACAAAATAAGATTCTATTCGCGTAATGTGATTAAGTCGTTTCAAATCAAAATAACCTCTGTCAAAGACATAATATGCACCCGTTTCATACGGGATATTATCCATTGCATTCATATCATGAACTTTGGCGGGAGTTATATGCACGAAAGCAGGGATCTGGGTTTCAATATCGAACAAGGTGTGGAGTTTAATTCCTGCTTTGGTTTTACGGAACTTTGCCCACCAAAAGACGCTCAGGCACAAGTCGATTGTCGTGGAATCAAAAGCATACACTTTCCCTTCAATTTCAAAATCTTTGAGCATCCTTTTCTTTCGAGCAATACCAATCATATGGTAGGCAAAGTCTTCAAATATTTTAGGATTTCTTTTTTCGTTGGCTTTAGAAAGATTACTTCTGGTAATGCTTTTGCCAAAACCAAGATGGTAAGACTTGTTGGAATGCGCGGAGATAGTATTTGTCAAGTCACGAAGACTGTTCCGGTTAGACAACTGACCGAACATCATAACAAGCAACTGGTTCCAACAGCTGAAATGTTTTACGTATTTATCTCCTTCGTACTTCATGACAAGTCTTTGAAAATACTTCTGGGGGAGAAACTCGATAAGTTGAGCGAAAATGTATTTGCCACTAAGCATTCTATCCATTTTTTTGATGATGGATGTAAAAATAGCAATTCAAATCGTGGACATCTATTTCCGCTTGTAAATATCATTGCTTCAATGTTATATCTATTGAATTTAAAAGTTTAAGTGGACACTAGTGGCTTTGCAATATAATAGAAACATCTTTTTAACAAATAACACGCATCTTTGCCTTAATCGATCTATTTAGAATGAAAACAAATAGCATAATTGATTTTAAAGAGAAAGAATATTTAAAACAACTTTCACAGAATAGTGAATATGCTTATAGAGCCATATTTTTAAAATATTATTCTAAAATAAAGTTTTTTATATCTCATCTGGTAAAGTCGGAAGTCATAGCTGAAGATATAACTCAGGATATTTTTCTCAAAATATGGATGATGCGAGAGGAAATATCTGTCGTGGAATCATTAAATTCTTACCTTTTTCAAATGGCAAGAAATGCAGTTTACACTTATATGCAAAAGCAAGTAAATCAAACATCTTTTGATTTGTTGGAAAATACATATAAAAACTGTTTTTCAGTTGACGAGGATTATGAATTCAGAGAATTAGAACAAATGATTTTCCAGTCGATTAAAGAAATGCCTTCCCAAAGAGCTAAAGTTTTTTCTTTGAGTCGCATAGAAGGAATGAAAAATGCCGAAATCGCTATTAAACTAAAACTATCTAAAAAAACGGTCGAGAACCATCTTAGTCTTGCTCTAAAAGAACTGAAAAAGAAAATTCTGACACTACTGACTATACTATTGTTACTAGCGGTTTGTTAATAAATGACAAAAAATGAATTTTAATTGGGTGTATTCTTTCTAATAATACTCTTCTTAGTATTATAAAGTAATTGCACCCGAATGTTACGGATAAAATATATAATAAATACTTTTTTTACAAACTCGGTTCCAGAAAAAACCAAGAACTTGTTTTTTCATTGGTTCGTATCCTCTTCCAATAAAAACGAGAAAGATAAAGTCTTATCCCAACTATGGAGCGAAATCGAAGCTGAGTCAGATATGGAAGCTGAAAATGCTTTTTCAAGAACAATTATAGGGCAGCGATACAAAAAGAAAATAACGCTACAACGAATTGCCAGCATTTCTGCAATTATACTTATCCCCCTTTTCTCTGTCGTATTTTCTTTATTATATATTCAATCGAATCATTCAGATGAGTTAGCAATAATGGAATGTTATGTACCATTAGGGGAGACTAAAACAATTTATCTTCCTGATTCGTCTAAGGTTTTCCTGAATTCAGGAAGTTTACTTGTTTACCCTACACGATTTACAAAAAAAAATCGTGAGGTCTATTTAAGTGGTGAGGCTTTATTCTCGGTAACAAAGGATAAAAAAAGAATGTTCAGGGTAATTACCTCCGATTTAGATGTTGAAGTTTTAGGCACAATCTTTAATGTTAATTCGTATCCGGATAATGAGACTACAGAAACTACATTAAAAGAAGGTAAGGTTCGGATCAGGCTAAAAGAACAGCCTGAAGAAGAAATTCTTCTTCAGGTGAATGAACAGTTTTCCTATAATAGAAAAGAAAAGCGTAGTAGCACGCTTCTTGTAGAGACTGATGATGTGCTAGTCTGGACAAAAGACCGTATAATCTTCAACAATAGACATATCAATGAGGTAATAGTCCTTATGGAACGTAAATATAATATTCGGATATTTCTGAATTCAGAGAAATATGAAAATACCTACATAACAGCTAAATTCTCTGAGGAAGAATCGATAGAAGGTATCTTTTATGTATTGAAACAAATCATTCCTCAATTCCAATATAAAAAGGAATCTGAATCAACCTATTATATTAACTAAATAAAAGAAGATACTTATGAAACAAAAAAATCGGAAAGTTAAGTTGAGAGAACTTTCCGATTTGAAATCGCAAAAACACCAATTACTGAATGAAATTAGTTTTTAACGATATAATTGAATTACAAAAATATGAAAATAATAAAACAATACCCAATTGCTATTAAATCTTT
>JAQVXR010000111.1 GCA_028709045.1 Desulfitobacteriaceae bacterium | reverse complement strand
ACCATCTCGACTACGGAAAGTATAATATCGAAGGTTGGACGATTTCCCTGCCAAGTACCTAGTCATTACTTGGATAGCCTGACCAGCGAAGAGGTTTCGTCCTTCCTTCGTTTTTATTTTTGTCTCATAGCCAAAAGAATCCTCTTCCAAAAAAGATACCTGACAACCCGGTCAGCTAATCCGGAACCCGTCCGGGATAAAAATTTTAGAAAATTGGGTGACCGCATAACGATCGGTCATCCCGGCAACATAATCACAAACTTTCACCATCATATGATCATTTCCCTGATACTCACCAGGTAGCTCCTCGTTATGATTGATATAGTAATAAAAAAGACTCCTTAACATTTCTCTTGCTTTTTTTTCCTCAACCTTAGCAGGCGACCCGATATACACCCTTTTAAAAAGAAAATCTCTCAGTTCGTCCATGGCACCCTGAATTTCCGCCGACATTTTGATGTCGGATTGACCTAAACTATTTTGGATAATATCCTTAACCATAGTATTGATCCTGCTGCTATGTTTATCTCCTAGTATCTGAAGACATTCCCAGGGCAAATCTGTTTTTCTGATAATGTTTCCCCTGATCGCATCGTCGATATCATGGTTAATATATGCAATTCGATCGGAAAATTTAACGGTTTGTCCCTCTAACGTAGCCGGTTTCATTGGTCCGGTATGGTGCAAAATACCATCCCGCACTTCCCAAGTTAAATTTAGTCCTTTTCCGCCTTCAATCTTTTCTACTACGCGGATACTCTGACAGTTATGGCGAAAGCCGCCTTCAACAATTTCATCCAAAGCTTGTTCACCGGCATGGCCAAAAGGAGTATGTCCCAAATCATGCCCCAGAGCTATCGCCTCTGTGAGATCTTCGTTGATTCTAAGTGCCCGGGCAATTGTCCGGGCAATCTGAGCAACTTCTAACGTATGGGTAAGGCGAGTGCGAAAATGATCCCCTTCCGGGGCAATAAAAACCTGGGTCTTAAATTTCAATCTGCGAAATGCCTTGGAATGAATAATTCGATCCCGATCCCTTTGATAACAGGTCCTTACTTCGCATTCATCTTCAGAAACCTGCCGGCCTTTAGTTTCACTGCTT
Source organism: Desulfitobacteriaceae bacterium (assembly GCA_028709045.1). Lineage (GTDB taxonomy): Bacteria > Bacillota > Dehalobacteriia > Dehalobacteriales > Dehalobacteriaceae > JAQVXR01. The sequence goes on along the minus strand of JAQVXR010000111.1, from coordinate 7,594 downwards.
TTGGCAGCATAAGAAAGAAGATGCTCCATTTCCCACTGTTCAGTCTGTTGTCGAATTAACATTTTACATCACTCCGAAAAAAGCAATTGTTATTATATACGTTTTACTGAAGCAAGTTCCTGCTGTCATAATAATTTGGTTATAAACAGAGTTCTTCTTAGAACTGTTAGCTATCGGATAAATTCTCTGTAGGAAATTGTTTTATTCTTTGCACCAGATCATAAATGATCCGAGCGGTTATTCCCCATATCACCCGTCCCTGAAACTTGTAAACATATACCGGGTAATCCATTCCCCGCCATGGCTGTGTATAATTGTCTCCAAGAGCTAACTCGGCTGCCGGAAAAATAATAATTTCTTTTCCGGATGAATCCTTCATGACCGGTGAAACTGTTACCGGCAGTAAATATTTGTCCGGATCATATTTTTCAAACAGGGTAACCGGTAGAGAAAAAACCTCGGCTACTTCTTCGGGATCAATTGTTAAATCATCCAGATTTTCAATGTGGGCAAATCCCAAAAAGGTCTCTACTATCACTCCTTTGGGTGTGACAACGGTATTCAATCTGCCTAAAACATCAACTTTCTCTTGGGAAAGACCCAATTCTTCTCGGGTTTCCCGGAGGGCAGCATGACAAAAATCCTTATCCTTTTCCGCTTCAAACCTTCCTCCGGGAAAACAGATCTCACCGGCCTGTCTAATTTTGGCACACCGTTTTTCAAATATGAAATGATACTCTCCGCTAAACCACGCAAGCAAAATCATAACTGCTGACTGAAAATAATTTTCTTGCCCGTTTATCCCTGGAATAGCTGGCAGTATTTTTTTTAAATCATTTATTTGTCCGATTTTCATATCACATAGCCCTCACTTATCTTTCCACTTTCCAGGGAAGAGCATTACTTCACGTCCTCATCTGCGCCAACACCGGATTTATAAATCCTTCTGTTGTGCAGCACCCACACCCTGTCGGAAAATTCTTTCCGCGATATATTTTCCAGGTTCTTCGCCATATCATACATTCTGGCATCAATGATATCAATGTAGTGGAGCAATTCTGCCTCCGGGATCATCGGCCTTTTGGGGCTGCCAAATTCAGGCTCGTAATGATGAGAAAGCACCATGTGCTGGAGTAAAAGAGAAACTTCTTCAGCCACCCCTAGCTTACGAGCGGTACGGTCAATCCTTTTTATTCCTTGCACAATATGACCTAAAAGCTGTCCCTCCACAGAATAGTCTGAAACCATGCCTAGCGGTCCGGCGTCCATCTCATCAACCTTGGCGATATCGTGCAGAATAATACCCCCGTACAGCAGATCACGGTTTATCCAGGCATATATCTCGCTCAGTTTTTCCCCTACCGTCAGCATCGTTAAAATATGATATAAAAGCCCACCCTGCACAGAGTGATGATTTTGTTTTGCCGCGGGGTAAAACATCAGTTTCTCCTTGGTTTCTTCCACTACTTGGCTGACAACCGCCTTGATATCTTTATTCCTTATCTCATTAATATACTGTAACACCCTCTCAAACATAACCTCGGGTTTTTCCGGGGCTACTGGTATAAAATCTTCGATATCAAGTCCGTCTTCTGCTTGGGCAGGCCTGATTTTATCAATTTTTAACTGCTGACGACCCTGCCATAAACCGATTGTACCTTTAATTTTTACCAACATCTGCTCTGAGTACGAACTCTCATCATCGTCAGAGCAATCCCACAGTTTGGCATTAAGCTCTCCTGTCTTATCCCCAAGTATTATATCAAGGTATTTTGCATTATTTTGTGTTGTCTTACAGTTAATGGCTTTGAGAAGAAAAAAGCCTGTTATAGATTTTCCTGCCGGAAGATCTTTTATCTCCTGCACATACAAATGCAACCTCTCCCTTTGTCTCTTTGCTGATTCGATACAGCTTTAATTCTCTTTATTATAATAAACACCTGTATACATGGAAAATATATATTGGCTATTGATTAATTTTAGTTTACTATGGTTATAATCTAATAGTACTTATTGAGGTGAATATTTTGAAAACATTATTTAAACTCTTTTTACGGGGATTATTGTTAATCACTCCGATAGTGATCACCGTCCTAATTGTCTATAAGTTAGGCGCCGTTTTAGACAGCATGGTTTCGGGTCTGCTGACCTTTATAAACATCCCCCATTACCCTGGGGTGGGAATTCTCTTTGCTATAGTGATCATCACTTTAATTGGATTACTGTCGAAAAATTGGCTGAGTCAAAAATTATTTAGTTTAATTGACAAGGTCTTTACCAATGTCCCTTTGGTTAAAGTAATCTATACCACCATCCGGGATACTCTATCTACCTTTACAGAAGGGAAAAAGGGGTTTTCCCAGCTTGCTCTTGTGCATATTCCCGGTTCCGATATTAAGCTTTTGGGGTTTATTACCAATGAAGATATGGACGGCTTTGGTTTGAACGGTTATATTTCAGTATATTTGATGCAGTCTATGCAGTGGGCGGGCAATTTAATACTGGTACCCAAAGAAATGGTAACCGTACTGGATATGTCGGTAGAAGATGCCGTGAAATTTATTGCCTCTGCGGGATTAGTTCAAAAAGACAATGGAAATTAGAAGAATTAGAAGCTCCTTTTTAGTATATTTCAGTCCTTTCCAAATCCTTCGCTTGCCAGGTAAAATTATTGGAAAAGAACCGATGCCGCTATATATCCATTAAAAATAATTACCAAAATAATGAGAACCCATGACAGTCTTCTCCAGCCTTTGGATACTGTAAGAGCTGCGCCGGCCAAACAGGCTAAAGGAAGATAGGCCAAAAAACCAAACTTAGGCGTCATGCTTAGATACCAGAGAAATGGAAAGTAAATCACACATCCAGCAATCAGCCAAATCACCCGGCTTTTAATTACCCCAATCATTGATGCAAACAATGATGAGATTACTGCCGGCCAGCCAAATACCGCGCTTATCAACCAGTCCACCAATAATACCCCCTTAAACCCAACGAAATCTAATCATTCAAGCAGGCGCAGACGGTAGCAGTTCACAGCTGTTTCCCCCAGCTTATCCAAAAGCTGATAATTAGCAACAGCACCTACCACCGCTCCAATCCCGGGTACCATTTGAAGCATTTTCGCCAGGTCAATATAATCCCGGTACTCTTGCTGGAAGAGACGCCAATCAAGAGAATCCAACCCTGCGGGAAGCTCCCGTGACCGTTCTTCCCAGTTTAAAATTTGAAAATATACTTCTCTCCTTCGCGCCGCGCTGGAAAAAGCCAGCTGAAAAATATGGAGAATAAACAATCGCTCCCTGAGATTTTTCACATCGAATCCATAGAGGCCGGCAGTATCAAAAAGAAATTTCATTTTTAGACTGAGGAGCAGGGGGAAATCCGCCAAGCCAAGGAAGATCCCTCCTACCCCAGTACCTGCACCTTCAGCAGCAGCTGCTTTCTTATAAAATATTAATTTGTCACGAACCAGTTTTTCTCGCTCCTCCAGAGATACTAACCCCTTTAAAGGTTCCCCGGAAATAAATTGGGAACCGATTAGTACTGCTTCCGTCATGTTCCGAATCGCAACAGTTAAAGCACGATGGACCTGATCGGGAATGATATTGTTTACTTTCGTCTGCCAGCCTTTAGTCAAACGGTCGGTGAGCGACGGTTTGCGGCTTACTTTCCGCTGCCAATGTTTTAATTCGTAGGCAGCTTTCTCTTCATAACTCAACATTATTTCTAATCATTATACCTTTCCAGTTAATTAAGGTAATAATCCTGACGCGAATCAGGGTTTGCCAAGTTCTCCATAATTACACCAAAAATTCAGATTGAGCACCATAGCTTGTAATATATGCTGACTTTTGTGCACGAGTCAGTGCAACATAAAGCAGACATTTTTCCGCTGTCATTGCCTCTGCTTCTGCCACAGGATCCGCATAATCGATTGCTGTTGCCAATGGCAGTATACGTTTATTTACCGCTACAACAAATACGCATTGAAACTCGAGGCCTTTTACACGGTGCATAGTTGCTACTCGAACACCGTCTAAACTTCTGTCATCAAGTTTACTTCGCTTGATTTCGTATGTTCTAACACCAGCCCGATTAAGCTGAGCAATGTAATCATCAAGCAATCGGTGGGTTCGGGCTACGATACAAATGTTCTTAGGGTTCGTGCCTTCTTCTATCAATTGTGTTATCTCTGAAACAACAAAATCAAGTTCTTCCTCCACACCTCTAAAGTTCAAAACTTGCGGCACATTTCCGTGGGTTAGTGATTGGCAACCTCTTCCATCATCATATTCTTCATCCAAATCATCAAAAGGTATACCCTTTAATAAACTAAAAGCAAATTTTCTAATTTCCTCTGTTGTTCGGTAGTTAATTTTTAATTTGCTGCTACGGCCACGAATATTTATCCCGCATTTTGATAAGACAGCTTTGTTCTTATAAATGCGCTGATGTGCATCACCAACAATGAATATATCATTAGAGTGTTCGGCTCCCGCCATCGCTCTTAAAAGGCGAAAAGCATTCATACTTAAGTCCTGACCCTCATCAACGATAATATGGGAATAACGTGACCTATCAGGAGACTTTTCAAGGATCCTTCTGCACTCATACATAGCAGTTTCCACATCCCGCAGTTTTTTTTCTTTCATTAGGTTTTGATACTCCTGAAAAACATGCCAAACCTGCATGCGCTTTCTTCGATTCAAGCGTGTTCCTCGACCTAAGCGAGGAGCTTTCATGTAGAGTTCCAAAGAAAAAGCTTCATGGGTATTGACAACCTTCGACCATTCTTCAGAGAAAAAACTGTCATGATATTCCAAATTCTCTCCAGACAAGGCAATAGCTTCTTCCCATATCTCCTTTAATATATCATCATAGGCAATTGTATATGAATAACCTTGCTCACGCAGAAACTGTACTACCCAAGCATCAAGGTTTATTACTTCAATATGTTTTTGTTCGTCAACCGTACAAATTTTACGCAAATTTTCATTGATATCCCTTGCCAAGTTGGCCGTAAAAGTAGTAAATAACAGTTTGTCCCTGCCTCTTAACTGTCCGGCCAACCATTTAGCCCGGTGCATCGCAACTACTGTCTTACCCGTTCCAGCTCCGCCCAGTATACGGGCAGCTCCGGAATAACTCTTCGTCACAATTTTTCGCTGGGTCGGGTGTAAAAACACACGCCACTTTTCAAGGGGTTCTGCCATTATTCTCCGCAACTCTTCTTCCCCCTCAACAATGACAAAGTTTTTTTGGCTCCGGGGATTTTGTAAAGCCGTCACAAAATCATCATCCTTTGAGACACTTTCATTTTGGGGAGTGAAAAGCTCAATTACCTCTTGGGGATCAAAACCGTTGGCAACCCATTCTAATCCTTCGTAAGCATCTTCTGGCATGGTGCTTTTTGAAGCATAAAACTCCTCAAGAGACAAAAAACTTCGGATCAAACCGAGTTGGTCATGAGGAACTCCCAGTGCAAAAAGCTCATCATCAGATACATGGGAAAACAGTCCAGAGCCTGTCCCTTTCTGCTGTTCACCATTTTTTTGACTGTGGGAAAATTCTACTTCTTGAATATCAAATACCTGTATATTACCAGTCTTTGGATTGATTTCGCACTTCTTACGCTTAGCCCACTGATATGCTTCATCATGATGGTCAACCCAGAGAAGCAGATACACACCGCCTTCTTCTTGACGAGCTACAATTCCTCGGTATGTATCATCAATACGAACAGAGCATATTTTTTTATCAACCGCATCTCTTATTCTCTCATAATTGATCCCCGGCGAGTTAGGATTGCTCCGAAATTTATTGATAAATTCGGTAACCTTCCCTTGGACTTTCCGAGGTAAAGCAGCAAAACCCGTTAAAAAATCAGAAGATATGGCGACTAGATTTTGGCTCACCTTTCCATCCCTCCTTGAAACATTTCAGCAGAGAAAGTATCCTCAGTTGTGAATACAGTCCATCCGTTTTCTAGAAAACTTTCTTTACTGTCCATTTGCGATATAAGCAGTAAAGCAATTTTCTCCTTTTCCCATGCCAGTTCACACTCAGCAATAATCTCTCCTGTGGAATCTGCCAATTCATAACCAACCACGGACGGGGCTATAACACCAAGCAACATTAGCTTTCTTATACATTCTTTGGCCTCATCATCAAAAACCAATTCCATGATTTCCGTCCAAGCCTCATCGGATGAATTATACTGTACAGCCGATGCCGCTTCTTTTTCAGCCATTGTTGATAAAGTATAATAAATATATTGATTTAAGCCGTTCTGGGACACAGCCGCAAAGCTTTGTAAAAACTGCATCATATTAAAAAATTGCCAAAACCCGTTCCATTCGGCTTCATATTTATCGGTTCTGTTTTCCTTCTCATCATTTAGTAGTGCGCAGACAGTTACTGTTGCCCTTGACTTATTCCTTTTCATATCCTCTGATGATACACCGGCCAAAATTGTCAGATGAGAGTTGGAAGAACCGGGCACCCATTTCCCAAACAGGGTATCAGTAAGTTCAAAATTTACATCACGCATGCTTAGCATTTCGCTAATCGGCTCAATCAGATATTTCCAATCTGCAAAAACGACACTGTTGTTTACGTTCTTCGGGTCCAGCAGGGACAAAGCATACGCCTGAGCATGAACGGCAAATATTTTTTCCGCATCCGGATTCTCCAAATATTTCGCCAGCAGCTCAAATGTACCCAATTTATCCGGATGCAGAGTTTCCACATGACCATTAACTATAGTTGGTCTATATATACGGTTACCTGATGGCATCTTTTCCGGAAAAAGTGTGAGTGTCGCATAATCACCTTGCGTTTGAAATACATTCTGGACATCTTTCCAACTTAAAGACCAGACACGGAATCTGCTACTTTGACGAATAGCTTCCCGCTTGAGGGTGTCATCAGCAACCTTGTCTTTGTGATATAAAAAACCATCTGTGAATATGGCAATCGGTTTTTGCCCACCGGAAGTTCTCACCGGCCATAAAACAAAGTCTGCCCGGGACTGTACACTTACACCATATTGATTGTCAAGTAATACCTGAGGTTCAATATCCCACCTGCATTCTCCAGCCTTCAGCCGATAACCTTCTTTATTATTAACAAGCTCCTTGGTCACTTCAAATTTACTGCCTAAGGCTGACTTCATCCGTTCTAAAGCTTCTACAAACCTGCGTTCCAGCTCACTTTCAAACAGTGAATTCACCGGAATATTACCCAGCTTGGGTATTTCTTCGATATTGCCTTTTCCGCTTAAGATAGTCCTTAATAAACGAATAGCTGTAGTACGGGAGATTTGGCCAATATTTTGGCTTTGCCGGTAAGCATACAAGCAATGATAGCACCCGTCCTTTTGGGGATCATATTTACAACTGCAGTTTTCCAAAACATGCAGGGCTTTCTCAAAAATATCGATAAGAGCGTTATCCCGCTGCAGTAATTGTTTTAAATAGCCGGTGCCCCCCGGTACAGAATCATATATTACCAGATACTGCTTACGGTAATCGGCATCTACGACCGGCACCTCACTTAGGCAAGCTCTCAAGTGATCAACATTGCCAAAATA
>JAQVXR010000110.1:2879-8760 GCA_028709045.1 Desulfitobacteriaceae bacterium | reverse complement strand
AAGTTAGAGGGAACTTGCTATAATACAAAAAATCCCAAGGGCTTAAACCCTTGGGATTTTTCATTTTTTCTGGTGGGGCTAACTGGATTCGAACCAGTGACTTCTTGCATGTCAAGCAAGCACTCTAACCAACTGAGCTATAGCCCCTTATATTCACCCGTTTCTGGGCAACTATTATTGTACCCAGGTCTGGCTCTTATGTCAAGTAGTTTTCACTCGAGCATCTCTATGCTTGATCCAGCACTTAATTAACGGGGGCATCACCAGTAAAATAAATATCACCCTGAACAAATGATACGCTGAGATCAGCGAGACATTGCCCTGTACCATGAGAGCGGTAATCCCCATTTCGGCCATTCCTCCCGGTGCAGTGCTTAAAAAAGAATCAATCATTGTTAAATGGTGAGTATAACTAAGTAAAATCCCCACACCCAAAGAAAATATAATCAAGACAATACTACCTGCTACAGCATAGGGAAGAAGCTTTCTCCAATTCTTCATACTGGACAGCTGCATACTCGTTCCCATATAGGTACCAATACATAATTGGGATATCCCGGACATAAGCGATGGTACCTTAAACCCGGGAACTCCTGCAATCACCAAAATGGCCGTTCCTAAAAGAGGACCCAGCAAAAAAGGGGTTGGCATGTGGATTTTCTCGGCAACCCAGGCTGTAAAGATGACATTGACTAAAAATACAACCGGTATCCAAGGGAAAGAAAAGGAATAACCGGTGGAAGCGGTTGTAGAAAGAACAAGTTCCTGAGTGGCGTTATCTGCCAAACCATGAATAACTAAAAATGGTACAACAAATAAAGTGGATAATAACCGCAGGGTCTGCATAAAGGTAACTACCGTAATATCTGCATCAGGAATTTCTTCGCTCAGCACTATCATCTGGGACAGCCCGCCGGGTACACTGCCGATCATACTGCTGGAAATGCTGATACCCGTTGTCTTATGGGTAATATAGCCAGTAAAAATACTAAATAAAATTAAAGCTGCCGTCACAAGCACCATTGCTGCCAAATGACTGGAGATCTGTGCTAAAGTATCCCTGGTAAATGAAACACCCATCATAAACCCGAGGACAGTTAACCCGGCATTGCGCAACCCCCGAGGCCAAAAAACTTCTCGTTTAAAGGCTGTATTCCATACCATCACCGCTGTCAAAGGCCCCAGCATCCATGGAATAGGTATATTAATCAAATTAAATAAGGCTCCGCCCAGTAAAGCAGCAGCCAAAGTTTCCAACATTTTATGCAACTTTTATCCTCCTCAGTGCAAAAAACAACTTCTATATATTAAGATGCCTCACTATTTCTAAATGTTAAAACAACTTATATGCCAATGTAACACATATACTATATAGGTTACTCCTTTTTTCCCAATGATGGAATAAGAAAATCATGTTATATATTAGATAAATTTTGACATAATGGGTGTTAATCCTTTTTGTATATATAAAATCCCTCCACCATTATCTTATATTTTAATAAAAATTACACCACACTTGCCTCCGTAAACCTTTAGTTTATTATCAAATTAAAAAGACTGCCGTACTCATTTAACCGGCAGTCTCTTCCAGAATCTCGAGCTACAAACTACGCACTTTTATTCAGGCACGCCCTTCAGCCAGAATTTGCGCTGTGTGTTTCGCTTTTATTCGGCTGTTTCTTTTATCCAATCCGCCTCGCAATTGCAAAAGGCATCCGGGACAGTCTACTGCAACCAAATCCACTCCTGTTTCTTCAATATTATTCAACTTTCTTTCCAGAATAGGGGCAGATATCTCCGGAAACTTTACAGCATAAGAACCGGCCAAACCACAGCAGTTGTCTGTTTCTTTCATTTCAATGACATCAAATCCAGCTTCCTTGAGAACTTTCCTAGGCTCGTCATATATCTCCATTGTACGTTTTAAATGACAGGAGGTGTGATATGTTACTTGCCCCTTTTTCTTTCCACGCGGCTTCGTTTGTTTTCCTGTCCCCAATATACTTGCCAGTTTAACAAAGTCAATTGTTTTTTTGGCAATTGCTTCTGCCTTCTCCCGCCATTCCGGTTCGTCAGGAAACATTTCTGCATACTTTTTCGCGAGAAAATCAGTACATGTAGGACAGGCACTGACAATATATTTTACTTCTGTGGAAAAAAAGGCTTCTATGTTTTGCCTGGCCAGTTCTTTTCCTGTTTCCAGGTCTCCCGAATAAGCCGCCGGGGCACCGCAGCAATTTTGCTCCTCAGGAAACACTGCCTTGAATCCTTTTTTATTTAAAAACTGTACTACAGCCTCGCCAATCTCAGGATAAACAAAATCAATCATACAGCCTGCAAAAAATGCTATATCACCTTTTGGTTTTTTTACTTTCTGTTCCATTTCTTTAAAGCAATCTCGAAATGGTTTCCGGGCAAGAGCGGGAAGACTACGAAATTCCGTTAACGGAGAAAAAAGCAAAGGCAAATGACGGATATATGGAGTCCCCTTGGTTAAAGGGCTCTGGACCTTTACAGCTATGCGCAAAGCGCTGTGAAATCTTCTCCGGTTTGAGAGAACCTGCTGAAAAATAAATCTTTGGGTGAAAGGCAGATTTCTCTTTTCCGTTAATCGACGACGCAGCTCAAATACTAATTTAGGAATGTCAATACCTCCCGGGCATGTTTCCACACAACGCCGGCATTGCATACAAAGACTTTGAAGATTATCTGCATCGCTGTAAGAATGGAAAAATGCCGTCAGGATAGAACCGATTCCCCCACAATAAATATGACCATAGACATGCCCGCCAACCAGCTGGTACGCAGGGCAGACATTTAAACAGGCGCCGCAGCGCAGGCACTGGTATGCTTCCCGAAATACCGAATCTTTTGCCAAATCGAATCGTCCATTATCCAATAGGATAATGTGCAGTTCCTTCTTTCCCAGTTCTCCTGTTTCCCGTTGATAGGTGGGGACCGCTCCGGTAATCATCGTGATATAGCTGGTAATGTTCTGGGCTGTAGCACTTCTCGGTAAAAGCTGAGCGACATTATCAATATCACTAAACCGGGGTACCAGTTTTTCATATCCCACTAAAACAACATGTATTGGCGGCAGGGTAGCGGTAAGACGGCCATTGCCTTCATTGGTAAATATGACCATTGTCCCTGTTTCTGCGACTGCAATATTTGCTCCGGAAATGCCCATTTCTGCGGCAAGAAATTTACGGCGCAGTTCCCCACGGGCAACCTTAACAAGCTTTGGTATTTCGGCAGGCACTTCTTTCCCTAGACTTTTTGTAAACAACTCGGCCACCTGTTCTTTGCTCATGTGAATAGCAGGCATTACCATGTGTGAAGGTTTTTGGCCGGCTTGCTGGATTATCCATTCGCCCAAGTCTGTTTCGACTACTTCAACTCCTCTATCGATTAAGAACTTGTTTAAGTGAATCTCCTCAGATGCCATCGATTTTGATTTGACAATGGTTTTTACCCTGTGCTTTTGGGCTAATTCCCAAATATACTGCAATGCTTCTTCTCCTGTTTTAGCCGGAAAAACTACTGCACCCCGAGCTTCAGCCTGCTCTTTAAAACCGGCAGCCAACTCATCAATTTGACTTAGCGCTTCTATTTTTACTGCTTTCATCTTTTCTCGAAGCTCAGGAAAACTAACGCCCTCGAATATATTTTCCCGGGACTGGGGGTAGGTTTCTCCAAATCGGCCTAGTGCATTGCGTAACAAAGGATCATCCAATGCCTTTTTTATTTGGGATTTAAACTCTTTTTTTGCCACGCTTTGTACCCTCCCCTCTCTCATTTAAAACTATCACAACCAACCTTTCCGGACCGTGCACCCCAATAGTCAATACTCTTTCAATATCAGCTGTCCGGCTGGGTCCACTGATAAAAGCAATATATCCCGGAGGTATACCCTTGCGATAAAAATGATCCAATGCATCTTGCAGACAGGGCACAATGTTTTCCCCGCGGAGTAAAGCGATATGAATCTCCGGCAGCATAGAAACCAACCTTTTCCCCAGATCAGTTGCATCTTGAACAAGAGACCCGGTTTGGGCAATTCCCAAATCCATTTCTGAAATACCTATCTTGAATTCTCGGACAGGTTCTCCTCCGCTAATTCGGTCAATAATTCCACCGGACTTTTCAACTAATTCCACTACTCCGCTTTCCTCAATTAGGGGTGATACCGCCACTCCCACCATAGGATTTGGGTATTGACTTATCAGTCGGCTAATCAACTCGCCTACCTCTTTCTTGTCCTCAGCATAAAGCACCTCTCCGGACAAGTTTAAAACTCGTTCCTTAAATTGGTTCCATAGCTTTCGGTTCAAACTAACCCCCCCCTATTGAAGTCTTTTCTCAAACGAGCATGTTTCAAACCCTTAATTTACTTTCTGTTATTCTCCATTTTGGCAAAATATCCCTTTTATGTATAAAAAAATAACCCCAAAAATGGGATCGTGTAAGAATTCTGATTAGTATCCGTGGGTTAAACTGCCTCTTCACCTTCTGCCTCACCCTTGCCGTAACCTACTACCTGTCCCCCCGGATAAAGACGAAAGATTTCGGTCATTACTTTATAATGAAACCCTATATCTTGGTAACTGCAGTTTATTTCTATTTCTTCATTGACGGATACTTCTTCGCCCGCAGGAATAACACTAAATCGGATTCTCATTTGTATCAACCTCCCAAAATGAATTTCCTATTTGCGATAACAAATTTTCCTAGTCACCGCGAGTTGGGCGCACACTCGGTTAGATGCTATATTTATTAATCCTACCATTAAATTCCAATAATTAGTAGCACTTTTTGTAGTCAAATAAATTGAAAAATCAACATTTTTTGATAAGGAAGCTGGCTTTCACTAAGTCTTTGACGCTAGCGCGTCAGAATTTCAAGCATTGTGCTTTTTACAATGCGTAAAAATCCCAGTCCTTTAGGGAAAGCCTTAATTATACTTTCTCGATAGTATAAAAAAGGACTCATCAATATCTATGACGAGTCCTTCTCCGTTATTCTTAAATCACTATTTAACTATTTCATTTTGTACTTTTCATTATAAAGGTCCTTATCATAGGGAGCTTTCCTCCCGGGGCAGTCTTTCCTGGGACAGAGTTGGCAGTTTTCGTAGGTACCTTTTTTAGGGAAACGCATTCCGGAAACAGTCTTAATGGGAAGCATTAAAAAGCTGTCCGTCAATTGGACCCCAATTGATTCTTTTGTATCACCCAGTAATGCAAAAAGGTTCTTTTGTTCTTTTATCGGCCAGTCCGCTAAAGAACCGGGGTTCATTACTGCCGCATGGGCTAGTCCGTATTTTTCATCAATTTCTGCAAAAACATGATGACGGGCAGAGCGCATAATCATTTCTTTGATGGCATCTGCACAATAATTATCAAAAATATCAGTAATGGATTGAGACCATTCTTCTATTTCCGTACCGGATGTGACCACGTAAGGAAAAACGCGGTAAGTATCCTCCAGATTGACACGCAGCACTCGGCTTGTAAACTTAGTCCCGTCAACCACCACTGAATCATCATCCTTTGATTCCACATAAGCAACTTTATAAACAGCTTTTGGCCGGGCAACAGCTTTGGCTGACTCTACCAATCTCTCCACTCTGGCAGCAGGATCGCTGCCCTCTTTAATATGAAGATTCTTCGACAGCAAAGCCATATCAATTTCAAAGGGAATTCTATCTAGAATTACTGTACTCATTTAATACGCCTCCATCCCCATGCGATAATTTTATATAACATATAGTTATTTTAATTATTACATAGAGCTGCAGACTTTACAATCAATTTGTATAAACTTGTCGAAACAATCAAACCTATTAAAAAGTAATTCCTGGCACAGTAATTACAATTCA
>JAQVXR010000110.1:0-2779 GCA_028709045.1 Desulfitobacteriaceae bacterium | reverse complement strand
GAAGACCATATCGGTGGCTTGGACACCATGATATATAATTTTAAAGTGGGTAAAGTTATTATGCCCGACAAATCACATACCAGTGAAACCTTTAAGGATGTACTTAGTGCGATAAAATCGAAAAAAATTCCCTTAGTAAAAGCCTCTGCCGGAAAAACACTTATTACCACACCGAATTTGGAGGCAATGATTCTTGCCCCGGTAAAAGATGACTATGATGAAATCAACGATTATTCGGCCGTAATCAAAATTACTTATCAAGAAACAGATTTTCTCTTCCAGGGTGACGCCGGTTTTCCTTCGGAAAACGATATTCTCGCCCAGGGCTTTAATCTAAAAACCGATGTCATAAAGGTTGGGCACCACGGCAGTTATACCTCCTCTTCCGCTAATTATCTGGCAAAAGTAAAGCCCAGTTATGCCGTTATTAGTGTGGGCAAAGAAAACAGTTACGGCCACCCGCATGATAAAGCATTAGCAAGATTGAACAAAACAGGAGCAAAAATTTATCGCACCGATTTAGATGGAACACTCATCTTTACAAGTAATGGAGATTCAATAAACGTTACCCATTCAGATCAGGGGAACCCGGACTAAAAATATTAATTCAACTCATCCAGAGTAAGAGTAAAACTAGGAACAAATTTCTCAATAAAGTAATGAACCTCCGGCAAATTCATTTTCTCGAGATCGTTTTTGATAGCTTTTTCCGCCCGGGCAAATTCCTGGTTGCCCGTTTTTAATTCCTCAATGCATTTTAAATAGGCACATATTTTATCGGCAGCCTTAACCAGCTGCCAATTTTCTTTTTCAGCATCATCGAGAAATAAAAGAGACTGATATTCATCCTGAAGTTCTGGCGGGAGCATTTGGTGCAGCCGCTCTTTGGCAATTCCCTCAATATCATGGTAAGCCTTTTCAATCTCAGGATTAAAGTATTTGATCGGAGTAGCCAAGTCCCCTGTAATCACTTCCGATACCTCATGAAAAACCGCCAGCGCCATAATTCTTTCCGGATTGACCTCGCCTGCAAAATATCTATTCTTGATTAACGCTAAGCCATGAGCAATCATCGCCACCTGCAAGCTGTGCTCTTGAATATTCTCCGGACAGGTATTTCGCATCAAGCCCCAGCGCTGAATAAATTTCATCCGGGACAAATAGGCAAAAAAGTGGCTCATAAAAACCCTCCCCATTTATTATATGTTCATTTTAAAGGAGAACAGGTGTTTGTGTCAATATGCATTAACGCGTTTTTCCAGTAATAATACTTACCCTTTCAGAGAACAACTATTATTACGATTGATGCCTTAAAGGAGGCAGTGTTATGCCGGAAAAGAAAAAACCTCATAAAATGATTACCCCTGGTATGGAAGATGTCCTCAATGAGGATGCCGGCCTGGAAGAAAAAAAATCCGGTAATTACACCCGGGTCACAACCTTTTCCTGGGATGAGGTAGACAATAGATGAGGGAGGTGATAATATGACAAAAAACAAATCGGCTCAAAAAGAATTTAACCTAGACACTCAGGATTTCTTAAATACAGAAGCATTTGAGGAGGCCCGGGGCGACACCGTTAATTTGCTTGAAATATCTTTGGGACAAATGGACGGATAATATTAAGAAAAGACTCTACTCCGCAACGAGTAGAGCCTAAATTTTTTTATTTTAATAATGTACAAACTTTATTCGGAGGTGATTAAAATTAGCTCAAAAAATAATAGAAAACCCGAATTCAATATCCCGGGCAAACAAAGCAAAGTTCAGCCACAGGAAGTTCTAAACAAAGGCCTAATTAATCAATCAATGGAACTCAAGCAAGATCCTACCATCAAGCCGGAATCAGAACCGGATATGGAACTAAAATTGTAGTATCTAATACAAGAAGCGGCACGACACATCCAGTCATGCCGCTGGTCTTTCTAGACCTCATCCGATGATTAAATACTTTGTCAAAGAAAACTATTAAAGTAGGATTTTTTATTTTTAGAAAGAATTAAATAAAATATTAGTAGGCGAACAGGCTCTCTTAAAGTACTAAGAAAAAAACAGGTGAATCGAAATGCAAAACAAATATCTCTACGGACCAGTTCTATCCCGGAGACTGGGCAGATCTCTCGGTGTTAATTTGACCCCCGGAAAAACATGCAGTCTGGACTGTATTTATTGCGAGCGGGGGAAAACAACTAATCTAACACGGGAAAGAAAAGAGTACTTTCCGACCAGGGAAGTGATACAGGAATTGGAGGATTTCCTCGGAAAGAATCCTGGCCTGGACTTTGTCACCTTCTCAGGTCTGGGGGAACCTACCATGCACAGCGGCATTGGAGAAATCATCAGATTCCTCAAAGAATGTTTTCCCCAGTATAAGGTAGCCGTTATAACTAACGCCACTTTTTTAAATGAACCTGGTGTAATTGATGATATCAAACAGGCCGACTTAATTATCCCTTCCTTGGATGCCGTATCGGAATATGCTTTTTCTATTATCAACCGTCCCCATGCCGATCTGCATTCTAAAGATGTTATTGCCGGCATTAGAAAATTGCGGGAATCTTTTTCCGGGGAAATTTGGCTGGAAATTTTTATTGTGCCCGGAGTAAATGACACACCGGAAGAATTAAAACTTTTTAAAAAAGTGCTCAATACATTTAACATAAAAAAAATCCAGCTCAATTCGCTGGATCGGCCTGGAGCAGTTGATTGGATTAAACCGGTGGAAAAAGAACACCTGAAAAAAATCGCATTGTCCCTGGGGGACGTTGAAATAGTATGAT
>JAQVXR010000109.1 GCA_028709045.1 Desulfitobacteriaceae bacterium | reverse complement strand
TTTAGTATCGTACCAACTATGTAATTTCGGGCGGTATTTCCGGTAAACATTTCACTTTACTCCTATCTATTAAACTCATCGATATTAGAAAATTCCCGTACCCTACCAGCGGCCTATATTAGAAAGAGCCGGGATTATTCTCCCGGCTCTTTGTCTTTAAGGGATAATAAAATACTAAATACATAGGAAATTGGCTTTCATTGCCAATAGTGTACTAAAAATGTAAAATAAGGAGTGGAGGGAGAGCGGTCTGTATGAACAAACAAGCCCTGAGTGAACGAGATATATGCACCAAAATCATAAACCCTGCCATTCAAAAAGCAGGTTGGGATATACAAACACAAGTCCGTGAAGAATATACGTTTACTGATGGACGGGTCATTGTTCGAGGTAATATTACAACAAGAGGTACAAAGAAAAGAGCGGATTATCTACTCTTTTATAAAGCCAATCTGCCTATTGCAGTGATTGAGGCCAAAGACAACAAACACAACTTGGGTGATGGATTGCAGCAGGGTATTGAATATGCGCAGATTCTGGACATACCTTTTGTGTATTCATCTAATGGCGATGGGTTCATAGAGCACGATATGAAACAGGGAACTGAGCGAGAACTATCATTAGATGAGTTTCCTGGTCCGGAAGAGCTATGGAACCGGTATAAGGGTATTAAGGAAATTAAGCAAGAACAAGAAGAAATCATTACCGAACCCTATTATTTTGCTCCTAAAGATAAAATCCCCAGATACTATCAAAGAATTGCCATCAATAGAACCATTGAGGCCATTTCCAAAGGCCAGGAAAGAATTCTGCTGGTAATGGCTACCGGTACCGGAAAAACATATGTAGCTTTTCAAATTATATGGAGATTATGGAAATCAAGAAAAGCCAGGAAGATTCTCTATCTTGCCGACCGAAACATTTTAATCGACCAAACCATCCAGAATGATTTTGCCCCCTTAAAAAAAGTTATGACCAAAATTGAGAATCGAACCCTGGACAGCTCTTATGAAATCTATATGTCTCTTTATCATCAACTGGCCGGAGAAGAGAGCATAGAGATTTTCAGAGAATTTAGTCCTGATTTTTTCGATCTTATCATTGTAGATGAGTGTCACCGGGGGTCTGCCAGAGATAACAGCCGGTGGAGAAAAATCCTGGAATATTTTGATTCTGCCATTCAAATTGGCTTAACCGCAACCCCAAAAGAGGATAGAGACGTTTCCAATTCATCTTATTTCGGTGAACCAATATACATCTATTCCCTTAAACAAGGGATTGACGATGGGTTTCTGGCCCCGTACAAGGTTATTCGGGTCGGTTTGAATAAAGATTTGCTAGGCTATCGTCCTGAGAAAGGCAAACTTGATAAAGATGGCGAAGAAATTGAGGATCGCGAATACAACGTTATTGATTTTGACAGAAACCTGGTAATTGATGAAAGAACCCAAACTGTGGCCAAGAAAATATCGGATTACCTGAAAAACACCAATCGTTATGATAAGACCATAGTATTCTGTGTGGATATAGAACACGCAGAAAGAATGCGACAAGCGCTTATTAACGAGAACAGTGACCTGGTAGCCGAGAATCCCAAATATATTATGCGGATTACCGGGGATAATCCTGAAGGGAAAGCGCAGCTTGACAACTTTATCGATGAAGATAGTAAATATCCTGCCATTGTGACCACCTCAAAACTTATGACCACGGGAGTTGACTGTCAGACCTGCAAACTTATCGTACTGGACAACAATATCAACAGTATGACCGAATTTAAACAAATTATTGGCCGGGGTACCAGGCTAAAACCTGAATACGGAAAAGAATATTTTACCATCATGGACTTCAGAAATGCGTCCAGGCTCTTTTCTGATCCTGATTTCGATGGTGACCCTGTTCAAATCTATGAACCTGGTGAACATGTTGATGATGTAACCCCTCCTGATGTTGCCCATGAGTCCGCGGGTGAATATTTGGATAATAACAGTGACAAAGACCAGGAAAAACGGAAGAAAATCTACGTAAATGGTGTGGAAGTCATTATCTTGACCGAACGGGTTCAATACTATGATAAAGACGGAAAACTCATTACGGAATCATTGACTGACTATTCCAAGAAAAACATCCTGAATCATTATGCTACCCTGGATACATTTCTAAATAGATGGAACGGAGAAACCAGGAAACAGGCAATCATAGATGAACTGGCAGAGGAAGGAGTTCTTCTGGATGCCCTGAAAGACGAGGTCGGCAAAGATATTGATGATTTTGATCTGATTTGCCACATTGCTTATGATAAAAAACCGCTAACTCGCCAGGAACGAGCTAACAATGTAAAGAAAAGAGGATACCTTTACAAATATTCGGATATGGCCCAGAAGGTCATTGAGGCTTTGTTAGATAAATATATGAACCAGGGAGTTATTGACTTGGATGATACCAGAATACTTGAACTCAGGCCATTTGATGAATTTGGCAGTCCCCTGAATATTGTTAAAGCCTTCGGAGGCCGGCAGCAATACCTGGAAGCCATTAAAGAGCTTGAATTTGAGCTATATGCATAAGTCCAAAAGCCACTAAGATATTACGAATATGCAGTATTAGTCATGGATTATTAAAAGCAAGAGGAGAGTTTAGTAATGAGTATCAATAATTTAATTAAGCGCCTTCAGGATATCATGAGGCAAGACGCCGGCGTAGACGGAGATGCCCAGAGAATTTCACAAATTGTATGGTTGCTATTTTTAAAGGTTTATGATGCCAAGGAAGAACTGTGGGAATTTCATGATGAAGCCTATACCTCAATTATCCCGGAAGACCTGAGATGGAGAAACTGGGCGATTGATAATAAAGATGGCAAAGCGCTTACCGGGGAGGATTTGTTAAACTTCATAAATAATGTCTTATTCCCCACTTTAAAAGAATTAGAAATTAACGAATTTACCAACAAAAGTAGTGCCATCGTTAAATATGTCTTTGAAGATGCCTACAACTACATGAAAAACGGGGTGCTTTTAAGACAGGTAATCAACCTGCTTAACGAAGTGGATTTGACGGAATATCAGGAAAGACATGCTTTCAATGACATCTATGAAACCATTCTAAAAGACCTCCAAAGTGCCGGTAATGCCGGGGAATATTACACACCCAGAGCTATTACAGAATTTATGGTTAATGTACTGAAACCGCAAATAGGAGAAACCGTAGCTGACTTTGCTGCCGGAACCGGTGGATTTCTTATATCTGCCCTTAACTATTTGGACCAGCAGGTTAAAACCCCAAAAGATAGAGAGATTCTCCAATCATCCCTTTACGGTATTGAAAAGAAACCCTTACCCCATCTCCTTTGCGTGACCAACATGCTTCTGCATGACATTGATAATCCAGAGATTGACCATAAAAACTCCCTGGAAAAGAACATTCGAGATTACAAAGAAGCAGATAAGTTTAATATCATTATGATGAATCCTCCCTTTGGGGGAACGGAAGAAGAAAGCATTAAAACGAACTTTCCGGTGGAATTCAGAACTTCAGAAACAGCCGATTTATTCCTGACCCTCATTATGCATCGGCTAAAAAAGAAAGGTCGGGTAGGTATCGTTCTTCCCGATGGGTTCTTATTTGGCAATGATAATGCCAAACTGGCGATAAAACAAAAATTGCTGAATGAATTCAACCTGCACACCATCGTCCGGCTGCCCAATGGGGTGTTTGCCCCTTATACAGATATTAACACTAATCTCTTATTTTTTGATTACAACGGAAAAGGCACAGAAGAAGTCTGGTACTATGAGCACCGGCTGCCCGAGGGGTATAAAAAATATACAAAAACAAAACCAATAAAGATCCAAGAATTTAAAGCTGAAGAGGAATGGTGGAACAACCGTATCGAAACTGAAGTGGCCTGGAAAGTCAGCAAGGAAGATATCATCAAACGGGGCTACAACATGGATATAAAGAATCCCAATGTGGAAGAAGAAAATCTGGATCATCCTGATGTCATTCTTGCCAAGTATAAGCAATCTGTACAGAAGGTTAATGAAGTGCAGGATAAAATTATTGCTGAACTTAGAAAGATTATATAGGTGACCGTTATGCTGAACATTATAGAAAACTTCCCAATTCTATTTGATTCAAAAGAGAAAGTAAAAGAGCTTAGGAACTTTATTCTTAGCCTGGCTATTCAAGGAAAACTTGTTCCCCAGGACCCGAGTGATGAGCCTGCGAGGGTGCTATTGCAGCGGATTGAAGCGGAAAAGAAAAGGCTGGTTAAGGAGAAAACCATAAAAAAAACTAAATCATTACCGCCTATAGGTGAGGATGAAATTCCCTTTGAAATACCTGAAGGTTGGGAATGGACGAGATTAGGAACTATCAGTAATTATGGTATTAGCGAAACAGTAGTATCGGAGAAAATTCAAGATACAGAATGGGTGCTAGAGTTAGAAGATATTGAAAAAGAAAGTTCTATCGTAGTCCAAAGGGTTCTAAATGCTAAAAGAAAGTCAAAAAGCAATAAAAACCGATTTTATACCGGGGATATTCTATACGGTAAGCTACGACCCTATTTAAAAAAGGTACTTGTTGCTGAGGAACCGGGAGTTTGCACTACCGAGATAATTCCGTTTAGAGGATATGATGACATTGTATCAAAATATATAATGTACTATTTGAAATCACCATATATTGACAGCTATGTTAATAGTATTACCCATGGAATGAGTATGCCAAGATTAGGAACAGATAAAGCGAGAATGCTTTTATTTTCACTTCCGCCGCTGACTGAACAGCATCGCATAGTCCAAAAAGTCGATGAACTGATGGCTCTATGCGATGAACTGGAAAAGGCACTGGAAAAGAAAGCTCAATCTAATGAACTAGCTTCCAAGAGCATTTCCAACCTAATACATAAGAGTGAAAACCAGGAACAATTAAAAGCTAATCTGACCTTGTTAATAAATATGTTTAAAGAGGTCTATTCCACAAAAGCAAATATCAAAGACCTTAGAGATACCATTCTCCAGCTTGCCATCCAGGGTAAGCTCGTTCCCCAAGATCCGAACGATGAGCCAGCGAACGTGTTGTTAAAGCAGATTGAAGAAGAAAAGGAACAATTGGTCAAAGAGAAGAAAATCAAGAAAGCAACCTCCTTACCGCCTATTAGTGAAGAAGAGAAGCCCTTTGATTTGCCAAAGGGTTGGGAATGGGTAAGGCTTGGTAGAATAGTACATATTGTGAGAGGATCATCACCAAGACCCAAGGGTTTGCCTATTTATTTTTCGCAAGAGCCAACAAACTATAATTGGATTACAATATGGGATATTACCAATAAGAACAAAAACAACGTTCTTATAGGGACAAAAGAATATTTAACTGAAGAAGGCAGTATGAAAAGCAGGCACATGTCATTAGGGGAGATAATAATTGCTGTAAGTGGAAGTGTAGGTAAATCGTGTATTCTTGGCATAGAAGGATACATTTATGACGGATTAGCAGGTTTGAAATATATAAGCAACGATACTCTTAGAGACTACTTAAGCGTTTATTTGAAGTCGTGGGAAAGCAACCTCAATAACATGTCGGAAGGAACTTCTTGGCCAAATATTAATACCGATATATTAAATAGTCTTGTGATTCCACTTCCACCGAAAGAAGAACAACGCCGCATAGTCCAAAAGGTTGATGAATTTATGGCCCTTTGTGATGAACTTGAAAAACATATTGAAGCTACTGTACACCACTCTGATAACTTAATGAAGTCTATTATAAAAACCGCAATTTAAACTTATTTTATCTGAAGAAATTGACAAAGACCCAGGGTAGGACAGCGGTTCAGGCCGATAATATACCGAAAGTAGCCTGTAACTTTGCACTTTGAGTACATACATTTATGGCGTCTTGTTTCACAGAACATCTAAATAAATTTGGATATTGGATAGTCCCAGTATGTCTATAATTGGCAGTCGGTTTGTCTAAATGGGTAAAAATTAAATGGATTATACATATTGGAATTATGTAAATAAATAGGACTAACATTGATGAATTTACCAAAAAAATCATAGTCAGGAGAGTTGATAAAATGGTGGATTTCAAGAAATTAAGGCAATCTAAATCCCAAGCAATTGTGATTGACCCCAAAGAGATTTTTCGGAGACTACCTAAACCTGAAGGTATTAATGACTTATACATTAGCCAAGGTGAAGTGTTGGATCAATGGTTTGAAAGACGGGGAGAGAAAGACATCGTCATCAAACTCCACACTGGAGGCGGAAAAACACTAGTTGGTTTATTAATTGCACAATCTATCATGAATGAAAAAGGGAAGCCTGTGGTATATTTGTGCCCAAACAATCAATTAGTTCAACAGACTCTAGTAAAGGCCGAAGAATATGGTATCTCAGCTGTGCAGTATGAAAAAGGTAGTTATTTTTCAGACGAATTTCTCGAAGGCCGTAGTGTATTGATATGTAACTATCAAGCCCTTTTCAACGGCTTAAGTCGCTTTGGAACCAAAGGTGGGCACAAAACTATCATTGAGGCTGGTGCAATTATTCTCGATGATTCTCACGTTGCTTTATCAGCACTCAGACAGGGATTTACTTTTAGAGTGGATAAGGATGGTCATCCCGAGTGTTACTCTTATTTGTGCAGTGTCTTTCGTAAAGATTTTATTGATCTTGATAAAGTTGGCACATTTGACGATGTCGTTGAAGGAGCAGAGTTTTCTGTCTTAGAAATTCCTTACTGGAGTTGGAGAGAAAGAAGCCAGCAAATTAGAGATTATTTGAAAGGGAACCTCGATCTTAGTTCAGACGAATTCGCTTTTATTTGGCCTTTGTTGAGAGACAACTTTGACCATTGTCATGCTCTAATAGGGCCTAAGTCCTTCGTAATAACGCCAATTTTTCCACTTGTGGATCTTATTCCAACTTTTCAAGAATGTTCACATAGGGTATTTATGTCTGCGACAATAACCGATGACAGCGCCATAGTAAAAACTTTTGACGCAGATCCAGATTCAGTAATGAAACCTATCACATCAAACTCTTTAACTGGAGTCAGTGAGCGGATGATTATAGTACCAGAACTAATGAGAAAATCGTCCGAAGACATCGTGAGTAGTGTTCCCGCATTTGCTAAATATATAGTCGAGAAAAAAGGAATGGCAACCGTCGTTTTAACGCCAGGAGATTACGCTGTTAAGCAATGGTCGGAAGTGGCTGAATATGCGGATACATCCAAAAAGGTTAGCTCCTTTATTGAAAAATTGCAAGCAGGTAATTCACGGGGGCCTTTTGTATTTGCCAACAGGTATGATGGTATTGATCTTCCAGGTACGGCATGTAGGATACTCATTGTGGATGGTTGTCCCAGAGGTTTGGACGAATATGACTTATTTAGAGCTAGCGTTTTTTCCGGAGGAGCTGAACTCAATGGCTTTTTGGCGCAAAGAATTGAACAAGCCATTGGCCGTGGTGCTCGAGGTCCTAGAGATTATTGTGTTGTAATTCTGATGGGCAAAGATTTGGTTTCTTGGATTAGTCTATCTAGTAATTTGAAATATTTAACAACAAGCACTCGTGCTCAATTAGAAATGGGCAGTGAAGTGAGTCGTGATGTGAAGAATAAAAATGATTTTTTAATGACTGTAATGAGTTGTCTTGATCGAGATAGGGATTGGATTGAATATCATGCAGAGACCCTTGCTGAGTTAGATAATCCTACTGAGATTGCTTCAGAGCCTATTTTACAAGCAGCTGGTGAAAGGAAGATGTTCCGTTTATATCGAGACGGATATTATGAAAAGGCAATTAATCTTGTCAAAATCCTTACAGAGAAGAGTACAAATATTGACTCTAAGAACAAGGCTTGGCTGTTACAACAAGCAGCCCGGGTAGCAAATCGCTGGGGTAATGAAGAAATAAGTCTAAATCTTCAAAAAGAAGCATATGCACTGAACCACAATATACTTAGACCGCGCACTGCACCTTCATACCAAAGACTTACTATACCTGGTATTCAGGCCGAGGCAATTTCAAAGGAAATATTTGCATATAAATACAGGCTTGGCTATATTGCCAAGTTCGATGAAGTTGTATCCCTTTTGAACCATTCAGTATCATCAAATCAGTTCGAACAATCATTTTCAGATCTTGGGCACATGCTGGGATTCTCAACAGAAAGGCCAGATAATGTATATAAAATTGGACCAGATATTTTATGGATAATGAAGGACAAGTTGGCTCTAGTTGTTGAAGCAAAAAGTAGAAAAGAAAACAAAAATGCTTTAACAAAAAAGCAACATGGTCAAATATTAGAGGCATCGGAATGGTTCGAGACCAACTATCCTGAACTGGTTTACCAACGCGTTATAATAAGCCCAAATGCCGTTGCAACAAAATCGGCTACAATAACAAAGACACTTGCTTTGACCTATGATGGTTTGAATAAAATGATAGTTGATACTCGAAAATTACTTACTCAGTTATGCAATTCAATGGCTCCTTTTGAAGAACTGGTTTTATTATGTGAAAAGCTACTGAGGGTATCGTCCCTTACGCCAGAAGATATTGTGAAAACATACCTTGAACCCTTTAAAAATGAATAAGTTGATTATGCTTGGCTTAGATGAGATCCAGAACCGGCTCGAACTAGTAAGCGAACTTAAAGCAGGGGACGGGCTTGTCGTCACAATCGAAGAATTATGATTATCCATATACCGGTTAGGCTAATAATGGGAAGTTCAGGTAGCAATAATAGGAAGTCATAATTGGGAGGATAAATTAATCATGGATGAACTTAAAAAAAAATTATCTGAACCGCCGACTAAAAAAATAGATGAATTACCTGTG
>JAQVXR010000108.1 GCA_028709045.1 Desulfitobacteriaceae bacterium | reverse complement strand
GGAGTTTTTAGACGTGATTTTAGCAGCCCGCTTAGACAGTTTGGTGCATAATAAAGGAGAGGAAATCAAACTAATTTTAAGGATGGTTGCAAATGAAAGAAATGGATGAATATAATGGGAAGCTTATCTGATTTATTAATTAATATACCGGCGGTGCTAATCGCACTGACATTTCATGAATACGCCCATGGCATAGTTGCTTACCGCTTGGGTGACCCTACTCCGAAATACCAGGGACGGCTAACACTAAATCCTATGGCTCATTTGGATCCGCTGGGCACGCTTCTTTTGATTTTTGCCCGCTTTGGCTGGGCTAAGCCTGTTCAGGTCAACCCTCTTAATTTTCAGGGAGACCGGGTGCGCGGAATGATGATAGTAGCTTTGGCTGGACCGTTTACTAATATATTGCTGGCATATTTGGGAGGATTGTTTTTAGGACTAATGGACCGGGGTATGATCCCGGCGAATCTGATTTTTTGGAGATTTGGCATATCTTTTATTTGGATCAACCTGGTTTTGGCGGTGTTTAACCTGATTCCGGTGCCTCCCTTGGACGGCTCAAAAATTTTAGCAGGATTAATGCCCCGGGGCACGGCGATGTATATATACCGCATGGAGCAATATGGTCCGCTTATTTTAATGCTTTTAATTATTACCGGGGTGACAGGTGCGATTCTTGGCCCTGTGGTCAATGCCCTTGTCCGCATAATTTTTTTAGCCACAGGTGTGTCTTATATGTGAACAAGGGGTTTTAGCAAAGATAAAAAGGAGAAAAATAATGAGTAAAGGAACAATCTTAAGTGGAATGAGATCTACCGGAAAATTGCATCTGGGACATTTGAGTGTTTTGGAGAACTGGGTGCGCCTTCAGGAAGATTACAAGTGCTATTTTTTCATTGCTAATTGGCATGCACTGACAACCGGTTTTGAAGATACATCACGAATCAAACAAAACATTCGGGATATGGCGTTGGATTGGCTCAGCGTAGGTATTGATCCGGAGGAAAGTGCCGTCTTTATACAGTCCGATGTGAAGGAACATGCGGAAATGTATCTGCTTCTTTCGATGACGACGCCTCTTTCCTGGCTGGAAAGGGTGCCGACTTATAAGGAACAAATTCACCAGTTTGGGCAAGAAGGAAAAGATATATCAACTTATGGTTTTTTAGGTTATCCTCTATTAATGGCAGCAGATATTTTAGTTTACCGGGCTAATGCCGTTCCGGTAGGAGAAGATCAGCTTCCTCATTTGGAATTTTCCCGAGAAATAGTTCGGCGGTTTAATTATCTATTTAATACAGATGTGTTGATTGAACCACAAGCGCTTTTGGCTAAGGTAAAGCTTCTTCCCGGGATTGACAACCGGAAAATGAGTAAGAGTTATGCCAATGATATTTCTTTAAATGCTGATTCTAAAGAGATCCAGGCAAAGGTCAGCCAAATGATTACTGACCCGGCCAGGATTCGTAAGACAGACATCGGACACCCTGATGTTTGTACCGTATTTACCTACCACAATTTTTATAATCAGGAAGAACAGGCAAATATCCGCGAAGATTGTTGTGGCGGGTGTATTGGTTGTGTTGGGTGCAAAAAGAACTTGGCAAAAAAACTAGATCAATTTATTCAACCGATCCGGGAAAGAAGGGAAGAACTGGCAGCACAGCCTAAATTAGTTGATGAAATATTAGAACATGGGGCAGAAAAGGCTCGTAAAAAAGCTGCCGAAACAATGGCTATGGTCAGGGAAGCGATGAAAATTTAATGGAATATCAGGTGAAGTTGGAAGTGTTTGAGGGGCCATTTGACCTTCTCTTCCACTTGATTGAAAAAAACGAAGTAGATATTTATGATATTCCAATTGCCGAAATTACTCGGCAATACTTGGAGTATATAGAGACTATGCAAGTTTTGGATCTTGAATTAGCAAGTGAATTTTTGGTTATGGCGGCGACTCTTCTTTCTATTAAAGCCAGAATGCTCCTGCCTAAAGAACCAAAGCTTTCCGGAGGGGAAAGCCCGGATGAAGGGGCGGACCCCCGGGATGAATTGGTTGAAAGACTTTTGGAGTATAAAAAGTATAAGACGGTGGCTGAATATTTAGGAGACCTGGAAGCAAAACAAGGCAGGGTATTCTCCCGCCCTAACGACGCAGAGAATTTTTTTAACCTGTTTGATGATATCAATCCTTTAGAAGGATTGACTGTTCTTGATTTAGTAAAAGCACTGCAGGAAGTATGGTCCAAAAGCAAGGAGCAAGGTGAAAAGTTTCAAGAAATCCCCCGTGAAGAGATTACTATTAAGGAGAAGATGGATGAGATTAGCAGTATGCTAAATCGCCGTTCCCGGGGAATCAGTTTCCATGATCTTTTTGCTCATCAGGCGGGAAGAACTGAGATTGTTGTTCAATTCTTAGCTCTTTTAGAATTGGTGCGCTTGCAAGCTGTTATTGTCCGGCAGACGGTAGTAGGGGGAGAAATAATGATTTATAGAAGAGAAGAAAACAAGGCAGCAAACTAATAGAAGTGAAGTATTATCCACTTGGGAAAGCGGTGGGCAAATAATGGGAATCCTCTTTAGTGATGAGATAAAGGCAGCCATTGAATGCCTTTTGTTTGTGGCCAATGAACCACTGTCTGTGGAGAAAATCGCTGAGATTACTCAAATCTCTTCAAGGAATGTTCGGATACTGTTGGGAGAAATTCAGCAGTATCATCAAGGCAGAGGCTTTGAACTTGTGGAGATTGGGGGCGGGTGGCAGATGTGTACACGGCCTGAATTAGCAGGTTTTGTAGAAAAGCTTTACCGTCCAAAAGCGGCCACGCTTTCAAAGGCAGCTTTGGAAACATTGGCTATTGTAGCCTATCGGCAGCCGGTGACCAGAGCAGAGATGGAAGAGATCCGGGGCGTGAAAATAGACGGTGTCTTAAGCACTTTGCTGGAAAGAAGTTTAGTGCAGGAAGTTGGACGTAAAAGTACTCCAGGAAAGCCCATTTTATATGGCACGACTGTTGAATTTCTCAGGTATTTTGGATTAAACTCTTTGGAGGAACTGCCTTCCCCGGAATATTTAGCTGCAGGGATATAAAAAAATTTGATTGTGTATTCATTGAGGCGTGGCATCGCCTCTTTTTTATTTTCATTTTCAAAGTCTTAAAATATTTCTTTATCAGATGGAAGTTCCACCATCAAATCATTCTAAGGGAAAGCGAATTAACTGAATTTTAGTTCTGATTAGAACAAAGCGAGTTTGACACCTACAGTTACTCCCGACATATATTAATAGCACAGAGCGGCAAAGGAGGACTCATATGTCCAGAGAAAAGCTTGCGGTAACTGTCCAATCTTTATTTAATGCCAAAAACAACGCTTTCTTAAGAGGAAGCATGTCTGATTTGGAAAAGTTATTTATTAAAAGTCAAGGTTATAATAAAGCCCTTGAAACAGAAAAGAAAGTATTTTTTGCTAAGGAACAAGCTGCTAAAGAAAGAAAAGCCAAGTGCCATTCTCAACTGACGGAAACAACCTTAGGGAGGGTAATATGGTCCGGTAATGTAGCAAAAGTAAGGGTAAAAGAGGTGGTAACCTGGTGGTATCAGGAGTGCAGCCGTCTATATGCCCAGAGACAGCAGTATGACCATCAGTTGACATTAGAAGGGGATCTTAAAGATTACCTTATTAAAGATGACAATTATCGAACCGAACCGAAAGTGGCTACCATTCCTTGCCCGAGTGACAGGCATAAAGGTTGTCGCGAGCCCATGAGAAGGATGGGTTATGGGGTTTTTCGTAGCAATAAGTTTGACCGGCAGGCAGCCGTTAATTATGCCCATCAGTGGTGGAACGGAAATAATCCGGCGTTTCGGGGATTCTCGGTAGACTGCACAAACTATGTTTCTCAAGTATTATATGCCGGAGGTATGCCTATGAACTATACAGGCAAGCAAAATTCCGGCTGGTGGTATCTTGGTAATGGGGGGCCTGGCGATAAATGGAGTTATAGCTGGACTGTTGCCCACAGCCTGCGCTGGTATTTGGCTTCCGGGAAAATTCATATTCCGGTTGAAGCGACTGCTTCTCCCGACCGGCTCGAACCGGGAGATATCATCTGTTATGACTGGGACGGGGATGGAGTCTGGCAGCACAATACCGTTGTTGTGGGACATAATGCAGAGGGGCAGCCGTTGGTTAATGCACACACAGTGAGCAGCCAGAATCGTCTCTGGGACTACCGTGATTCTCCGGCTTGGAGTAAAAATACCCGTTACCTGTTTTGGCATATTTTAATATAGTTTTATGGGATTTTTTCTTTCCCTTCATTTATTCTAATAATACATGCCAGCCGTCGTATCTTTGGCGGCTTTTTTCTTTAAATAAATTTGTTTCGCTTATAAAATGAGGTGGAAAATGAAACCTTTATTAAAGAATAGTACCTTTAAAACAGTGGCAAAATATAGCATAAGGCTAAATAATAATCTCATGTAAGGTGTAAACAGTATGAGCATCGTCCAAATTTTTCTTATAATCATAATGGTTGCTTTTTTTTTAAGCCTAATACCTTTCCGTTTTCGTGTTCGTTATCGCAAAAATGGAAAGGATGATTATCTTTAATGTATCTTGGCAGGCAGTTCCGGGGGTTTGGGGATTAAAAATGGAGATTCCCTTTGTCCAAGTCAAACCGGGCTTTTTTTGGCCTGTTTTTCGAATGGTTGCTGAGTTAGAGGGAGAAAAAGGATCCTTGTTAAAGGAAAAAAAAGAGAAAATTGAAATTGATCCTGAACTGATCAAAAGGATAGTAACAGCGTTGCCTCATTTGGTTCGAAAACTCAGTGATTTCAAGAAGGTGATAGAATGGTTTTTGGGAAAAATCTATATTCGGAATTTTAATTGGACTACGGAGATTGGTACGGCCGAGCCTGCAAAAACCGGAATTATGGTTGGCATCCTTTGGTCGGCCAAGTATTTGGCCTATGGTGTTCTGCAAAAATCGCTGCGTAAGGCACCACTTTTTTCTAAAATCAATGTGATTCCCAACTTTAAAAACTCTGTTTTGGTTTGGGATATGGACTGCATATTTGATGTTTCATGCGGTCATATTATCATTGGCGGAATAAAAATGTTGTGGTATCT
This sequence comes from Desulfitobacteriaceae bacterium, assembly GCA_028709045.1. Lineage (GTDB taxonomy): Bacteria > Bacillota > Dehalobacteriia > Dehalobacteriales > Dehalobacteriaceae > JAQVXR01. Next base: position 3,737 of record JAQVXR010000108.1, on the reverse strand, counting down.
GATAATTAAAAAAGGGGGTATAAGCTTTGAGCGACCATCCCATTGAAAATTTAATGAAGACTGCGATGGAAAGTATTAAAGAAATGGTAGACGTAAATACTGTCGTAGGCGATCCTGTAGAAACCCCGGACGGAACGGTAATTATTCCTATTTCCCGCGTTTCCTGTGGATTTGCTGCCGGAGGAGGGGAGTATGAGACTCTGGCACCGGAAAACAAAACGGAAATAAACAAACTTCCTTTTGGGGGTGGAAGCGGGGCAGGAGTATCTGTTCAACCTATGGGTTTTTTGGTAGTGGGGAAAAACCAAGTTAGACTTCTTCCTGTTGACGGAAACATGGTTATTGATCGGTTAATTGATGTCGCACCCCAAGTTCTTAATCAAGTACAATCTCTGTTAGGGAAAAATAAAAATAACGGAGGGACAGCCGCAGGGACAACCGCAGGACCAAACACGATGGCAGGGGGAAGTATTTAATTTAAAAATTAAAAGAAATATTCAAAAGGAAATCCTGTGCAGGCACAAGGTTTCCTTTTGACATTTATACCAAAATTTTCTTAAAGGATTTTAGCTATTTTAAACGGAATTATTTATAGCTGTCTTTTATCGTGTACATGTTCAAGTTCTCGGAGGTGCCCCATTGAAAAAAATTATCAATATGTTGATCATTATAGTATTTATGTTTTCCTTGTTTCCTGCGGCTGTTTTTGCTGATCCGGAAATAAATGCAAAATCCGCGATACTCATAGAGGCTGAGACAGGGAGGGTGCTGTTTGAAAAAAAATCCCATGAACAACTTCCTATCGCCAGTACCACTAAAATAACCACTGCCCTTATTACTTTAGAAAGAGAAAAAAACCTTCAGAAAAAAGTTAGAGTACCGGCTGATTTTATCAATCCGGGAGAGGCAGGAATATGGCTGGAACCGGGGGAACGGCATACCTTAGAAGATCTCCTTTATGCTCTCTTGTTAAGGTCGGCAAATGACGCTGCCGCAGTAATTGCTGCCGCAGTTGGAGGATCTGAGGCTGATTTTATTCAGTTGATGAATGACAAGGTAAGGGAATTAGGCCTGAAAGATACTCATTATGTCAATCCCCATGGACTGCATGATGAAGACCATTACTCATCTGCATATGATTTGGCAATGATAACGAGGGAAGCCCTGACATACGAAGAATTCCGAAAAGTTATTATGACAGATCGACATATTCTGCCTTGGCCTGGGCATGAATACTCTCGAGTTGTACATAACAGAAATAACCTCTTAGACACCTTCGACGGAGCAGACGGAGTAAAAACCGGTTATACAAGCCAGGCAGGAAGTTGTTTGGTTGGTTCTGCTACTCGAAATGGGATGCAGTTGATCGCTGTAGTTCTTCATTCCGATGGAATGTACGATGATACAGCGAAATTGCTGGAATATGGGTTTAAAAACTATGAGGCACAACAATTAATTTCCAAGGGTAAGGTGTTCGGAAAAGTCCCTGTGGAATTTGGAAAGACAAGTGAAGTTAGAGCTGTGGCTGCTCGTGGCTTATCGACTGCAATGCGAAAAACCGAAAGGGATCAGGTAGAACAGAGAATAGACCTCCCTGCTAAGGTGCAAGCACCCATTGAAAAAGGTCAAAATTTAGGTACGGTGACAGTAAAAATAGGAACGGATACTTTTATGCGTGTTGATTTGGTTGCCGGCGAAAGTGTAAAGAATGGTTCGTTTTTAGCCGCGCTTTGGGAGACAGTACAAAGTGTTGTTCAATTTTTCATGGCATAACGCTGACTGAGGCTGGGAATTCCTAGCCTCTTTTTTATATTATCAGAAACTGGCGCACCTGCGTCAGAGACTTGGCGCAAGCCAAGTTTTTCTTTATGCATAAATAAACGGTTGTCCTCATAAGGATTTGAAAGCAGTATTTACAGGGAGAGGGCATTGGTGGTTAACCTTATTTGGCTGTTCCTTTTATTAACAGGAATAATTGTTGCAGGCATGTCCGGACGGATTGAAGTTGTCACGGAATCAGCCCTTCACGCCGCTCAGACAGGGGTAAAAACTGCCTTTGAGATCATTGGAGTGATGACTCTCTGGCTTGGCTTATTAAAGCTTGCCGAAAAATCCGGGCTGGTAAAGGTTATTGCTAAGTTGGTTCGTCCCATAGCGGTAATCTTATTTCCCAGTATACCGAAAAACAGTCCGGCACTGGGTGCAATAATTATGAACTTGAGCGCAAATATTTTAGGATTGGGTAACGCCGCCACTCCTTTTGGTTTAAAGGCTATGAGCCAGCTCCAGGATATGAACCCAAACAAGGAAGAAGCTTCCGATGCTATGATTACATTTCTTGCCTTAAATACTTCCTGTATCACATTGATCCCGGCCATGGTCATCAGCCTGCGTGTAACAGCAGGCTCGGCAAATCCTGTGGAAATCGTCAGCACTACTATTCTTGCCACAACCTGTGGAACAGTGGTGGCGGTTTTTTTAGATAGATTTATTCGTAAGCGATATTACCGGAAAAAAGTTAAGAGGTGAGGATGATGATCGATTTTTTAACCCAAGTATCCCGTTGGGCAATTCCTTTTCTCTTATTTATCATTCCGGCTTATGCTTATTTTAAAAAGGTAAACGTTTATGAGGTATTTGTTGAGGGGGCACAAGAGGGATTTACTACTGCGATAAGGATTCTTCCTTATCTTGTGGGAATGTTGGTGGCGATAGGAGTATTTAGAGCTTCCGGTGCCATGGAATACCTTATTAAAATTATTTATCCGGTTACCAATTTATTAGGGATTCCGGGAGAGGTTTTACCCCTGGCGCTGATGAGGCCTTTGTCAGGCAGCGGCGCTTTAGGTATCACGGCGGAAATGATCCAAACATATGGCCCGGATTCCTTTATCGGACGGGTCGCGTCAACTATGCAGGGCAGTACGGACACAACTTTTTATGTTTTAACGGTATATTTTGGTTCAGTAGGAATAAAAAAATTTCGCCATGCAGTCACAGTGGGATTAGCTGCGGATATTACCAGTTTTCTTGCTTCCGTTTTCATTTGTCACCTGGTATTTGGGTAAGTCAAAATTTGAATACCGAGAGAAAAATTGTTATACTTTTTTCAAAACCTCATTGAGCGAGGTGACATCGGTGGAGGAACGGCTGCAAAAAATTTTGGCTCATGCCGGGGTTGCTTCCCGGCGAGCCTGTGAAGATTTGATTCTTTCCGGCAAAGTTAAAGTTGACGGCAGGGTCGTCCGAGAACTGGGGACTAAAGTTGATCTGGCTACGAGTTGTATTGAGGTAGAGGGACAAGTAGTTCAGTCAAAAGAGGAATCGGTATATGTTCTGTTATATAAGCCTTCCGGTTATGTCAGCACAGTCTTAGACCCTCACAACAGGCCGATAGTTTTAGATTTGGTTAAGGATATCAAAGCTAGAATTTATCCGGTGGGAAGGTTGGATTATGATACCTCGGGACTTCTATTGATGACAAATGATGGGGAACTGACAAATAATTTAATTCATCCCAGCCAAGAAGTAGAAAAGATTTATCATGCCTGGGTAAAAGGAATACCTTCTTTGCAGGAACTTTCTCATTTAAGTAAGGGAGTAATGCTTGAAGACGGCAAAACCGCTCCGGCCAGGGTTATTCTAAAAAAAATTCAGGGAGGAAATGCCCTCATTGAAATAGCTGTACATGAGGGAAAAAACCGTCAGGTAAAAAGAATGTTTGATGCCTTGGGATA
>JAQVXR010000107.1 GCA_028709045.1 Desulfitobacteriaceae bacterium | reverse complement strand
ACTGTATCATGTACTCCCGTCAGCATGGCAATTTTTAGTTTAGTTCCTACCCCGTCCGTTCCGGAAACCAATACCGGATGGGGATATTTTTTTAAATCAAGGGCAAAAAGACCGGCAAAACTCCCCAGATCAGTTAAAACTTCCGGTCTGAAAGTCTTTTTGACATGACCTTTGATCTGTTGAACCACCTGATTTCCTGCGGTAATATCTACCCCGGCGTCCTTATAGGTGATACCCATAATCCTCTCCCCCGTCCTCGATAGAATACTTGCCTGTTTCTTCAGGTATTGGGATAGCATAATCTCCGGAAAAACAAGCTGCACAAAAACTGTCTCCGGGCAGTCCTGTTGCTTTTAGCATTCCTTCCAAGCTGATATAATGCAATCCGTCCGCCCCGATATATTCCTTGATTTCCTCCAGTGAATGTTTCGCGGCAATTAACTGATTACGTTCCGACGTATCAATGCCATAATAGCAAGGATAATTTACCGGCGGAGAACTTACCAGTAAATAGACTTCCTTGGCTCCGGTATTCCTCAGCATCTGCACAAGCTGCCTGCTGGTTGTACCCCGAACAATGGAATCATCCACCATAACCACTCTTTTTCCTTCCAGAATCTCTCGAATAGGATTCAGTTTCAATCTGACCGCAATCTCTCGCATTTTTTGATGGGGCTGGATAAATGTCCGCCCGATATAACGATTTTTCATTAATCCTTCCATATAAGGAATCCCTGATTCCTCCGCATATCCTAAAGCTGCCGCAATACCTGAGTCCGGAACAGGAATAACAATGTCTGCTTCTATAGGACACTCCCTGGCTAACTGCCTGCCCATTTCCCGGCGCACTTGGGTCACATTTTTTCCGGCGAAGTTGGAATCAGGCCGGGCTAAATAAACAAATTCAAAAACACAGAAAGCCTGTCTTGGGTTTTTTCGTGTAAGAATACTGGTTAATCCCTTTTCATTAATGATGACAATTTCTCCCGGCTCCACGTCACGAATAAAGTCGGCACCCACCGTATCCAAGGCACAGCTTTCAGAAGTAAGAATATAGGCATCCCCTAATTTCCCGATGCACAAAGGACGCACACCATGAGGATCACGAACTCCGATCAACTGGTTTTCTGTCATAACCAAGAGGGAATAAGCCCCTTTAATATCAATGATCGTTTTCATGAGGGCCTCTTCAATGGAACCCTGGCCGTAACGAGCAATCAAGTTCACAATTACTTCGCTGTCTGTTGTCGTTTGAAAGACAGAACCGTTCACCCCCAGTCGGTGGCGAATCTCATTAGCATTTGTCAAGTTCCCGTTATGGGCTAAAGATATTAACCCTTTCAGGTAGCGAAAATTCAAAGGCTGGGCATTCACCGCCAAACTTGACCCGGTAGTGGAATAGCGCACGTGTCCTATGGCAATATGTCCTTTCATGGAACTCAGGATTTCTTCGTTAAAAACCTCTGCCACCAATCCCATATTTTTATGCAGGCTAAAACGGTGACCATTGGAAATAGCAATCCCGGCACTTTCCTGTCCGCGATGCTGGAGAGCATACAGCCCATAGTAGGTAATATTTGCAACGTCAAGAGCGTGGCCGTAGATACCGAATAATCCACACTCCTCTTTTGGCTTATCATCCGTTAAATCATACAGATCAGCCACCCCATTTCCCTCTTCCTAGTTTTTCATTCCTCAAGACAATCAATTGCCTTGAAGTCGTTTCAAAATCTCCCGGTAGGCATCCTCAACATTTCCCAAATCCCTCCGGAAACGGTCCTTGTCCAATTTTTCTTTGGTATCCCGATCCCAAAAGCGGCAATTATCAGGAGATATTTCATCACCCAGAAGCACCTTTCCCTGATAGAGGCCAAACTCTAATTTAAAATCAACCAGATCAATATTTTTATCCTTTAAGTAATCCCGCATAATCTTGTTAACCTTTAGAGCGGTTTCGGCAATATACTCCATTTGTTCTTTCGTTGCCAAACCCAGAGCAGCAATATGGTAGTCGTTAATCATCGGATCTCCTAATTCATCACTCTTATAATACCATTCCAAAATTGTCTGCTGCATCAAGGTGCCTTCTTCCAGTCCAAGCCTTTTTGCTAAGGAGCCGGCGGCAATATTTCTTACCACCACTTCTACCGGAATAATTTCCAGCGCCTTAACTATCTGTTCCCGATCGGACTTTAGCTCGACAAAATGGCTAGGGACACCATTTTGAGCCAGCAATTCAAAAAAATGAGCAGAAATCTTGTTGTTCAGTTCCCCTTTTCCCATGATGCTTCCCTTTTTTAACCCGTTAAAGGCAGTCGCGTCATCTTTGTATTCAACCCATACCAAATCCGGGGCATCCGTTTTATAAATCTTCTTAGCTTTACCTTCATACATCTTTTCCAGTTTCCGAATCATTTTACCACCCTCCCTGTTTAACATGCTGATCAGTCAACCCGCTAATGCACTAATCCAATCCTGCTCGTTCAAAAATATAGTCAATATGCCGGGTGTGGTAATCATAGTCAAAAAGCCTATCGACCTCTTCATTGCTAAGATACGACATTATTTCTTTATCCTGCAAAATGAGGTATTCAAAATCCGTCTTGGTATGCCAGGCATTAAGAGCGTTTCTCTGCACCATCTCGTAAGCAGTTTCTCTGAGGATTCCCTTATCTACCAAAGCAAGCATTACTCTTTGAGAGAAAACCAACCCCAAAGTTCGATCCATATTAGCTCTCATATTTTCCACATAAACATTGAGGTCTTCCATAACTTTAATAAACAAGTGTAGCATGTAATCCAAAACGATGCAGCTGTCCGGAAGAATAACACGCTCAACGGAAGAATGGGTAATGTCCCGTTCGTGCCAAAGAGCCACATTTTCCAAAGAGGCCAGGGCGTTACCCCTAAGGACACGGGAAAGACCTGCTACCCTTTCTACGGTGATAGGATTTTTCTTATGGGGCATAGCGGAAGAACCCTTTTGACCTTTGGAAAAAGGTTCCTCCACCTCCAAAATATCTGTGCGCTGGAGACTGCGGATCTCAGTGGCAAACTTATCCAAGGAACTTCCGATTATCGCCAAAGTAGTTAAAAATTCAGCGTGCCTGTCCCGCTGAACAATTTGAGTGGATATTAACGCGGGTTTCAATCCCATACGGCGGCAGACATGTTCTTCTATCCGGGGATCAATATTTGCAAAAGTACCCACAGCACCAGAGATTTTGCCTACGGAAATAATTTCTTTAGCTTTTATTAATCTCTCGATAGATCTGTCAACTTCCATGGTCCAAAGAGCCATTTTCAGTCCGAAGGTAATGGGTTCAGCATGTATGCCGTGGGTCCGTCCTACCATTAATGTATCTTTATACTTGACAGCTTTATCAGCAAGTACGTCTCTCAGTTTGCGCAGCCTGGCAAGTAAAAGTTCCGCCGCTTCTTTCATTTGACTGGACAAGGCAGTGTCTAATACATCCGAGGAAGTCATGCCCATGTGAATGTACTTAGATGCATCACCCACTTCTTCTCCCACAGCAGTTAAAAAGGCGATAACGTCGTGGCGGGTCACAGCCTCAATTTCTTCGATCCGCTTAATATCAAAACCGGCCTTTGTTTTTATCTCTTCAAAAGCTTCCCGAGGTATTTTCCCCATTTCCGCCATACACTCACAAGCGTAAATTTCCACATCCAACATTTTTTGAAACCGGTTTCTCGGTTCCCAGACGCTTCCCATTTCCGGCAACGTATAACGTTCAATCAATCTGGTCTCCCCCTTATTAAGCTGTTACATTTCTTTTAAATATGTATCCAGACCTATTTCCTGCAGCCTTGCATCTTTTGCCTCGACCTGTTTTGCCATTTCTTCTTTGAAACGATTAATATGATCTCTGATTTTTGGATACTTCACCCCTAAAATTTGGGCCGCTAAAATACCGGCATTTTTGGCCCCGTTAACCGCCACGGTAGCTACCGGAATTCCTGACGGCATCTGAACAATAGAATAGAGAGCATCCAATCCGTCCAAAGTACCGGACTTAATTGGCACCCCAATTACCGGCAATGGAGTAAGAGCAGCGATCACACCGGCAAGGTGTGCGGCCCCCCCTGCCCCGGCAATGATTACTTCAAATCCGTTTTCTTCCGCTGTCCGGGCAATCCGAGCTGTCTTCTCCGGCACCCTGTGAGCTGAAGAAATAAAAACCTGACAACCAACTCCAAATTTATCAAGGATTTTTGCCGCTTCTTTCATGACCGGCAAGTCGGAATCACTGCCCATGATGATCGCAACCTTCGCTGAATTCAATCCGGTCTCCACCTTTCCTAATTATCTTTTAAATATTATCTATTTCCACTTTTGGGGAAATTATTATCAAAGAATAAAGATAGCCTTAGTTGCAACTTATACTATCAGCCTTTATAAAAATAAAGGCCCAAATGGCATTCCATTACTACGGAATCTACCACTCTAGGCCAATGAGAACAGCCGATACAATTTTGCATCTCTCTCAATACCCTCGGCAATAACAAAACAGGTACAGCTCACCTTTGTGGTTAGGGCTATACCACCTACCTGCCTTTTCGGTAAATCCTGTAGCCAGGGCAGTTACGGCTGCCCGGTAGAAACCCGCAAGCCAATTCTCACGGTTATACAGAACATATAAATTTTCCACTTTCAGTATATCAGCAGCCAATAAGCCTGTCAATAAAAAATACGAACATTTTTATGAATTAAATCTTTAATATTCGTCATGCTAAGAAGATATCTTCTTGTTAATGTGGTGAAGTCTATTTTTTTCTATTAAAATGTTTCGGTATTTAGGAAAAACACCGCTGAAGGACCGGGTCAATCCCCCCACAATAGCGGAACAAGCAATGAAAAGAATCCCAATCTGCTGACCCATCATAGTAAAATCAAATAGACCATGCCCGATAAATATCGCGTGAATTCCGGCAAGAAGAGGCACCAAGCGACATTTTTTTTCCCTCAAAAAAATAATATCCTGGAGAAGCCTCCACTCCATCCAGGCAAAAATAGCCAACCCGATACTTCCCAGCATAGTCATTAAAGACAAAATAACATTATGAGCATGAAGGATACGCAGGTATTGGTAAACATTGCTGTCCGCAAAATAAATCCCCATTAGCCCCCAACCGGTAACAGGCTTTTTTAAGAATAGATTGAAACAATTTTCCCATATTGCCTGCCTAAGATCAATGCTGGAAGGAAGAAAATCCCCCCGGGGAAACCATGTAGGATATGTAAGAGCCAAAACAAACCCACAGAGCAATAAAAGAAAACGCATTATCCGGGACTTGCCTTGCCCAAAAACAAAGGCATAGATAAATAACCCCAAAAATAAGCCAACCAGTGCCCCCCTAGACTCTGTCATAATTAACACAGCAACACAAAAAATCGTCCCAATAATAATTGAAACCCTTTTTCGTCCTGATTTTCTCTCGGCAAAATAACAACCCACCAAAACCATAACGGCATACCAAGACGCAGCTAAATTAGGGTTACCAAAAGTACCTGTGATGCGCAGGAGGTTCTCCTCGTTTTCTATCACTGTGCATAATCCAAATAAATATTTCCACCAAATAGGGTCACGATTAATAATATTAAAGTTCTCAAAAACACCAAATAGCGCAGAACCAATGGTCAATAAAAAAGCATATAAAAACAGCTCTTCAATGTCTTCCTCGGATTGAAATCGGTTCTGCGCAAAAAAGCTGATAATATATAAGGCTAAAAAAGCAAATGACGCCACAACAGACATCATGTGATGATTAAATATTCCTACAAAAAGAGACCAAACGAACAACAATAAAAGGCCTAATGACCAGGTACCTCGATAACCAAAGTCCCCTTCTCGATGATATCGAAAATAATTGAAAAAGAGCAGCACTACTGGCAGTAAAGCTAAAAAAGGGGAAAAGACGATTAAAATCATACTCAAATACACAGCAGTATCCCTCTTTAAAATCATGATCACTACGTCCGGCAATTTATCCCTCATGATAAATTATGGAATAATAAAAAACCGCTTTAGCTGATAATCCACAGGCACCATACTGTTTTTTGAGTGAATAATTATGTCATAAACAAATACTACCATGATTTTCCATGTTCTTGCAACCCGGTAATGCCTTTTCTTTGCATCAGTTTGTAGCAAATTAAGTCAGAAATTCATAACATGTACTAGGAGTACCAAGACAAACTGACTGCCGTCTCCTATTTTCACTACTATTTTTTTACTCAAACCCAAAGAAAGGAGGGGTGCTTTAATGAGCCGTAGACATAAGGATGATTGCGAACGTGACCGTTGTGAACGTGAACGTTGTGAACGTGAACGTGTTCTCCCGTGCCGGGAAAAGGGTATTTTTGAAAACATAGTTGACTTAATTATTATTTTAATTGTGCTGCAGTTTCTTTGCTCTTGTGTTTTAGGTACCGATGACTGTTAATTAATTTTCTTATATGTGTAGTTGATTAAACCAGACCAGGTAAAAAGACGGTATCTCCACCTGCTTGGGGAACCGTCTTTTGATCTGGAAAAAAACTTGGCTTGCGCCATTCTTTGACGCAAGCACGCCAAAATTTCTACGCATTGTGCCATTTATAATGCGTAGAAATTCCAGTCCTTTAGGGGAAGTCTTAGTTATACTTAGTATCAACCTATATAAACTTATACTTCCTGATAGTACAAGAAAAGATCTGGACGGGCACCGGAGAGTTCTTATCAGCATATTATTTTAAGGAAGGATGTGATGATATGAGTCGACATCGAAGGAGAAGAAAAAAGGCTCGGGAAGAAGAAATCAAAGCCTTAAAACGCTCAAAAAGTAAAGGATCCAACATTAACATTACGGATCTCTTAAAAAAAGCAGATTTGGGGAAATTATCCGACCAACTGCGCAATGCGGCTAATGGTCTAGAAAAAATTGGCGAATTGACGTTTTTAATGGAAGAAGTTGATATTTTAGTTAAGCCAAAAGGCGCAAGTTCAAAAAGCAGCTTTAATTTCATGAAGCTCTTGACGAACGGCAATTCTCTAAATCACCTGCTGCAAGCATTGATGCCTCTTTTCAATGATTCGGACGGCGAAAAAAAAGTTAGACCGCTAAATGTAGAAACCGTTGCCAAATCAGAGAAAAAAAGCGATGAGGAAGGCCTGGGTTAATCCCCTGCCTTCCTCTGCCGATTTACCTTTTGGGAATACGTACGCCATTTTGGCTGGCTAAACGGTTCATCAATGATTTAATTTGACTTTTATTAGATTTGTTTACGCCTCCTGATTTTTCCATTTCCCTGATTATTTCATCTAGAACTACTCGATTTTCCTCCGACAGCATTCCCTTAAAATTGTTCATTAACGCTTTCAGCTCTCCTAGGGATCTTGGTTTTGAAATTCGGCTCACTCTGCTTGCTCCTTTCTTTAAATAAAGCCTGTCACCTTATCATATGCAACAGCTTATCTATTTGGTGTTTCAAAAATGAAGCAAGCAGTAAACGAAGTTTAAAAGCCTTTGACGATACATTTATTTTCCTAAGTTTTTACGCTTTACCCCGACAGAAATTTTTATAAAGAAGGCCGTAGCCGAGGCTCCCTTGGAGAAAAGCTTTTCTCATTGACGGTCTTAAATGTTTCCCCAATAAACTGAGTAAGACACCCGCCCCTCCGGTAAATCCGATCGCCACCATCCCAACAAGTGCGCCGTTTTTATCCAGGACAAGTTTGCGAAAAACTTTTTCCTTTTCATTACGCACTTTTTGTACGTTAAAGCTGGGATCAGAAGGATTGACAATGCCCCCGCTGATCACACCTAAACCTGCCATTTTAATGGAGTTAACGCTAATGCTGCCCAAGTAAGAATGCTCCTTTCCTGCCATATTAAAAGCAACTGTTTTTCCCTGTTCCACAGCATTTCCCCAGAGAGCATTCACCCGTTGAGCCTTCCACAACCGGTCATAAGTTTCAGCCACGTCACCTGCGGCAAAAACCCCGGAAACATTTGTTTGCAGCCGATTATCCACGAGGATACCCCGGTTGGTTTTTATGCTTGTATCTTTAAGAAATCCGGTTTCAGGGGCAACTCCCTTGGCATAAATAACCAGGTTGCACGACAAGCTTTCCCCGTTGTTTAAAGTTACCCTTTCCACCTGGCCATTTCCCTCTACAGACTGGACATCTCTCCCCAGGAGAAATTGATAGCCGTTATCTTCCAAGTGGTGTTGGAGCATATCGGCTCCTTCCTGGTCAAGAATCTGGGATAAAATACGGCGGGAGCTAACCACTACTTTAACTTTCAACCCTTTACTTTTCAAGCCTTCGGCCGTCTTTAATCCAACCAAACCTCCGCCGACAATGACAGCTGTTTTACCGGGACCGGCCCAATCCCTGATCCTTTCCGCGTCTTTTAGACTGCGCAGCACAAAGACTCCGGGAAGAGTGCCCCCGTTAAGTGCAGGTTGTTTGGGCAAGGCACCTGTGGCAATCAAAAGCTTGTCATAGGTAAGTAGCCGTCCATTATCTAATTTTCCTTGCCTGCCGGCCACATCAATGGACTGTATACGGCGTCCCAGTTCCAATCGAATATTTGGAGAGCTGTGTTCGGCGCTTTCCTCAAGAAACAAATTCTCACGGGGAATTAAATCACCGATGTAATAAGAGGTCAATACCCGCGAATAGTATGGATAAGGTTCCCCAGAAACTAAAGTAATGTCATCCTCCGGACATAACTTCGCCAATGTAAAGGCAGCTGTATAGCCGGCAGGTCCTCCTCCCACAATTAAATGGTGCAAATCCCACCCCTCCTGTCTAACCTCCCCCGGCGGGAGGAATTAAACAAACTGTGTCATCCTGTTTAAGCTTAGTCCCTAACCCTTCCAGAAAAA
>JAQVXR010000106.1:5536-8909 GCA_028709045.1 Desulfitobacteriaceae bacterium | reverse complement strand
GGGGTGGGGCAAAATTCGATGGCTATGGCGGGGGAATAACTAATGAGCAGGGGATAGCAGAAATCAGATATCCGTTTTACACTACATCAGAGGACCGGACACAACTAACTATGACCGAGTTGCCAATATTTGAATTTAAATGGAATTTAACCCAAGTAATAGATAACCCCTCACGTATAGTTGACGGTCATAAAGCACCTCTCTATCTTTCTCCGGAAATAAAAGTATCCGAAGGGTACAGCAAGAACCCATACACAGAAATAAGAGGTGTGAAACTTCAAGTATATGATGTTGATCACCCTGAAAAAACACTAATAGAAACTTCGCCTAAAGCCTTTAAAGAAAAATATGATCCCCAACGGGATATAATTGTCCGAGGCTCCCATCGTGCCTATATTAAGATTAGTCCAGAGGATTTGGCAGGTAAGCGTTTAGGTATCAGAGCCGTGGTTCGCAATAAGGACGAAGGAGCCCGGGAGGAATATCAGGTTAGAGGCTATGTAGAAGATCCGGAATCTAGTCATCAACTCTATGTACCTAAAAAGGAATTTACCTTTGCCTTTGTTCCCCTTCAAGTGGGTGCATGGGAAAATAACTCTTCGATATCTTGCGGCGGTCTAAGTGATCAAAAGGAATTTATAAGAAAGATATTTCCAGCTCCCATAAAATTTGTGGAAAAAAGTCCTATGTTTATAGCAAAACCCAGATTTTCTACCCATAACATGTATTTAAGCAGGATATTTCGAGAGTTAGACAGAACGCAAAAGCTTTTTTCAGATAAATATGACCTATACGTAGGCATGACACCACCTGGTTTTCTGGGAGCAGCAGGGTTGCAAGACTCGGGTATGCTGGGCATGAACTGGGGTTTTTTTGGGGCAGTACATGGTGCTATTTTGATTGAGCCTAGTAAAACATTACCACATACCACCATCCATGAATTTATCCACACCCTGGGTTTTTCCGATGTTTATCCATCAGGTGATGATAAACCCTTATCCGCTAATGGTCATGATGGCAGCCCCATAAATAATGTTGCGGGACGCGATCCGGCCTATGAAACAATCATGTATGACTCTGCTGCCTTACCATGGCCAACAGAGGGTGAATACAATGCCCTCTTGGAATACGCAACAAAACCTGCCTCAGGAAAAATGAGCTTACTTAGCATGAGTGTATTTTCGGAAGAATCAAAATCAGAAGTTCTATTATTGTCGGGGAGTATTGAGGATGTCATAGCAAACCAAAGAAAGGTTTATTTTGACCCGATTATAAAATATACCGATTATACAGATAAAAACAGTGATTATAGCAGTAATGGTTATGTAATTCAAACTCTTGCATCTGACGACAGGATTTTATCACAATACTTCTTTTCAGATCATGAATTTGACGGCAAATATTATGCTACATTTATCGCAAATTTACCTGCCGATAGTGTGAAAGCTATTGAAATTGGAAAGCAAAGTGATGGTAAAATAACTGAAGTTTTTCAAAGATATGAGTATTCCGCAAATGCACCTGTTGCAAGCATTACCGGGCCTAGCGACACTTCTCTTTCCGATGATTTCGTCATTACATGGGATGCTAGCGATGCCGACGGGGATGCTTTGCTATCGGAAATACAAGTTAGCTCTGATAGTGGAAATACATGGGATACCATTGCTGCAGATATTCCATATAACGCAAGCGGCGAATATTCTCATAAATTAATTGCCGGAAACTTCCCTGAAGGTGAAAACTATAAATTTAAAGTGATTGTAACAGATGGAATGCATTCAACTGAAGCCGTTTCAAATGAATATACGGTTGAAGGTTATGAGCAAAAGCCGGTACTTGATCTTTCGGGAACAGAAGTAACTGTACGGGTAAACCCGGGGATAGAAGAAGCTGCCGCCTATTTTGCATTGAGCAACACTGGCAGAGAAGAGCTAAATGTGGAGTTTTCACTGGATGATGAAACAGCAACATTTGTTTCGCCTTTATTTATAAAGGAATATACCATTTATCCGGGCGAAAACCAACTGATAGCCATGCCATTAATTCTGCCGGGTGAGCCGGAAAACGATTTAGAGAAAACAATTAATTTAACATCAAATGACCCGGACAAACCAACAACTAATCTTACAATTAAAGTTGAATATACGGAAGATGCTTTAAAACCGGAATTAGCTTCTTACACAACAACTCCGTCTGATCTTTCGAAAAGGGAGGAAGGATCAGATCTACAAGTCACCATTGAAGCATATGCGGCAGCCGGGCAAAGTGGTTTAGAAGCGACAGTTATTATAGAAGATGAAAATGGGACTGAAATTTTGAACGAAAAGATGGATGAGAATTATCATAAGCCGGGCGCCTACACCTACTATTGGGAGCCTAAGGAGCTTGCCGTGGGTAATTACGATGTGTATATCGTATTAAAGGACATAGAAACAGGTTGCGAAAGGGATAGAACCGGATATGATTTTACCTTTAATATAACATCACCCAATGCACCACCTGTTTTTGAAGAACCACAGACTTATGAAAACGATCTGGGAGTTGTTAAAAGAGGGGAAACGATCACTATACCATATGAAGTAAATGACCCAGATGATGATACATTAGATATAGCAGTCTATAGTAATTTATTGGAGCACGGACTGACGTTAATCAAAGATAATGCAAATTCCGGGAGGATTGAATGGACGGCTAATGTCAGCGGTATCCATTCCATATACTTAACGGCCACGGACCCATCGGGAAATAGCGCTGAAGTGATGTTTAACATTTCCGAGATAGAAGACCTGAATTTATTTACAATATCTCTTGAGGCAAATTCAACCGAAGCAGGGCAGGTTTATGGCAACGGTCTATATAATCCCGGAGAATATGTAACAGTGGAAGCTGTGCCTGGGGAATTGTATAAATTCATTAGCTGGACAGAGGATGATGCAGTTGTCAGTGCTGACCAGGTATATATGTTTGAGGCCACCAAAGACAGGAAGCTGGTGGCAAACTTTGAGGAAGTAGCAGTTTTCAAATATGACATTGAGGACAATGAAGTTATTATTACAGGTTTTGCAGATGAGTTTTTCCAAGATATTGTAATACCAAATGAGATTGAAGGCTATCCGGTCACAGGGATAAATAATATGGCCTTTTATTCCAAGGGAATCAAAAGCGTAAATCTTCCTGAAAAACTAATTAATATAGGCGCATATGCATTTGGTTCAAATGCTTTGACAGAGGTAACTATTCCAAACCGTGTTACTACAATAGGTATGCATGCATTTTCCAATAATGAAGAATTAACCAAGGTAACTTTTCCAAATAGCGTTACTACAATAGGAGATTATGCTTTTTCTAATAACAGAGGCTTAGCCGAGGTGGT
>JAQVXR010000106.1:0-5436 GCA_028709045.1 Desulfitobacteriaceae bacterium | reverse complement strand
GTGTTACTACAATAGGTATGCATGCATTTTCCAATAATGAAGAATTAACCAAGGTAACTTTTCCAAATAGCGTTACTACAATAGGAGATTATGCTTTTTCTAATAACAGAGGCTTAGCCGAGGTGGTAATCCCTAGTGAGCAGACAATTATAGGGAAAGAAACCTTTTATGGGTGTCCTTCTTTGACAATCTACGGTGTTCCCGGCTCAAGTGCAGATGCCTATGCCACAGGTAATAATATTACTTTCAAAGATATAAATGAATATGGCGGGGATATACCGGCGGGCAAATACGCAATAACTGTGGCTGATGTAGTAGGCGGTGAGGCTACAGTGACAACGAACCCGGCTGCTTTTGCTGAAGAAGGGGCCACTGTAACAGTAAATATAGACGGTGTTCAAAGCGGAAGACAGTTTAAGGCCATTAACGTCCTTGATGCCGATAGCAATAATGTGGCAATAACAGTGGAAATAGTTGGCGGGAAATATTCCTTCATTATGCCGGCAAAGCGTGTAACGGTAAATGTTGAATTGCAGGATGCGTCCATTGTAGTACCCGAAACTTACGCGGTTACCCTTAACGGTGCGGGTTCGGGTGGCGCCGGTGCAGGTGATTATGCCGAAAATGACACAGTCACCATAAATGCCGGTAACCGTTCAGGGTATACTTTTAACGGTTGGACTTCAACAGATGTGACCTTTGTTAATGCCAAAGCACAAACAACGACCTTCATCATGCCGGCAAAGAATGTAACCGTAACAGCGACTTGGAAGGTCGTCAGCGACGACGGGAGCAGCGGTGGCACTGGCGGCGGCGGTTCTCACGCACCAACCCAATACTCTATAATAAATAACGAATCTGCTCAAAATGCCAATGGTAAAATAAAACTTAGCAGTAAGCAGGCTAAGGCCGGTGACACAGTCTTTATTACAATTGAGCCTGACCGGGGTTATGAAAACAATATACCCACTGTCCTTGACCAAAACGGAAATCCGCTTACGGTTACAAAAAACAGTGACGGCACTTACAGTTTTCAGATGCCTGCGGGCGAAGTCGGCATAGATACAAATTACACAAAAATAGATTATTTTGATGATGTGGATCAAAATGATTGGTATGATGAAGCCGCATGGTTTTGTGCGGCACACGATTTAATGAAAGGCACGGGCGAGAGACGATTTGACGGTGATGTAGATACCACTAGGGCCATGCTCGTGGCCGTACTTTATCGGCTCTCTCAAAGTGATAGTGTGTCGGAGGATATTTTTGCAGATGTGGAGGAGGGCAAATGGTATACAGAAGCCATCACCTGGGCCGCTAAAAATAACATTGTGTCCGGTTATGGAAATGGAAATTTCGGCCCTGAAGATATATTGACCCGAGAGCAAATGGTTGTCATTTTACACCAATACTCCAAGTTCTTGGGATACGATGTAAGTAAAAAAGATTACTTGGGTGCATATCATGATGCGGATGATATTTCCGACTGGGCCATAGCCGAGATGCAATGGGCCATGGGTAATGGTCTCATAAAAGGTATTGGAAACAATCTAGTCTCCCCACAAACCGGTGCAAACAGGGCTCAATTTGCAGTCATCATGCAGCGCTATTACACTGACTTTGTAGAAAGGATTATTGATTAATTTATTAGGTTTTATAATCTATTAGCAAAACCAACCGGGGGCGTTTCCCCCGGTTGGTTATTTTTTTCAAGTAAATGTCAGGGGGACGGGGTTATTTACAACACCTTCTTCTGATATAATTGCAATAATGTCAACAACCCCGTCCCCTTGGCATCGAAGAACCCTTGGCATCGAAACAACCCCGTCCCCTTGGCATCGCCCTTGGCATCGATTCGATAATTTTTGTGTTAAAAAAGTCGAGCATCATATAAGTAGCTTTGTTATTATGTAGGTATGGAAGGGAGGGAGAGATAATGTTAAAAGAATTAAACCATGTGATGGACTATATTGAAGAGCATTTAACCGATGATCTACCTCTTGAAATAATTTCCGAATATGCTGGGGTTTCCGACTATCACTTTAGGAAGATATTCTTTTATCTTTCAGGGTTGACACTTAGTGAATATATCAAAAACAGAAAATTGTCCGAGGCAAATAAGGATTTATTACATGGAGAAAAAGTAACTGATGTTGCTTTTAAATATGGCTATCAGTCAATAGACGGCTTTACACGAGCATTTAAAAAATGGAGTGGGTTTTTACCCTCAGATGTAATAAAAAAAGGCATTAGTAAATCGTTTCCCAAACTTTCATTTATAATAACCGTAAAGGGAGGAACTAGTATGGAATTTAGAATTGTAGACAAACCGGCGTTTAATTTAGTCGGTGTAAGTAAACGTGTTCCGATGCAATTTGAAGGTGTTAATAATGAGATTGTAAAGCTTGCACAAAGCATAACGGACGCACAAAAAAAAGAAATGCATGCTCTTCAGAATATGGAGCCTTATGAAATTGTCAATGCTTCTTGGGATGCTGACGCTAATTTCTTGAAAGAAGAAGGATATTTAACCCACTTGATAGGTGTTTTAACGACTGAAAATCAAGTAAGTGATCTATTAGAAAAAGTGCCGGTTGAAGCCTATACTTGGGCAGTATTTCCAAACGAAGGACCGTTTCCTTCTACCTTACAAGAAACAATGGCAAAAACGTATTCAGAATGGCTTCCTTCATCCAATTACGAAGTAATCAATGCCCCTACTTTTTCTTTTACTAAAATGGATGAACATAAAAAAGATTACGCGTATAGTGAGGTTTGGATTCCTGTCCGGAAAAAGGCCTGGTCACCGAAGTAGGCGGACTGATGCCCCATGGAGAGTTATCGCACGTGAATATGGCTTACCGGCAGTTGTCGGAGTAGATAATGCTACCAAATTGATAAAAGATGGGCAGCGAATTCGCGTGCATGGAACAGAAGGGTATATCGAAATATTGTAATTGCTGAATACGTCAAACAGTAAGGCCGCCATCTCGCTTGTACCAAGAGATCGCGGCTATTTTTTTAAAATGTTCGGTGTATAAGTAAGGCGTATATTATAGACAAATCGATCCGGCGGTTGTATAATAAGCATATAATAATAGTATATTATTGCTACCAAGAGAGGTGGTCTGTATGATCAACATCAAGCCGTCTGCAGCAATCCGCAAAAACTATAATGAGATTTCCGAATTGTGTAAGCGGTCAGGAGAACCGGTTTATCTCACCAAAAACGGTGAGGGGGATCTCGTGGTCATGGATATAGAGACTTTTGCAAGAAGGGAAAGTATGATTCGGCTCCGGGAGAATCTGGTCGCTGCAGAAGAAGACAGGCTGAATGGAAAACCGGGTTATTCCATTGACGAGGTTTCTGCTATGATGAAAGCAGCAGTCCGAGAGGTGCTGGATGGACAGCGAAAATAAACGGTACACCGTAGTTATTTCCGATGAGGCCAAGCAAATGCTGGTATCACACGCACGGTTTTTGGCACAGGTTAGTGCGCATGCAGCCACACGTTTAATTGAAGACTTTCAAGTAAGGGCAAAGTCATTAGAACAGTTCCCGGAAAGAAATCCATGGCTGGTTGACCAGCTGATTCCCTCAGGAAAATACCGAAAGCTCTTATTGGAGAAGAGGTATCTATTGATTTATCAAATTAAGGTAAACACTGTATATGTGGGTGCGGTTGTCGATACACGCCAGGATTATGGCTGGCTTTTGTAGGCTGGATAAACCGAGCACTGGAACCTCCAATTGTTCTTCGCCTTGGGCCATTTTTTTCGATGGCTGAGCTTTGTGGCTATGAGCCGTGATATGATATGGAAATGTCCTGTGAATTCTTGTCATATACGAAGTTCTTTAATACATTACCATTTTACTTTGACTATGGTATAATTACACAGTATAAATCTAAAAAAGTATGATTGCGCAAATAAATGTCAAAATAAGGTTGCTTACCTTGCCTGGCGGCGCTTCTGACAAGTGGGAGGTGATGGAATGAGCAGACTTAATGTTTTGAACGGGCGCATCCTTTCCGTTGCCGGATTCTCCTTTCTCTTTGCCTATATCCTGTCTTTCCTCTTTGAGGGGCAGGTGCTTTACAGTTTGCTGGGACTGCATGAAGCTGAAGCCTCCGGTTACATACTGGCAGCTGTCGTTGCACATTTTGCAGGATTGTTTTCATG
The DNA here is from genome assembly GCA_028709045.1 of Desulfitobacteriaceae bacterium. Classification (GTDB taxonomy): domain Bacteria; phylum Bacillota; class Dehalobacteriia; order Dehalobacteriales; family Dehalobacteriaceae; genus JAQVXR01. Next base: position 1,254 of record JAQVXR010000106.1, on the reverse strand, counting down.
TGGCTATCTTGTGAAGTCTCCAATAGCGGCAAAATATACGATGCTTGGCGGCATGGGCTTATGCTTGATTGCAACCATACCATTCTTTTTTGTCTCGTCTACGCTGTGGGCAATAGGATTGATCGTCAGCGGGTATGCGTCAGGCTGCGCCGTAGCGGCGTGGGGATATTTTATTAAAGCCTTTACGCCTAAGAACCAGCGCATCAAGTCCTGCGCGGATGTTTTGATTTATTCCAACATTATTATGATTGCCGTCAATGTGGTGGCCATAAATTTATCACTTATTATTGGACTTACCCTTTCTATGCTCTGTCTTGTGGCCGGCATGGCGTTTATTTGGATGCTGCCGACCGACACAAAGAATGGCTGGCATGAGGAAACGGAAAGCAAGCCGCGTAGCGACATTAAAAAACCTCTGATGCTGCTATGCCTGTTCATCTTTATCATAACAATCAATTCCGGTCTTATGTATCAGGTCATAAACCCTGCTTTTGAGCATCTTACAGGGCTTGTGAGCTGGTATTGGGCTGTGCCATATATCGTTGCGCTTGCCGTTATGCGGAACTTGCCGGTGAAGGCGAAACGTTCAAGAATTTTATATATCGGCATGGCAATGATTATGGGAGCATTCATCAGCTTTATGCTGCTGGGACGAAACGCTTCCGATTATCTTGTTGTTGATACCCTGATGCTGGGCGCATGTGGTATTTTTGATCTTTTTTGGTGGAGTATCATCGGGGAGATGTTGAACTATACTGAAAATCCAGTCAAGGTGTTTGGCATTGGGCTTTCCGCAAATGTGTTCGGCGTCCTCTGCGGCGGCGTTGTCGGAATGGCGGTAACATCTATTCAGCTTTCCAGCGCGGAGGTGGCGGTCATTGCTCTCACGGTTGTATGCGTCACACTGATCATGCTTCCACCGCTCAATAGTCAGCTTGTTATGCTGCTCAAGAATCATGCCTATCTTACCGCCTATGACCGTATGAGTGAGACACAACAAACGGACATTATCCGTCAGACAAAAACCCTCGAAGAGCTAACTGGCAGAGAACAGGAGGTACTCGAACACATTTTGTCCGGCAAGTCAAATCGCGAAATTGCGAGAACGCTATTCATCAGCGAAAGCACTGTTAAGACCCACATAAGAAATATTTTCTCAAAATATGATGTCGCTAGCCGCGCGGAGCTTATCAGCACCTTGCTCAAAAACCAATCCGATTCATAACTCAAAAGCCTTGTAAATACTGATAAATT
>JAQVXR010000105.1 GCA_028709045.1 Desulfitobacteriaceae bacterium | reverse complement strand
CCATAGCATAGACGGGAGGTGACGCTTATGGACAGAAAACCGAATAGCCGTATTACACGCAAAACCATAGGCGGCACCGTCTATGTTGTGGAATCATTGGTAAGCGATACGGCAAAAGAAACGGTGTATGCCAAGATAATGCGGCTCGTTACATAGGACGCAAGCTGCCGAATAAAGTTATCCGATAGTTCAACATTATGTCCGCAAATCGACTCGACTTCTTCGAAATAGCACGGAAATTACAGAGTTAAGTGCTGAGATTATTCGGGACTTCATCGAGAAGATAATCGTGTACAAGGCTGAAAAGGTAGACGGTGTCCGAACCCAGCGGATTCAAATCATTTACAATTGCATCGGAGCAATAGATTTTGCGAAAATGGACGAAAAAACGGCATAGCCGCAATTTACGACTATGCCGAATTTTTTCAGGGACAGCAAATCCCTATGTGAGGACAGCTTTTGGGCCTCTTTTTTGTTGGCTAGCAATTAGCAATTTACTTTATAAACTACCGCCCTCTGTGTTGCTTTTACAACCATCCTGTCTTTACTAAGAAAATGTGTTGTCACAATAATTCTATTATCATCCACCAGCATAATCATAAAGCTGGCAAAAGGAGTATAATCTGTACTTGATGTACTGCCCGGGTTTACGAGTATTATATTTTTGTCAGCATAAACCAAAGGGCGATGGATATGGCCAAAAAGAATAACATCCGCCGGTTCCTTTAAAAACCTAATGATGCTGAGAGGATCCTGGCGAACGGTACCACCATGGCCATGCACTACCCACAAGCGCCATCCTTCAATTTTCAATCCAACAGACCAGGGAATTTTTTCTTTGAGCCGTTTATCATGATTACCTTTAATAATAATCAAGGGAGCAATTTCCTTTAGCACCGGTACAACTTTATCCCACAGGCCAATGTCACCACAATGAACAATTTGATCGCAGCCCCTGAAGCTTTCTAAAACTATCCGGGGGATTCCTCCCATCTCTCCCTTTTTTTCTCGTTCCGCATGAGTATCGGAAATAATGCCTAATCTCCGCAAGATAATGCCCCCTGCCTGCCTTTAACCGATGTTTTATTATATGAAAAGATCCCTGCTCCGGTGCAGACAGGATAAATACTTTTACTATTTTCTCTTTTTCGATTTTTTTGACCCGGTATTAACCGGTACATTTGCTGATTTCATAAACCGATGATGATACCAAATCAGCGCTATCCCAAGACCAATTCCCGCCAAACTGATTAGCTGGGCTACCCTAAAGGGACCAAACATCAAGCTGTCGGTACGAAATCCTTCGACAATAATTCGTCCCAACGAATATAATGCTAAGTACCCGGCAAAGATATCGCCATTTTTAATGAAATTCCGCCTGCGCAGCCAGATTAAAATAAAAAAGACAAAGAAATCCCATAGAGACTCATAAAGAAAAGTTGGATGTCGATACGCACCATCAATAAACATCGCCCAGGGTAGGTTAGTCTCATAACCGTAAGCTTCCTGATTAAAAAAATTTCCCCACCGGCCAATTGCCTGTCCTAAAATAATGCTGGGAGCAACAATATCAGCCAGTTTCCAAAAATCCAGTTTATAGTGGCGAATTACCAAATAACCGCCTAATACCCCCCCGATCAATGCTCCATGGAAAGCCAGGCCGCCATGCCAAACAGCAGGAATTTCCGCCGGGTTAGCAAGATAATACTGTAAATCAGAAAAAAGAACATAGTGCAGGCGTGCACCAACAAATCCCAGGGGGGCGGCCACAACTACCAGATTCAAGATGTGTTCAGGATCAATTCCCTGCCTTGCCGCTTCCCGGTATGCTAAAATAGTCCCCAGGGCAAGCGCACTGCTTATCAGAATCCCATACCAGCGCACAACAAGAGGACCAATTTCAAAAGCAATTGGGTCAGGCATCCACATATTATCAGATCCTTTCGGCTATTATCTAATCATATTATTTCCAATTTACCATTTTTATTGTCTCTTAGCAAGTTGGACTAATTAAACTAACCGGAAAACGCTTTATCACCCATTTAGCAAACATGACCCTCAAAAAAACCAAGCTTATTTACCCCTTTGTTTTAGAGAGTATAAAAAGGATTGCCTCACTAAATTGCCGAATTAAGATAATAAAGTAAATTATACTCAGGAGAATGCTTATGCTGGCAGATTTAATTAAAGCCGGTTTTGGCGAAGATCAGGATTATAATTGTGCGGAAAAAATTCTCTACGGGGCAAATCAAGTCTATAAATTAAATTTATCCAAACAAGCATTAAAATGCGCCGGCGGTTTTGGCGGGGGAATGGCTATCGAGGATAAGTGCGGTGCGCTAACCGCTTCCATTATGGTACTTGGATGCCTATTTATCAATGATCGGGCACACGAAAGCACCCGAATCAAAGAACTGACTCGGGAACTTTTTGCACGTTTTGAAGAAGAAATGGGCAGCATTAACTGTGCTCCCCTTAAAGAAAAATATCGAACCCCTGAGTTAAACTGTCGGTTAGTAATCCTGAAAGGGGCAGAAATTTTAGACAGCATTGTGAAACGGGAACTCTCCAAATAAAAAACGCAGCATGAAAAGGTCTTAAAAATTTTACCCTTCCGTGGAAACAAACCTAAGCCCCACAATCCCGGCAACTATCAATAAAATACATAGAATACGCAACCAGTCTCGGGACTCCCCAAAAAGAATCATCCCGGCGATAACGGTACCCACTGCCCCAATGCCTGTCCATACTGCATATGCGGTACCAATTGGCAGGGTTTTCAAAGCCAGGGAAAGAAAAAACAAACTGGCGGCAATACCTACCCCGGTTAAAATGCTGGGGAATAGCTGTGTAAATCCCTCAGTATATTTCATACATACAGCCCAAAATATTTCCAAAAGGCTGGCCACAAATAAAAGTATCCAGGCCATAAACATGCTCCTTTACTTTTTATTGTTTTATAGCCACCCTGGAATTATACCATATTTCTTAATTAGTTTCGCACATAGCATCGCCCCGGAGTTAACAGGTAAGCCTGAAACCCTATATCTGATAAACAAAAATGCCGGGGCTTCCGGCAATTTTTATTATAATGAAATTGTTTTTTGCACCCATTTCAGATAGTAATCCGGACGCACTTCACTTGCAAATTTTAGGAACCGCTCTTTACACCCCATATGCTCCAGTTCTCTTAACATTTGACGAGGATAATCTACTCTTTTAGTCATGTTCCGGGTAGGATCAATTACTTTGAGATTCAAGTTAGTTGTAACAATAAGATGGGCAAGCCGGCAATCCAAGCGAGAAAAGCCTAATTCCTCAAAGATGCTGATTATTTCCACCAGTTTGTAAGCAAGGGCTCTTGTTAACCCGTGCTTTCTGATGTATTCTTTGGCATTAAGCCCATTACAGTATTCCCGAACCATGATTCTACCATTAAAATCATAAACTCGGGGGAAGTGAATGTAATGGCGGGAGTGATCCAGCACTTGAAATTCCATTTTCCCGTATTTCTTTTTCCAATATTTTTTGGCACATCTTTTTTCATCAAGTAAGTAAACTACACCATGTCTACCCTCTCCAATAACTGAATATTTTTTGAGGTCAGTTTCTCTCATATACATCCCCCGACATATTATATGTTAAGAAAACAACACCGGTTCGTTATTTCATATCAAAACTTTGATTTCTCTCGGAAAACGCTATCAAGTAATTTCGAAAAGAGTACTAAACTGATTTACTTTTATTAAAGAAAGTCAATATGAAATATACTATTTCTGAGGCAAGCACCTGTTAAATAGCCTCTTCCCCTAGATTTACCTTTGACATGCTAAAATAATTCATTGTAAACTATAATTACATCTGTTTTTAAATGATTACAATTTTAGGGTATTTCCGTTTCGCCATTATATTCAGGCCAAAAAACCCATGGAGTGCCCTTTTTTAATTTTCTTGGGAGGAGGTATAGATACTTGATCTGGCTGAGAAAAAAAAACATTTCCTTTTGGAAACACCTGGCCTTTGCATTTATTATAATTACCGGAGCATTATTATTCCTGCCCCTTGCCAGTCTGGGAAACTATCAAGTACATGACCTCTCCCTTAAGATCTTTGTAACCCCTTCATTAGAGGGAAACACGATACTGGATGTTCCCCCCTTTGGCAGTCTTTCAGCCAAAACTCATTCCGGTCCCCTGGAACTCAACGTGCGCTTGGAAAGAATCGGAACAGAACTGGTTAAGAAAAACTTAAATATAGCACCTGACCAGATGCAATTGCTGTCCGACCTGAAAAAAGAAATCTCAAGTCATCTGAAAAAATTTGTTTTATACAGTTTAACAGCCGGTGCCTTAGGTGCAGCCCTCTCTGTTTTCCTTATTTGGCGTCCCGGCATAAAAACCATTCTGAAATCCGGTTTTGGCGGCGCATTAATTGTAGGATCACTGCTACTGATCGGCGGGACAACCTATCGTGCAGATTCCTTCAGGGAACCCGACTATAACGGAGTCCTCGCTGTCGCACCTAATATTGTGCAACTAGCAAGTGAAATCTTACCCAAACTGGCGGAAATTGAAGATCATACAGAAGCTGTCGTCAATAACATTCAGGCCTTAGCCGCAAATTCAAGTGTCTTACCCATATTGGGAAATCCCTCGGAAGAAAGTTCCACCCGGAAAATTCTTCTTGTAAGCGACCTGCACTCTAATCCTCTGGGGGTTAAATTAATCGATTCATTGATTAATGATTTTTCCATTGATTTTATTATTGATGCCGGTGACTTAACAGATTTCGGCACCCCGCTGGAAACCGAAACCGTTAAAGAAATTAGTAAACTTGAGGTACCATATCTTTTTACACCGGGAAACCATGATTCTCCCCAAATCATAGAGTCCTTAAAAGCTCTTGGCAATGTAGTGATTCTTGAAGGAAATATTTTATCGGTAGCCGGTCTTAAAATCTTGGGATTTCCTGACCCTCTTTCGTATTCTTCCGATGTAACAGAAAAAAACCCTACTCTCTGGAATGAGATTGTTTTGAAGGAAAGTAAAGCTTACCAGCAAATAATCGATCAGGAAGTACCGGATATTTTGGTGATTCATAACCCGGAAATTTCCCAACATTTAGCAAGAGACAACGATATCCCCATGATAATCAATGGGCATACCCACCGGCAAATGCTGGAATCCATTAGTAATAACAGTTTTCGGATTAATCCAGGTTCTACTGGAGCAGCAGGATTGCGTGGTCTTTACTCTGAAAAGGGTACTCCTTATGCTGCTACCATTCTGCATTTTAATCTTACTCAAGGCCCCCTGGCCGCAGATTTAATTCAGTATGACCCCTTGTCAAAACGGTTCTCCCTGGAACGCCGTCTATTAGAAGAAAACCACAGCGAAGAAGAAACAGCCGAGGTGTTAACAGATCAAACAAAGGCCGGTGAATAAAAAGCAGGCCCTCATAAAGAGAGCGTGCCATAAGGAAGTATTTTTGTCATTCTGAACACAGTGAAAATCTTCTTAAGATCCTTCGCTTCGCTCAGGATGACGGCTTCCTGAGAAACACCCGTCTAAAGGGAGTCTGCTTTTTTGTATTTAAATAAAAACAACAATTTTAAAAATATAGTATCCTTTACTCAAAAACCGTTGGCTTGGATTCTTCCTTAGTGCAACCCTCTTTAATAATCCTGATAAACTTTGTTACCAATTCAGGGTCAAATTGAACCCCTGCTCCATCCAAAAGTTCTTTAACCGCATCGTCATGACATAGCGCCTTACGATAGGGACGATCGTTAGTCATAACATCGTAGGCTTCGGCAATTGAAAAAATCCTGCATTCAAGGGGAATTTCTTCTTCTTTCAAACCTAATGGATAACCCCCTCCGTTCCACCATTCGTGGTGCTTGAGAATCAATTCCGCAATAGGGAATAATTCCGGAGATGCAAGAGCGATTCTATGGCCAATCTCACAGTGCCTGTGCACTTCCTGCATCTCTGTACAGTTTAAATAGCTTGGCTTCATCAAAATATTTTCCAGTACAGCCACTTTGCCAATATCATGAAATTGAGCTAAAAGACAAATATTATTAATCTGCGGTAAAGGTAAAGAAACGGTTTTCGCTAATTCTCTTACTAAATATTTTAAGCGTGTATTATGTCCTTGAGCAAAAAAATCCCTTGCTTCAAGAGATCTCGTCAGACCACGGAAAAAAGCGTTATGAACACTCGTCCGACGGCTTAATTTTTGCCGGTAAAGATTATCATCCGCTTCCTTAAACAGCTGGTCCATGCTTTTTTCCGAAATATCCATAATGGCATAACCCATGGAAATCGCCAAGGGAAGATGGGGGTTCGCTTCGTTATGCTCTGCCACCATTTTGTTGATTCTTTGACATACTCCTTCAAATGTGGCTTGATCACCGTTGGGAATGATAACCCCAAATTCATCACCGCCGATTCTCGCTACTACATCTCCGACACGAAAACAATTCTTCAAAATGTGAGAAGCAGTAACAATAATATTATCCCCGGTAAGATGGCCCATGGTATCATTGATAAGTTTCAATTCATCTATATCAAACAAAATAATTCCGGGGGAAGGCAGTCTCCCCCCCTCCACCCGTTTCATCTCCTGTTCAAAATATCCCCGGTTATAACATCCGGTAAGTGAATCATGGAGACTTAAGTACTGAAGATGCCTTTCCGCTAAAGTACGGGCGGTAATATCCTGAATCTGCACTAAATAGCCTGCGCACTTTTTTTCTTTAGTTTTTATCGCTGTAACCAAATAATCAATATGGCAGTACCGTGTTTTATTAAACGGTAACTGTTTGGATTCCCCAACCAAGCTGCAATCAAACTCTGTTGAGTATTCGAGTGATTCTCCATCTCTGATTTTTTCTTTTATCGATTCGGGCAGAAAAGAATTGGCGAGAAGATTGCAGCCTTTTAAGGCTTCAATGCTCGTTAAACCCAATATCTCCAAGCTGGCTTGATTAGCATCGGTTAACAAACCATTTTTGTCAAAAAACGCCATCCCAATAGGTGAATGGTGAAATATCTCCCGGAAGACTTTATCACTTTCTTCTTCCTGGATAATGCTGCCATCAAGACTTTGGTGTTCATAGCGAATAGCACCACAACACTGGCAAATTACTCCGGTACCTGGATTTTGGTTTAAAAGGGAAAAAACAGCTTTAATACAAAGGACATCTCCCCTACCGGTTTCCACCCTAAATTGACATCGCTCTGTCCCAGAATTTTTATTAACAAACTGTGTAATAAAATTTTTTAATTTAAGCCGTTCCTGAGGATGAACCATCTTTAAAAAAGATAGGGACTTCAAATATGTTGGAGAATAATGTAATAAATTCGCTAACTTAAAATTGGCATATTGAATTATATCGTCCTTAATGACACAAGTGGGCAACGGCAACATATCCAATACTTGCTGACTATCAATATCCCACATGTGGATTCCTCACTTTCTTTAGGTCCACGGTAACATTTTTTACATAAAAAATAGCGCCAAAGCAAGTTGTTTATTTTAATTCCATATGCTCCGTGCAGAAAATACACATGCAGATAAATTCGTGTCCTGTAATGTCTTTTCCTTTTTATGTAGTAAACTTTTTAAAAAATAATAATTTTATAATTTAAAGCACCTCCAAAACGGAAGTGCTTTTACCTCTCTTATATCATACTTTTAGGAATCCGGCCACAGCTACATATGGTTAGGCCAATGATATCCGGAAAGTTTATTCAATCTTTTCAAAATGATCTTTGTCGGCACCGCAATCCGGGCAAATCCAATTGTCTGCCAAGTCTTCGAACTCAATTTTGGGGCTGATTCCATTCTCCGGGTCCCCCTCTTCAGGATCATAAAGGTAACCACATACAACACAACCCCATTGTTCCATTAAAATACCTCCCCTTTATTCAGGAAACAAATTCTGTCGTATATTATTGGTTTTTTGAAAAATTTTATTCACACCCTGGATATTAAGCTATTTTTAATAATATTTAATTAAACGCTAGTAGGGTGATTTAGGATATCCCAGGCGAAATTTTCCTTTGGTTTCAATTCCTCCCACCCCATTTACGCCTGTAATTGTATTGGCAACGACATCAGTAATGGCTAACATTTCCTTACAGGAAGTGAAAGCGATTTTTTCTACAACAAATACAGGGTCGAAAATGTGAATAAATATTCTGTGAGGTGAGCTGGCAAAGTTTGCCCCTGCAGCCAGCAACTCTTCGTAATGGGATTGGCAAGCTCCCGCAAAAATCACCAGATCGTCACGGCCGGGAATGTATTTCCGGGCCGCCCTGATAGCAGCAGCAAAATATTGGGAATTTCTATAGCTCTGAATATTTTTAAAATCTTCCGCACCTTTCAGCAGGCCATCGTGACCTGTAATCACTAAGATATCAGGCTGGTATTTTTCCAGATAATATATAATTGCCGTAGGCTGGTCTTTTTCCGGAATGCTAAATCCATGACAAGGAATTCTCAATTTTTTATATGCGTCCAGACATTTTGTCAGATATTCCTCATCACCATCAATATGAAGCACATTTCCCGGAACATCAAAAAACTCCTCTACCTCCCGGGCCATTAAGAAACTTGCTCGCCAGCTGCCTTTGTTTCGATTAATTTTTCTTCTATCCAAAATATCCTTTACCTTGTAATCGCTATGCTCCACACAGGCACCTTTAGCCCGGCTATAACCAGTTTCCACTACCGGTTCCAAGTCATCTACCGGGGCATCTGCCACCAGCCTAACCTCAATCCCCTTAAGGATAGCAACAATTCGTCCATTATTATCTGCAATAAGAGCGTTTACCCTAAATATGACATCACTGCCATAGGATTTTCGCGTTACAATGTCACCTGGCTGAATCCCCATCCTCATCCCCCTTTCTAACCTATATATTTTATGAATCAAACAATCGATTAGTGTTAATTTAGTCTCCAACTGTCAACACCATCCATATAATATTAATGGAATGTGGAGGGAAAAAAATGCT
>JAQVXR010000104.1 GCA_028709045.1 Desulfitobacteriaceae bacterium | reverse complement strand
TTTTCCATTTTGGTGTCAAAAAACAAAGAAATTTATCTGGAAAGCCTTTTCGTCCTCTACCGGGCATATAAACAGTATATGTTTATCCAAAAAGAACAATTTGTTTCCATGTTGATTGCTAATTTGGAAGATCAGATGATGCAGATAGATTGGGAGAACGAGGAGCAGCCGGCAGAAATCAATCTTTCCTCTATGGCCTATTATTTGGTACGCAGATTGCAGCAAACCGGCTGGATTGATATTGAGTACTATGCTCAATCATTTGAGGAGTATATCACTCTTTATGATTATTCCATCAAGATTTTAGAAACGCTGCACAATATTACGGAGGAACGTCCCCGGGAATACAATTCTTATGTTTATTCCACATATTCAGCTTTAAAAACAGCTCAGGAAGAAAGAAATGATTATGCGTATCATGCCTTGGCGGAAGCGCACCGGAACACCGGAAATTTACTCAACGAATTAAAGATCCTTCTCAATAACATCCGCCGTTACCACCAAATGTTAAATGAGCAGAACGAAATCAAAGAAATTCTTCAGGGGCATTTTGATCGGTTCAAAGAGTTGGTGGCCGACAAAGTCTATCATCCCTTAAAGACTTTTGATTCCGTCCCTCGTTTTAAGACCCCTATTTTGACCATTTTGAAAAGCTGGATGTATGACAGCGAGATGAAAGAAATTATCATTGATTCCGCTTTGAAAAGAAATATTTACCCTGCCAGGGATGAAGCAATGGAAAACATCATCACGATGATGGGAGAAACCATCGATATTTATGAAACAATTGATGTTCTGATTCGAGAAATTGACCGGAAAAATACCGTTTATACCAAAGCCTCTGTGGAAAAAATGCAGTACCTTTTAAATACCGACCAAAGCATCAAAGGAAAACTGGTGGAAATTTTAAAGACCTTTTCCGAAGATGATGAACGGAAAAAGGAAAAAGTGCAAAAAGCACTTAGTACATCATTAAATCTTTTTCCCCAACATTATATTGATCAGTTTTCTCTATATACACCTGGAGAAAAAAGAAAGCGGGAGATGGGTACTGCCTTAAAAATTCCCCCGGAAACAGACAGCAGTCTTCTTGCCTGGGAAATGGATGATTTGAAAGAAAGGATATTAAAGAGTTATACAAATAAAAAGGTACTGGCTTTTATGAAAAGACAGTTTGCCAATCGAGATGAAATCGAAACCAAGGATTTATCCATCACCAATGATGAAGATTTTATTATGCTGATTTTGGGTACTTTGAAACACGACGAAAGCGATGCCTTTTACCGGGTGGAATTTCGAGAGGGCTATTTGATGCTTAATGGATACCGGATACCTCAGTTTAAACTATGGAGAAGGGGGTAAGGGCATGTGGCAAGATGAATATGAAAAGCTTAATACCAGCGAAAAAGAAGAATTTACCCGGTTGGTAAATTTGCTCTTGGCCCGATCCTTTATTTTGCGGGACACATACATCCGCAGGGAAAAAGCCATGAAAATCAATCATGATTACCGATTCTTGGAACGCCATTTTGATTTATTTAAAAAGTATTTGGCGATTTCCGGCTGGGAACTGGAAAAGGACAATAACTATGGTGTGATTGCTTTATATAACCGTTATGAAATAAACCGAGCCCGGGTCAACAAAAACATTACTATCATCCTTTATGTGCTCCGCCTGATATATGATGAAGGGCGGGAGAAACTCTCTTTAAAGCGGGAGATCATCACGAAAGTTTCCGCCGTGGTGGAAAAAATGATTTCTTTAGGAATCACAGGAAAAAAACCTGCCAATCAGGATCTCCAAGAAGCCTTTTCATTTTTAAAAAGATTTAACATTATTGAAAAAGTGGAGGGTGATTTTACCAACCCGGAGACAACGATTATTATCTACCCATCTATTCTCTTTGTTGTCACTAATGAAAAAATTACAGAAATATATGATCTCCTGGGGATGGAGGAAGAAGAGGAGAACTGGGAGGAAGATACGGAGGAAGATGCAGAATGAAGCTGTTAAAAAAAATGCTCCTAATCAATTGGCATTATATTTTCTATGAAGTAATTGAACTTGAGCATATTAATTTTCTCACCGGGAAAAACGCCTCCGGCAAATCCACTATTATTGATGCCCTTCAGCTTTTGATTCTGGGGGATACCAGTGGGTATTTCTTTAACAAAGCAGCAAATGATAATTCCCAAAGGAACCTGAAAGGTTATCTGAAAGGGGAAGTGGCTGATGATGGAGAAACCGGCTTTATTTATTTGCGTGATGGCATCTTCTCCAGCTATATTGCCGGAGAATTTTTTGATACCAAGAAAAAGCAGTCATTTACCTTTGGAGTAGTTTTTGATGTCTATCACGATGAAAAACCCCAGCATCATTTTTTCCTCTGGGAAGGGCCGCTACCCAAGAATCACTTTATTGAAGACGATACGCCCATGAATTATCAGCAGCTCAGAGCATTTTTCAAGAATCAACCAAAAACCCGGTCCCAATTTTTTGAGAGCAACCGCAGTTATCAAACCACTTTTAAAGGTAAGATGGGCAGCTTGAATGATAAGTTTTTTAGTCTCTTTAGAAAATCAGTGCCATTTTCCCCGATTATGGATATTGAAAGATTTATTAGTGAATTTGTTTGTGACGTAAGTAGTAAAGTTGATATTTCCGATATGCAGGACAATATTCGCTATTATAAGCAGCTAGAGCATAACGTGGAGTTGGTGCGGGAGCGAATTGTCCGCCTGGAAGAGGTGGGGGAAAAGTTCCGGGATTTTTCCAAAGAAGATAAAAGACTATTGGTCCAGCAATACCTGATGGATCGAGCCGAAAAAAAGCAGGCGGAAGATACGATTTTTCATCTCCAAAAACAGTTGGATAAAATTAAAGTAAAACGTAATGAGTTATCTAATTTACTTACTGCTGCACAGGAGCAGCGTGATGAATTGGAGGAAAAAGGGAAGAAGCTTTTAGAAGAAAAATTCCGTTCGGATATTTATCAAAAGAGCCAATCCTTAAGTGAAGAGAAAAAAAGGCTGATGGCAGATATCGTAAAAATCGAAGGAGAAATGGCCTCCTTGGTAAAAAAGATGCACAACATCGGCTATCTTTGGCGGGGGAATCTGGAAGCGTTTACTCAAAACACTGAGTCCAAGGATCAGGAAGAAACTGCTCATTTAACAACGGCACTCCGGGAGGATGTGACGTATTTTCTCGATGTGCACCAGAACCGGTTGAAGGATTTATCTTTAGACAAATTGGCTGAGGCCAAGACCCACATGAAGGAATACCAAAACCGTCTTTACCGGGAGCTTCACGACCTGGCCGGGGGAGTGAGCGAAAGAAGAAAAAGGCTGGAACAGTTAAATACGGAAATTGCCAATCTGGAAAAAGGGATTAAACCATATCATCCCAAATTGTTGGAACTGCGCACGGAAATTCAAGCCGGCCTGCAGGAAAAATACGGCGAAAAAATTCCCGTTCATGTTTTTTGTGAACGACTAGAAATCCGCAATAAAAAGTGGCAGGATGCCATCGAGGGATATCTTCATACCCAAAAGTTTTATCTTTTGGTGGCGCCCGAATATTTTACCGATGCTTTGAAAATTTACGATCGCTTGAAATTTACCCGCAAGTTTTATGATATTGGTTTGGTGGATGTGGGAAAACTGCTGGGTTTAAAACCGAAAAGAGAAAAGGGGAGCCTGGCTGATGAAGTGGTCACGGAAGATCCCTTTGCTCGAGCATTTGCCGATTTTCTCCTCGGCCGAGTAATGAAATGTGAGCTGGTGGAGAATTTAAGAAATTACCGGCAGGCTATTACCCCCAGTTGTATGCTCTATCAGAATTTTACTGCCCGCCAGCTTCATCCGGACCGGTGGAAAGTGCCCTATATCGGTAAACACTCTTTAGAGCAGCAGATGAAAATCAAAATTAAAGAAAGAGAACTAGTTTCCCAGGAATTAAAAGTGGCGGAAGCTCGGGAAAAAATTTTTTCCGAACTGGTGAAAATCGAAGTGATTACCGATGGTGAAATTGATTATTTCCACACTGTCTGGGAGAATTGTGCTCCTTATGAAGAGTTAAAAACCCAATTGTCTGATGTTATCGAGAGCTTAGGCCGCCTCGATCTCACTGTTTTGGATCAGATCAACAGGAAGATCAAACAAGTGGAAAAGGAGAAAAAACAAGCCCAAGCTAATTATGATGAGTTTAATAAAAAATTAAGCCGTTTGGATTTTGACGAAACAAGCATTCAAGATGAAAAAATGCCTTCAGCTAAAGATAAATTAACTGATACCAATAGAACAATTCAAGAAAACTATCACGAAGAGTGGGTCAAAAAAACCGGGGAAGCAAGGTTTTTAAAAGAACTGGCAAAGAGACAATCCCCCCAAAACATTCTTTCCGCCTTTACTTCCCAAATTATTCGGACCCGGAGCCAGCAAGATAAGAAATGGCATGAGCTGATCAATGCCCGTTCGAGTTATAACCGGGATTATAAGATGTCTTATGATGTGAGCGGACGGAATAATGATGCTTTTGAACGAGAGCTGACCGACCTAAAGGAGACCCATCTTACCGCATATCTGGAGAAAATTAAAGATGCCGGAGAAAAAGCCCAGCGCCAGTTTCAAGAGGATTTTATCAGCAAGCTTAAAGAAAATATTGATACCGTGCGCGGGCAGATTGAAGAATTGAATACTGCTTTAAAAGACATGGCCTTCGGGCGTGATCGCTATCGCTTTGAAATCAAGCCGAACCCTTATTACAGGAAATTTTACGATATGATCACCGACCCTATTTTGCTGGAGGGCTTCAACCTCTTCTCCTCTGAGTTTCAATCCAAACACAGGGATGCTATCGATGAATTGTTTAAGCAGATAGTTGATGTGGGTGAGGGGAGCCTGACAGCAGATCAACGGGCGGAACTGGAAAAAAACATTGAGAAGTTTACTGATTACCGCACGTATTTAAATTTTGATTTATTAGTGAAGGATGACGGGGGAAGGGAGTCCCGGCTCTCGAAAATGATTACGAAAAAATCGGGTGGGGAAACCCAGACGCCTTTTTATATTTCTGTATTGGCTTCATTTGTGCGTATCTACCGGATCAACCAAGGGCGTGGTGAGAAGAGCAATACCCTTAGACTGATTGTCTTTGATGAAGCTTTTAACAAAATGGATCATCAACGTATCCAAGAAAGCATCCGTTTATTAAAGACTATGGGCTTGCAGGCGATTATTTCCGCACCGACGGAAAAAATTGGGGATGTCGCCCCTTTAGTCCACCGTAATCTTTGTGTCACCAGAATTGAAGGTCGCTCTGTAGTAAAAGCCTTTGATCCCAAAGAAATGCTGGAGGATTAAAAAGTGGATTATCAACGATTGATATTAACGCGGCTTTTGGAAAAATATGAAGATAGCAGGCATTTCTATGGTGATGCCAGGGTCGACCGGAAAGTTGCCTTAAAATTTAATCGCAAGCAATTTCCCTGGTATGACCTGGAAAATGTTGAGTCCAAGGAAGCAGTACATTTTGCCGTCAAAAACCTTATGGAAAGAAGCATTATCAAGCTCAAATGGATGCGATTTGAGAAAGGAAATATCTTGGAGGAAGTTTCCTTAAATTTAGAGCAACTGGAGATGGCTTATCAGTTGGCGGGACGGAAACCAAAAGAGGACAGTCTCCTGGAAGTACTTTCCCGGCTGAAGGAAATAAATAAATCGGTACAAACACCATGGATCGAAAAATTTTTCAAAGATTGCATCGAACATTTGGAGAATACGAAAAGCCTCCCGAAACACCTGCCCAGGGAAGAAGAGCTCTGTCATCTATTTTTATCTGCGCTGGAAGGTATTGACCAAAAGGGTTCCGACGAAATGCTGGAAAGGGTATTCAGCCGGAAATACTTGGGGGGCAGTAAAGAGTTGGAACGCAAGGTGAGAAGTCGCCTGGTGAGCGTAATCAAAGAGTTTTTCCCTTTGGACAATGATTTAGAAGGTGAAGAGGTACTGGAACATGTGGGGATTTTAAAAACATCGGAAGATCTCTTGTTCCGGGGACCCCTCGGAATAGATTTACTTCAGGAAAAGCTTAGCTATGCCCCATTTGTTTTTGGGGCTTCTATGAATACGGAAACGATTAAAAAATTTGAAGTCCGGGAATTAGCGGTTAAAAAAGTTATTACCATCGAAAACAAGGCTTCTTATTTGTCATACATTAAAAACCATGACGGTGAAATGGAATTGGCCGTTTATCTGGCCGGTTTTTACAGCCCAGTGAAAAAAATGTTCTTGGAAAAAATTTGGGATTTTGTCCGGGTTAACAGTCCGGAAACAGAATTTTTCCATTGGGGTGATATCGACCTGGGGGGATTTAAGATTTTTCTTCAGGTGCAAAAATTGATCCCTCAGGTACAGCCATTTCTGATGGACGTTGATACCTTGAGGAAATATACCATTTACGGGGATCAAATCAATAATAATTATAGGGAAAAGCTGGCTGCATTGTTGGGAAAACCAGAGTACTACATCTTTTATCCTGCCATCAAAGAAATGCTACGTTTGGGAATCAAGCTGGAACAGGAAGCAATAGAGATATAGCTTAACCGCACTTTCCTTTGTGAAAAAGCATATTGTATAATAATAAACATTGCTTTCAAGGTGGCTAAAGTGTGAGTCAGACTAAAAATACTGAGGGAACAGCAGGCTTGGAAAACCTGTTTAAAGTTCTCTGCTGTGGCAATTTAACAGATGCTGAGCGAATGAGGATACTGATATTTTTGACGGAACTTGTTGCCGCTTGTTTAAAGGTGGATACTAGATTAAGCAATTAAAATATTGTTAAAAGGAACTGCCTAGATTGATTTATCATTATTTCTTGGAGGAGGTCATTGATGAGTGGCGCGACTGATTTTTCCAAATTAATAAGCAACAGCCCGGATATTGAGCAGCTTGTGGCATTATTTTGTAATTCCCCGGAGACCCTTAGCGAAGAGGATAGAACAAGGCTTTTGCGTGTGATAATGTCATTTTTAGCGGTCGTATTAAAAGTTGATTTGAAAATTACTGTTTAAATAAAAGTGAAAATATAAGGAAAGGGTGAAAACGCGAGAAGGTTCCTGCGTGTTTTTATTTTAACCCATACATGGGAATTGGATGGAACCAGCCTTTGAGCTTACCGAATTTATATAAATCATCTAAGAAATCAAGCTCTTCAAGAAGTAATTTTTTGAAAATATTTCTTACCCGGTCGTTGACGGTACACTCTTTGAGAGGTTGGATGTGCATTACTAAAGCACCTTGCATTCCCTCCAGCAAGGTGCGGAAAATATGATCATCAAATAGTATTTCCGTGTTATCAGGAGTAATGGTTACTTCCCCTGGGGCATTGGGAAGAGGTACGCCAAAATATTGCAACTCCTTTTCCAAGGTTTTTACTTGTTTTCTTAGTGACCGCAACCCAACATCCAGTAATAATTTAAAATCTCCGTCATAGCTGAATCTCTGCATGACTTCAGTAGACATCATATTATCATAGCGAAATGTTAAATGGTCCCAAAGATCAGCAATTTCCATTGTGGAAATTTTTTCATCAACGCTTGCTGGGGTCCTGATAAAAATAGGCGGTGTTTCAATCCAACCTTTTAGCTTTAGGTAAGAAATAATTTTGTCTAAGTGCTCGATTTTAATTTTTATCAGTTTAATAAAAAAATTGCGCACATCAGTGTTAGTAGTGCTCGTACGAAACCCGCGGGACAGTTTCTCCAGCTCCTCTTGGATACAAATAAATAAATTACTCGCAATAAATTCGTCAGTGACTGCCTCCGAATTTTGGGGAAAGTAAATCGCTCTGCGGTTTTTATCGGGAGATAGAATGGAATATTGCTTTAAGTAATTTTCCACTTCTTTCGCATACTTTTCAAACTGTTTAATTACCATGTTGAGAATGATTTTTAAATCGGCATCGCTGGCATCGTTTTTAAAAGTATTAAGAAGATCAATAATGCGGTATTTTGATTCCAGCAAGTCCCAAAGATTAAAAGCCTCCCGGACATCGATACTTGTTTTTTTCGATTTCACATTGGTTTTTGACGAAAAGACCAATTCACATTCCTCCCAAGCACAATTAAGATTAGTATTAAAGCAAAGGGAGGTTTTTATGCAAAAAAGGCGGGGATAAGTTCTACCCCCGCGCATACAGATTTATTTGTTTTACAATGTGATCCTGGTTCCGGCATTGTTAAGAAAGAATTTGTCCGGGAAAAGATTTGCCAGCCGGGAAGAGGCCTTAAAGCCTGTGCAATGAGAGACCCCGATTTTTTCTACATTAATTTCTTTTAAATCTTTTATCGTTTTTTCCAGCCGTTCTTCCGAGGCCGGTCCCAGGTGAGTTCCTCCGATGACTGCATAAATTTGTTCCTCACCGGTAATTTTTTGACTGTGCCGAATAATATTTATCATGCCTCGATGAGCACAACCTAAAATAATGATTAAACCATTTTCCGATTTAATAATTAATGATGAATCATCAAACAGAGGATCAGGCTTCAACTCGCCTTTTTCCCGTACAAACAAATTAGGCTCGATAATTTCATAATCGGTGACCATCGGTACTTCGCCGGTAGTCATGATATTTTCCGTAATTTGTTGCGGCTCCCGACTCAGATTAAAAGCAGCTCCGAGAAATTCCAATTCATCACGAATAAAAGGAATCCCGATATAGGCTTCTTTTTTTTCCTCCGGTCTTTTTGTATATTTCGGATGCCAAATATCAGGATGCGCATAGATGGGTTTTGGACCGGAATATTTTAAGACTTCCCGTAAACCCCCGGTATGATCCCCATGCCCGTGACTGAATACGATATAATTTAATGCGGATAAATCAATACCAAATTTCCGGGCATTATATACTGCTGCTGTATTTTCTCCAGTATCAAATAAAATTTTTAAATCACCTGTTTCAATTAAAATGCTCAAACCCCACTCGGCGGCAAAACCTGGTTTTACTGCGGTGTTTTCGCATAATGTAGTTAAGTTAACGTCCATTTATTTGCTCCTTCATCATTTACTACAAAACATTTTCTGAACCGCTCTTTGAATTAATTCGGAATCGAAACTCTTAAGGCATTCTTACCTGAATCTCATACATGCTGGAATGAGCCGGCAGGATAATAAACAATAATAGTACAAGGGT
>JAQVXR010000103.1 GCA_028709045.1 Desulfitobacteriaceae bacterium | reverse complement strand
ATTAAAATATTTTGTTGAGAAGTGTTGTTTAGCAATCACCAGTTCCGTCATGGCGCCCATTCCTTATCAAATATTCTCCTGTTTTAAAGCATCAATAATATTTTCTTTTTTAACCTTCTTGCTGGAATAGAGCATTGCTGAACTAACGATAACGAACACGGCAGCCACAACATATATAATACTTACCCAGGGAAGTTCAAACCCGTAGCTAAAGGTGTACCTTAATGATTTATGGATCAGATACATCACCCCGATGCTGATAGGGAGCCCATAGCACAGTGACTTGATGCCATAAAAAATACTCTCATAGTTGATCATCTTATTAAAACCCTTTGGTGTCATCCCTACAGATTTTAGCATGGCAAACTCCCGTTTCCTGAGGGCAATGCTGGTGGAGATGGTATTAAAAATATTGGCAATGGAGATGGCCGTGATCAGCACAATAAATCCATAGGTAAACACTTTCATTAACAGAATCATCTGTTGTTCCTGCTGTCTCATTTGATATACATTGTAAATATAAATATCCTTCTCTTTCATATCCTGGATTTCTTGCTGTGTGGCCATGGGATCAGCGCTTTTCAACAGCAGTTCTGTTTGTACGTCAGGATACTCCATATTCTCGATCACTTTTTCCAATACCTGTGGGGAGACGATGATATTCAAGCCGCCTAACCATGTCGAAAACACGCCCATGGGTAATTGGTCTGTCAATGCCGCGATTTTTAAACTGGTTATTTTCCTTTCTTCTCCGGTCTCCACGGGCAGTATCTCAAATAAATCTATACTATTGCCCACCTCGGTATGAATGGCCTTTGTTTCCACAAACTTTTCCGCTGCCCTATCCTCATAAGAAATGGTATCGATGATAATGCCGGAAAGATGATCCGGGTCCGTGAGCTTACCGTAATCTGCCCCCACAGCCTCAGCATAAGACTTAAGATTTTCCTCATCTAATGCATGGATATCGATATAGTAAGGATATTTCTCATCCTTAAGCTCATCTTTCACCTGCTCTTTAAGTTCGTGAGCCAGTGCTTCTTCACTTATCCAGGAAGACACGTTTAACGACTTGATCATACTGGATGCAGTTACATTTTCCAGAGAAGCAATAGATTTTTCCAGTCGATCGTTGATTTCAGTATTCTCCTTGTCGATGGTTACCTGAATGTCAAAGTTCACACCATCTTGGGAGAGTTCCAGAGATTTTTGCAAGCTGGCCGTAAAAAATGTCACCGCTAAGAAAAGGACAATACTGATCACCAGGGAAAATACAGTCGCCTGGTACCTGCGTCTGTTTCTTTTCAAATTTTTTAAACCAATCTCCCCTTCGATTCCGAAGAGCCGGCGAATGATTTTGGATGTTTTCACCGCTTTACCGGTCAATTTTACATCGGTTGCCTGCCGGATGGCATCAATGGAAGAAACCCGGGATGCTTTTCTAGCCGGTAAATAGGTAGAAATAAAAATTGTAATGATGGAAACAGCACAAGCGGTCAAAATAGATAATTGTGTGACCACTAAGTTTAACTTTTCTGTTACAGAAAATATCCCCAGGATCATGGGATTAATGCACCAAAAGGTAATGCCAATGCCAAAAAGGCCAGAGATAATTCCTAATGGAATACTGATTAAACCAATGATTGCGCCTTCAAAAAACACCGAGTTTCTTTTTTGTTTTTTCGTCGCCCCAACACTGGAAAGCATCCCCAGATGGCGGGAACGCTCCGACACAGAAATGGCAAAAGCGTTATAAATTAATGAAACGGAACCGATAATAATTACCGCCATGATAATAGCTACTAAGGAATAAAGGGTTTTATGCAAATTATCATCGTCTGTTATGCCATAGTAGCGAAGCAAACTATTATTAAATACAACCCTTTCGATATTATTTTCCTTGGCTAAATCTTGTGCATGAGCATATAATGATCGTTTAACTTTGTTTAACACCACCAAGGCATCAACTGTTTCATTTGCTCCGATCATTGTCTCATCCACATAGCTAATCACGGTATACCCGGGTGCCCAGGCATTTTCCCACATAGGGCGTTTGATCATTCCCACCACAGTATAGGTTTCTTTTTGGCGAGTTTTTAAAACTTCTTTTCTTTCCCCATCTAACATTATTATTGAGTTATTCTGGGTTAGCTCTTCTCCACTGCCCTCATCTAAAGTACTCAATCGCGTGCCGATATCAAGTGTGATTTCATCCCCAATCTGATAATCCACTTTGGCATTCTCAATGATTTCTTCTGAGATCACGATTTCATTCTCAGCCTGGGGAAGCCGCCCCCTGCTTAGTTCAATAGGAAACTGTGCAAACCCTTGGTTATTATACTCCTTAATAAATAAATAGGGCTTATATTCATTTTGACTTCCTTCCAAAAGGGCATAGCCCCGGTCTTTTGATATGACAAGTGTCTTGGTGGCCTCATCCTTTTCCACTGCTTCCAGCTGATCTTTATTGACATCTTTGTAAAGAACATGCCATTCTCCCTCGCGGGCAATAGTTTGTCTTTGGAATAAGTCCATAAAAGACACTGCCAGAGTAGCAACTGCGGTTATCATAGCCACGGAAATTATTACTCCGATGATGGTGACCATTGTTCTCTTTTTATTTTGTTTTAAATGTCTTAGGGTTAGCCTATTTACAATGTTCATGGACGAATCACCTCATCTTTGGCAATCCTTCCATCCTCAATGGAAATCACCCGATCAGCCTGCAGGGCAATCCGTTCATCATGGGTAATCACAATCAGTGTTTGATTATAAGTTTTATTAAATAATTTCATTAAGTCAATGATTTCGCTGCTATTATTACTGTCTAAATTACCCGTTGGCTCATCGGCCAGCATCAACGCCGGATTATTTATGAGTGCCCTGCCGATGGAAACCCGCTGCTGCTGTCCGCCGGAAAGCTGATTGGGGAGATAGTTAAGACGATCTTCCAAGCCTAAGGTTCTCACAATATCAGCAAAATGCTTCTTATCCACCTTGTGCCCATCCAGTAACATGGGAAGCGTAATATTCTCCTCCACCGTCAGAACCGGAATAAGATTATAAAACTGATAAATCAGACCGATCTGCCTGCGCCGGAAAATCGCCAGCTGGGTTTCATCAAGCCCATAGATGTCCGTGTTATTGACAAAAACTTTTCCCCCTGTCGGTATGTCCACACCGCCCAGCATATGAAGAAGAGTTGATTTCCCAGACCCGGAAGGCCCAATGATGGCAATAAACTCGCCTTTATTAACTGAAAAAGAGACATCATCAAGGGCCTTTACTGCCGTTTCGCCTTTGCCATATATTTTAGACAGATGTTCAATTCGTAAGATCTCCATTGAAAAACCTCCATAATTTCCGATGATGGGTTCAGTATATCTGTCTAAGATGACTTTTAAGTGACTGTCAAGTGACATTTTAGTCATTTAACAGTCACTTTTAAATGGTTTGTTTATAAAATTTAATGCGAAACTGTGTACCCTTTTGTTTCTCACTCTTCACTTCAATATCTCCATTCTGGCTTCTGATAATGCTTTGAGCCATGGCAAGTCCAATCCCGATACTGCCTTCACCGGCATTTTTTCCTTTATAAAATCTTTGAAAAATATGGGGTAAGTCTTCTTTTAAAATTCCTTTCCCGTTATCAGAAATAATAATTTCCGTAAATAGGGTATTTTCTGAAAAAGAAAGAGAGAGCTTTCCCCCTTCTTGGGTATGCTCCACACAGTTTTTTAAAATATTGATTACTGCCTCAGCTGTCCAATTTAAATCACCCAGGAAAGTAACTGTATCTTCACCGGTTATCGAAATAGTTTGTTCTTTAATATCCATAGGAATGAGAATTGGTTCTAAAGACTTTTGGATGAGTCTTTTCACCGAAACTTCCTCTTTTTTGAATTGGACAGTTCCTGCATCAATTTTCGAAAGCTTTAATAATGAAGAAACCAACCATTCAATCCGTTCCAGCTGAATCCGAATGTTTCTGGTGAATTCCATTCTTTTCTGAAGAGGCAGTTTTGGATCGTTCAATAAATCAGACATCACCATCATGGAAGTAAGGGGGGTTTTCAGTTGATGAGATATATCGGAAATAGCGTTTGTCAATTGGATTTTATCTTGTTTTAAGAGTGTACTCTGCTCTGATAACATGAAAGTCACTTTGTAAATATCGTTCTTTAAAATGCTAAGCTCACCTTCTTTATTATCACGGACATCAAGGGTAAAGTCACCGCTGCTGATTTTTCTCAAATAGCCGGAAAGCTTTTGTATTTCACGATATCGCCACTGGGTGAATAATAAACTGCATCCAATTAACATCACGGAAGTAAAAAATACGATTAATGCAGCAGCATGCGAAAAAAAAGCGGCTGCAACTACCGCCGCTAAACTGATCGCAGACATCGTTATTATTAGGGTTAGAATCTCTCTATTACGCAGCATACTAATCACCAACCTTATAACCTAAACCGCGTACTGTTTTGATAAGTGTTGGGTTTTGGGGATCATCTTCCAGTTTTTCTCTTAACCTTTTAATGTAGACGGTTAAGGTATTATCATTCACGAAGTCCCCTGCCACATCCCAAATCTGCTCTAAAAGCTGATTTCTGGAGAGAACTTGTCCGACATGATTAGCAAAGAGAAGTAATAAGCGATACTCTAAAGCAGTAAGGATAATTTCATTGCCATTTTTATAAACCTTTCCTTCCAAGGTATTGATCCGAATATTTTCCAGTTCGATCAACACATTTGTTTGGGCCTGCTTTTGATATCTCCGTAAAACTGTTTTGATGCGCGAAAGAAGTTCACGGATGCGAAAAGGCTTTGTGATATAATCATCTGCTCCCATATCAAGCCCCATTACCACATTGACCTCATCATCTACCGCTGTTAAAAAAATGACAGGGATGTCTTTTTGCCCTTTAACCATTTTACATAGTTCATAGCCATTTCCATCCGGTAATGATAAATCAAGCAAACATAAATCAATTTCATCTAACTCTTTGGCTAAAATTTTTTTGGCAGACGCAGCATCAAAGCAAATAATCGTAGCATAGTGCTCTTGTTGTAACGAATACTCAAGCCCGGATGCAATTGTTTTATCATCTTCCACCAGTAAAATTTTCATCTTAAACCCTATGCCCCGTTTTTATATCTTTAATAAAAACCTTTACTGCTTCCTCTTTTGTTGCCCAAGAGGTAACCAAACGAACAGCTGAATAATCTTCATCTACCTTTTGCCATACATAGAATCCGTAATTTTTCTGAAGCTCAGCTATCAATTGATTGGGCAGTATCGGAAATATTTGGTTTGATGTAGAGTGTACCAAAAATTTAAAACCTAATTTACTGACCTCCTCGCTGATGAGCGCGGACATTTGATTTGCATGCTTGGCCAAATCAAAATAAAGGCCGTCCTTAAAAAGTTCAAGAAACTGAATACCAAGAAGCCTTCCTTTCGCCAGGAGCGCGCCCTTTTGCTTCATAAAAAAGCGAAAATCCTCTTTCAGTGATTCGCGGCAAATCACCAATGCTTCGCCGATCAGGGCTCCGTTCTTGGTTCCACCAATATAAAAGGCATCAACAAGAGAAGGCAGATCCGAAAGCGTTAAATCCTCTTGTGCGCACAAAGCCGATCCCAAGCGTGCTCCATCCATGTATAATAAAAGATTGTTTCTTTGGCAAAATTGGCTGAGATCCTGCAGCTCTTCTTTATTATATACTGTTCCGATTTCCGTGGAGTTGGAGATATAAACGAGCTTAGGCTTTACCATGTGTTCATCTTCATGTTCATCAAGAACTGCTTTGATGCAGGCTGGTTTTAATTTCCCTTCAAATCCTTTAACAGAGATGATTTTATGTCCGGTAGCCTCGATCGCTCCTGTCTCATGGACCAGTATATGGCCGGTGCGGACGGCAATCACAGCTTCATGAGGCTTTAAAAATGCTGAAAGTGCTGTCAGATTGGTTTGGGTACCGCCTGATAACAAGTGAATATCAATATTGTCCCGTTCAATTCTTTGTTTTAACAGTTCAACTGCTTTTCTGGAATAGTTATCCTCACCGTATCCCTCTGTCTGTTCAAGATTTGATTCGATCAATGCATTTAAGATCCTCGGGTGTGCCCCTTCGCTATAATCATTTTTGAAACTGTACATTAATTAGTCCCTTCTTCGATTTGTCTTATAAAATTGTAACCCTTCCTTGGCCATCTTCTCTTCCCAAATCATTTGCATTATCGCCAATTCTTCCGTGTAATCGGTTTTCGATTCATCTTTATCATATTTCAAGTTTTCCAGTATCTCAATAGTAAAATTCCCTGCACCAAACTGATTCCAATCTTTTTGCAATTCTCGGCAAGGGTGTGACCCATGCTCCAATTGGAATTTGTAACGGTTTATCCTGCTCTTCAAATCCTGTGTTCCTTCAATATAGCACATATTATTTGTTTTTGAACGAATAATAAATAATCCCATATCCGGCTTCATCTGACGATATTGTTCCTTCAGTTCTTTTTTTCTGTCCATAGCTTAATATCCCATTTCCTTTAATATTCTTGATAAAGTGTGTAAGCGTTCACCAAGCAGTTCATCATCATTACTGAGAGCCTGACTGAATAATTTAATATCCTCATCAATCTTTTCATTGTCAATGCATACCGCCACTGTCATGGCGTCACCCTGCAATCCTATTCTGTCAACAGTGGGATTCTCTGGATCATATAATTTCTCATATCGATAAGCCTCTTGAAAATGCTGTTTTGCCCGGCAAAGGAAAATTGCCAAATCAAGCACCCGATGCAAAGGCAACTCTTCAGATTGCCTGGACCACTTTTCCCCTGTGTGCCTCCAAACTTTCGCAGAGATTTCTACCTTGCCACGGTCATTCCATTGAGCTAATCCTAATGAAAGTCCTTTTGCATCGGTATGATACGCATATCTGCCGTCAACATTTTCGTAGTTTTCAGAGACAATAACCGGCTTGTGCTTTAGAGTAGTTGGTATTTTCATCCTTTTACCTCCAAGTCATATTTACTAATTTACTAAATTACTAAATAAGTAATTTAAATATACCTTATTTAAAATATAATGTCAATAAAGAAAGTTAGGTGCTTTCCTATTGACATATTAGCCTCCGGCAAGGTACAATTACAGCACAGTTAATGCTACCCCTTGGGGGTAGGGGTAGGCGCATAAGTTGAGGAGGCATAAAATATGAAGACATCTTTGAACATCAAAACAAGCCGTGTATTTACTCCCATCCGGAAATACGGTTGGATCTTTACCCTGTTGGTAGGTATCGGGGGGTTGTGGTTCCCAAAATTAGGTTTGTTGGTAATCCTTATCATCTTGTCCCTATTGATCATGTCCTTTTTTAAAGGTCGGTACTGGTGCGGGAATTTTTGTCCCCACGGCAGTTTATTTGATTTCATTATCATGCCCGTCAGCGGAAATAAACAGATTCCATCCTTCTTAAAGTCAAAAATATGGGTCGCTTTATTTTTTATTTGGTTTGGTTTTAATATGGGTAGAAAAATTTTAAAAATATCTGATACCTTTGGGACCTTGTCTTATTGGGATCAACTGGGCTATGTCTTTGTAACTACCTATTTAATGGTCATTATCGTGGGAGGGTTATTAAGCTTATTTGTTGCACCCAGAACCTGGTGCCAATTTTGTCCGATGGGAGTCATGCAGAAAGGATCTTACAAATTAGGTAAATTGTTGGGCGTTAATAAACACACGGATGAAAAGATAACTATTACCGATAAGGATATGTGTCATAACTGTGGTAAATGTTCCCGGGTATGCCCGATGCAGTTGACTCCTTATCAGGAGTTCTCAGATAAGAACCAATTTGATCATGAAGCTTGTATTCGCTGTAATACCTGCGTAAAAAACTGTACGGCAGGGATATTAACTCTTAATAAGCAGCATGAGGAGAAAGTTTGCTAAATCACTTCAGTTAGACTTAAAAGGTGGTAAGCCGGAGTCCGACTTACCACCTTACTTTTTAAAGATAATCATTTTTCTTAAGCAATTCCAATGCCTTTTCTTTGTCTTCCGGCGCAATCATGATGATCGGACCGGTACAGCCCATGCCGCTTTCCGCATAAATATTGGCTTTCCATAAGACTTCCACCGCATCCTCCAGTTCCATTACCTCAATGCCAGGAATGGAATCTGTCACAGGTTTTTTCGGGGGTGCTACCGCTTCACCTTCCCCTTTTTCCTTTTTCACTGGTGAAACACTTAGCGATTTTACAATATCATCCCATCCAGCTTTTTTAACCGCAGCAAACTCCATCCTAGCCTGATCCAGCAGTCTTCCCTGCACACATTGTGCGGCTAAACGAATAGCACCGGCAATTACCGGAGCGCCGGACGCACGGGAGATAATACAGATGATCCGGTCATAATTTTCGCCCACTCCCGGTCCGTAGCCAAATCCCAAAGACTCGTAATTACCACCGGTACTATAAGCGGAAAAAACCTTCATTAAAACATTACCGGTTAAGCTGTCATCAACCATGATATCGGGAACACCCATTAAAAGATCGTTGCCTCTCATGACCACTCCCCCGTCTGCCCGGGCGGATTCGGTAAAATTAATGGGATATCCCCCTTCCTGAAGCTTCTTTAAAGCTCTTTCCACCTGTCTTGCCCCATCAATATTTAAGATTCCCACGGTAGGATTAACCTTGCCGCAAGCTTTAGCTGTAGCAATACCATAAATAGTATTTTTAAGCATGGCGGTGACTCGTTCGGTGGCAGATGTACCGGTGGTAGTGGCCAAGAACATTTCTTTCCCCTTACCCGGGGTAATCACTCTTCCTACTGTGGAAACGCCGATTGGAAAACTGTAATGCATAGTTACGGCAGCATCTAAAGTTCCGTTTAAAAGCATTTCATCCATTTTGGCATGTGCTTCTTTATCATTTGATGCCTCGACAGTTTCCAGTTTGCTTGCGGCGCAGCTCCCGATCAATACCACCTGAATATTAGCATTTTTGGTTTCCGCAATCTCCGCTCCGCTAACCAATTCTTCAGGCCCGTGTTCACTTCCCAGAATAGTCAGCCCGACTCTAATTTTTTTCCCAAAAGACCCTGTTTCCAGAGCATCAGCCACATCTTCAAATACCTCAACAATTGTTTCTCTGATCCGGTTTGTGCTCATGGTTTCACCCCCTTTAGGGATTTGCTAAG
>JAQVXR010000102.1 GCA_028709045.1 Desulfitobacteriaceae bacterium | reverse complement strand
GGTCCGGAACTGGCATTTAATCTAGGCCGGGCCGGAGCTTTTGTATTAGCCCGGGACAAAAAAAGGCCTAAAATTTTAATAGGGAAGGATACCAGACTATCCGGCGATATGCTGGAAAGCGCATTAGCTGCGGGAATTTGTTCTGTAGGAGCAGATGTTATTTGTTTGGGGGTAATACCAACACCGGGTGTGGCTTATCTCACCAGAGAACTGGGCGCTGATGCGGGAGTGGTTATCTCTGCCTCTCATAACCCGATGGAGGATAACGGGATCAAATTTTTTGCAGGTAACGGGTTTAAGCTTCCTGATGAATTAGAAGATGAAATTGAAAATATTATTATCTCCAAGCGGGAACTTCCTAGCCCTACCGGACCGGATGTGGGTAAGGTGGCATATTTAGCGGATGCGTTGGAGCGATACGCATCTTACTTGAAGGAACAAGTTGGAACAAATTTAAAAGGGAAAAAAATCGTTGTTGACTGTGCCAACGGTGCGGCATTTTCACTAGCCCCAAAAGTTTTAGCAGATTTGGGTGCCGAAATGATCCCCTGTTTTAACCAACCGGACGGCACCAATATCAACGCCGGGTGCGGCAGCACCCACCCGGAAAAATTAATGGAACTGGTAAAAGAATATGGTGCGGATTTGGGTATTGCCCATGACGGAGATGCTGACCGGATGCTGGCGGTAGATGAAAAAGGCCGTCTCATTGACGGTGATATGATCATGGTGATCTGCGCTCTTTATTTGAGATCAAAAGGGGAGTTGCCTGGAAATCGGCTGGTTGTAACCGTAATGAGCAACCTAGGCCTCCACATTGCATTAAAGGAAAAAGGAATTGAGATACTTCAGACCAAAGTCGGTGACCGGTACGTTTTGGAGAAAATGCTGGAAACAGGCGCTGTCTTAGGCGGGGAACAGTCCGGTCATATTATCTTCAGTCAGTTTAACACCACCGGCGACGGGGTGGCAACTGCCCTCCAGCTATTAAAGGTGATGACGGAAACCGGCCAACCTCTTTCCCAATTAGCCGATCAGATGGTTCGGTTGCCCCAAGTGCTGGTGAACGTGCGGGTTAAGGATAAATCAGCTTTAGAAAACAACATACCTATTGAAGAAGCCGTCGAAAGAGTGGAACGAACTCTTGGCTCCGGGGGGCGGGTGTTGATTCGTACTTCCGGAACGGAACCTCTAGTACGGGTTATGGCGGAAGGACCGGATGCGGCTAAGCTAAAAGAGTTGGTCCAAAGTGTTGTAGATGTGGTTATTAAAGAATTGGCTTAAATCATCGGCACCTGTCGGGTGCCTTTTTTTGCGCTATTTTTCTAGAGGGAAATTCTTCACGGTGCAGAATAAAAAGATAATCTGATTTTAGGAGTTCATTACATTGAAAAAAGATATTAACCCTGTTGTTTTTTCCGGGGAAATTAGTTTGAACGATAGAACTATTTCTTATATTGTCAAGAAAAGCGAGCGAGCAAAAAATGTCAGGTTATCACTTGGCTTGGAGGGTATCCTGCAGGTTATTGTTCCTCAAAAATATTCCCTGGGGAAAATAGAACCGCTTTTAAAAGAGAAAGAGAAATGGATTCTCAGTAAATATGAGGAGATAACCCAAGCCCGGGTTGTCAGGGAAGAAGCGCTGGAGGAGGCGTCTTCTGTACTCCGTTACCTGGGAAAGGAATATAGCCTGGTAACCATCCTTGATGCCCAAAATCCAATCCGGGTGGTTTTGGAAGGGGATAGGGCACTGGTTACTCTCCCTGAAAACAATGAAGAATTATTACGCAGGGTAACTGGGGCATGGTATCGTTGGGCAGCCCGGGAAATTTTTACGGAAAGGACGAAAATATTTGCCGCCAAAATGGATGTTACTTTCAGACAAATTTTTATCAAAAATCAAAAAACCCGTTGGGGCAGCTGTTCGGAAAAAGGAAATCTTAATTTTAATCTGCGCTTAGTAATGGCTCCCCTGGAGGTGGTGGACTACATTATTATTCATGAACTTGCCCACTTAAAAGAGATGAACCATTCCAAGAAGTTTTGGGAGATAGTGGACCGCTTTTGCCCCAACCGTCGAAAATGCCAGGCGTGGCTAAAGAATAATGGCCCGGGTCTTGTATTTTAAGAAAGTTCAAATACTATTGACCTTTTACCCGGGGAAAGAGTATTATGTAATATAATAGTGCAGGGAGGGACATTTTTAATAAGCTCAAAATAAATAATGAGTATAACGGTTCTTAATTTAACTAAAAGCGCCAGGGCCATATTTTTTGGATTTTTTCCGGTATGGCTGACGAGGAAGGGGTTTATCGAAAGTTTCGGCGGATACCCCTCGGTGTAGCACCACCGTAAGCTATATTTAAAAACTGGGAGCAATTCCGGCGACAGATGGTATAGCAGTGCAGTACAGGGTAAACTATACCCTGATTTAGCAATAAAGAAATTGTGAAGAACCGTACAATTTTCTTGTACGGTTTTTCTGCTTAATTAATAGAAAATTTAATCCCTATTTAAAAAATCGGGGCATAATAAAATGAGGAGTGATTGTAATGTGTGGTATCGTTGGATATATTGGAAAGAATCCGGCTGTGCCGGTTTTGTTGAATGGGTTAAAAAAGCTGGAATACAGGGGATATGATTCTGCCGGGGTGGCAGTAATAGATGGCGGAAAACTTGTTCTTAACCGCAGTGTGGGGAAACTTCATATGCTGGAAGGAAAAATAAACGGGTATGTGCATAATGGAACTATTGGAATAGGCCACACCCGTTGGGCAACCCATGGACGCCCGTCAGACAATAATTCTCATCCTCATACGGATTGTACCGGGAAAATTGCTGCTGTGCACAACGGAATTATTGAGAACTATTTGGAATTAAAAGAATGGCTGGAGAAAGAAGGCCATGTCTTTTCTTCTGAGACAGATACGGAAGTGCTGCCTCATTTGGTGGAGCAGTTTTATCAAGGAGATCTTTTCGAAGCAGTAAAACAAATGACGGCTAAGTTGAGAGGTTCCTATGCCACGGTAGTACTGGCGGAGGATAATCCGGATACCTTAGTGGCAGCGCGTAAGGATAACCCTTTAATTGTGGGTATTGGAGACGGAGAATATTTCTTTGCCTCAGATATTCCTGCCGTTATTAGCTATACCAGAAAAATCATAGTTCTCGAGGATGGGGAAATTGCCGTCCTCACCAGAGAAGGGGTAACGATATATCAGGATGGCCGGCAGGTAGAAAAGGAAATCCAGACGATTACCTGGGATACTAAGGCGGCAGAAAAAGGCGGCTATCCTCATTTTATGATCAAGGAAATCTGTGAGCAGCCCAGGGCATTGCGGGATACGCTTTCCGGCCGGATTGCCCCTGATTACAGCGGGGTAGATTTAAAAGAATTTAACTTAACAACTGAAGATGTTAAGAAGTTTCGGAAGGTGGCTATTGTTGCATGTGGTACTGCCTACCATGCCGGGATCGTAGGTAAATATGCCATGGAGAAAATGCTCCGACTTCCTGTTGAGGTGGACATTGCTTCGGAGTTTCGTTATCGTGATCCTTTGATAGATTCGGATACCCTGGTGGTAATTATCTCACAGTCAGGAGAGACTGCCGATACCTTGGCGGCCCTTCGGCTGGCTAAGGAAAAGGACGCGCGTGTCGTCGCCATTACCAACGTAGTGGGTAGTTCCATTGCTCGGGAAGCGGATCATGTTATTTATACCTGGGCCGGGCCAGAAATCGCGGTAGCATCCACCAAAGCCTATATTACCCAGCTTATTGGAATTTACCTTTTGACACTATTTTTAGGAAAACATTTAGGTACGATCAAACCTGATGAGGTGTCCCAAATTCTGCACTACATCTATCGTTTGCCAAACCAAGCCCAGGAAGTGCTGGACACTTTAAATGAACAATTAGACAGAATGGCGACAGTGTTCAAAAAATGGGAAGACACCTTTTTTGTCGGACGGGGATTGGACTACGCCGTAGCTATGGAAGGATCTTTAAAGTTAAAGGAAATATCTTATGTGCATGCGGAGGCATATGCAGCCGGAGAACTAAAACATGGAACTTTGGCACTGATTGT
Source organism: Desulfitobacteriaceae bacterium (assembly GCA_028709045.1). GTDB lineage: Bacteria > Bacillota > Dehalobacteriia > Dehalobacteriales > Dehalobacteriaceae > JAQVXR01. Next base: position 5,273 of record JAQVXR010000102.1, on the reverse strand, counting down.
CAAAGACGTTCCGGTACTTGCTCTTTGTACTCAGGATGATGTTTTTGAGAAGACTGTAAGTAATATCAAAGAAATCAAAGCCCGGGAAGCTCACGTGATCGGTGTTGCTTTTCAAGGAAATAAGGAAATCCACAAGGTAGTGGACGAAGTAGTTTATATCCCGGAAACACTGCCTCTTTTGGCTCCGGTATTAACAGTCATCCCATTGCAGATGCTTGCTTATTATGCTGCCGCGCATCGGAATTGCGATGTGGATCAGCCGAGGAACTTGGCTAAAAGTGTTACGGTGGAGTAGAGGAATAGGGAAAATTAGTTTTTGGGGATGTTGCAAAACGAATTATTCTGTTCGTTTTGCAACAGCCTCTTTTAAATTTAAATTTTCTGCCCGCATTCCTGGCAAAATTTTGCTCCTGGGTTTAATTTGGCTCCACATTCCGGACAGAATTCTTTGTTGATTAGACTGGCGCCGCACTCAGGGCAAAACTTGGCATTTGATGCCAGAGGTTTTTCACATTTCGGGCAGGTTGCTTTTATGGTTTCCTTCCAATTTTCCTTACTTAATTTTTTGTCTTCATCAGGCATACCGGCATGAGCCCACACTTCTTCTACCGAACGGGATGCCTGGGCGGCAGACATTTCTACTCCTAAATCAGGTGCGCATTCTTTGCATAATCCTTTCTTTGTATTCCAGCAGCTTGACCTGCATACCCAAGAAGAACACCTAGGACATTGAATAAATTCAGGTTTTAATTCTTTTAAGGCTTCTTCAAATGCTTCATCATGGGACTTTTCCCAGCCGGCAGAATGAATTCTGTCTCCAATATCTGCTGCTCTGCCCAAAATACCACCAAATACACTGTTGGCTGCATCCAGTACCCCAGATACTTTTCCGGTTACAGAAGGTTTAAAACCGGTTCTGAAACCTGATCCACACCGGTTGCAGTAGAATTCAAACTGAAATCCCTTTTGAGTACTAAGATCGGAATAATTTTGGACAAATTCAATTTTTTTACTCATCACTTGCCCCCCTAAACATAATGTGGAAATCATGTAATTTTTCTCCGTTATTTGAAACTATCCTTCCAGCTGGAACAAAGAAATTTTACTTTTTTTATTAATCAAATTATCAGTAATTACCGCAATGAATTGTAATAATAAAATTTCTTTTGTGGGAAAAACTAAATACGAAATTATTAGGTGCTTTGAAAACTGTCTTAAGGACGTTCAAGAAGCACTTTCTATTTATTGAAAGAGGTCTCTAAAAGTTAATGAAAAAATTAAAAGGAGGATTACAAAAATGGAAAAAAATAATCAAAGATTAGTTCAGGCAGAAAGAGGAAATAAAGAAGTGGACCAGGATATATTCCGCCAATATATTGATTATGGTGCGATAACTCAAAAAATGGCGAAACAAAATAAAGAACAGGAGAGTAGGCAGAAAAATCCGCAAGCCAAACCATAAAAAGAGCGCGGAAAAAAGTTTGGCAGATAATCTTGGGAACAATTTTCCTTTTTGCAGCGTCCAATTTATTGACTAATAAAAAGGAGGCTGCTTAGATGCTAAAAAACAAATTAATCGGAATCACTTTATCTGGTGCTATTTTATTAATGGGATCAAGTATTGCTTTTGCGGATACAGTAGATGTCAATATACCATCGGATGAGATCATCCCAATATCTGTACCTGTTAATGAAGATTCCTCAAAAGCATTTGAAACCAAGTTTACCGATATCGAAGGCCACTGGGCGTATGATGAAATAGTGTCTTTGGAAGAAATGGGAATGTGGGGAGATTTATCCGGTGAGTTTTCACCACAAGAAATGGTAACAGGAACTGAGTTTTACGCGTACTTGGACAAAATTTTTGAGTTTGAAGCTGAAGTCGATTTAGGTTTTGAGCTTGAAGAAGAAGTAAGCAGAATGGAAGCGGCAAAAGCAATTAAAAAATCTTTTGAAGCAAAGAAGTTATCGGTTATTATGACGCAAATGTTTCCTATTTACGAGGACACCAAAAATTTAGCACAAGAGGAAACCAGTGCCTTATCTTTTGTATTTAATACCGGTATTATGAAAGGAAGAACTGAAGGAAAGTTTTGCCCTGATGACAGTATTAAAAGGGCAGAACTGGGGGTAATCCTTAATAGAACGTTGACTACCTTGGAAAATGCCAGCCCCATTGAGTAAGTTTACAGAAGAATACGATGAATAAATAAACCTGCAAAGCCCGTGATAGTATATAAGAGAAATCTTATAAAATCTCACGGGTTTTTTTGATTTCAGTCGAATCAGGACATAACGTAATTCTTGTTTTATCATTGTTGAGGCTTTCAATTTGCTATAGTAAAATTAAATAATTGATTTCAATAGAAAAAACACATTACAATGATAAAGAGTATGGATCAAAAAAGGCAAAATTCTAATAACAGAAGGGGGAATTATCAAATGAATACCAGTGATTTTTTAAAAGTAGGGGAGAGCTGTACCAAAGAATACATAGTTAAACGGGAAGATACAGCTGATTTTATTGGAAACAAAGGTGTTATCATGTTATCCACACCTGCAATGATAACATACATGGAGAATACCGCTGCACAGATGGTATTTGATAATCTCCCGGAAAAATACAGTCCGGTAGGGACAAAGATTAATGTTGAACATATCAATCCAACACCAATTGATATGAGGGTTACAGTAACAGCAACATTAACAGCAATCGAAGGAAGGAAGCTTTTCTATAATGTTGAAGCATATAATGAAAAATGCCAAATAGGTTTTGGAGATTATGAACAACATATCATTGACTTAGAAAAATTTTTGAATAAGCATTAGAATATGTAAGCTGTAGCTTTGCTGTTTTTTAGTAATATATGGGGACCTGTTATAAGGAAGTTTAAAAAAGATACGGTACTGGTAAGAGGGCATTGTATTTAAAAACATGGCTTAAGGGGACGATGAGTTCTGCTTGAGCTATGTTTTCATAGTGCTCATATCCTCCAAGGCACAAGGTTTTTCCAATAACCAAATATACTGGCGATTTACCGGATACATAAATAATTAGTTGAATTGGAAAACTTGTTAAGAGAACGATCAGTACAGGAGGGACAATTTTGGAAACTGTCTGGGAAAAGGCAGAGGGGCGGGTTAGTTACCACGACTCTGTTGAAGAAATGTTAAAACGAATTCGAGAAGACGGGATGTCCAACGTATTTGACCGCTGGGTGCTGCAGGAAAAAATCAGATGTAAATTTTGTCTGCAGGGTTTAAGCTGTCAGTTGTGTTCAAATGGGCCTTGCCGGATTAGTGAGAAGGGGGGCCAGGATAAAGGGGTTTGCGGCATTGGGGGAGATGCCATGGCCATGCGAAACCTTTTGCTCCGAAATATTATGGGTGCTGCTACATACAGCCACCATGCTTATGAAGCTTTTCGCACTTTAAGGGCGACGGCAGAAGGGAAAACGCCGTTTACCATTACAGATACCGACAAACTTAAATGGATGTGTGAAAAGACAGGGGTTAACACTAATCAAGATACCAATCAAATGGCTGTTGCCCTTGCTAACTTTCTGGAAGAAGAAATGGGCAAGGACGTGGAAGAACCCAGTGTGATGGTGGATGTTTTTGCCCCGAAAAAACGAAAAAATGTTTGGCGGGAGATAGGCATCTATCCTTCAGGGGTTGTTCATGAAGAACAAAATTGTGTGGCCAGTTGTCTCACAAATGTGGACGGGGATTATGCCTCTTTGGCCAAAAAGGCACTGCGCTTAGGATTGGCCACCATTTATACTGCTCAAATCGGTCTGGAAATGGTGCAGGACATTTTGTTTGGCACCCCCACCCCTCACGAAGTGGATGTCGATTTAGGTATTCTGGATCCGGATTATATTAACATTGCCTTTAATGGCCATCAACCTTGGGTTGGCGTGGCCACATTGCAAAAGGCTAGGCTGCCGGAAGTACAAGAAAAGGCAAAAAGTGTCGGGGCTAAGGGTTTGAGAATTGTTGGTTCTATCGAAACTGGCCAAGAATTGTTGCAACGCTTTAATGTGGATGATGTTTTTGTCGGGCTGATGGGTAATTGGCTCTCCATCGAACCCCTACTCGCCACCGGTGCGGTTGATGTTTTAGCCATGGAAGAAAACTGCTCGCCTCCTGCCATTGACCAATATGCGGAAAAATATCAGGTGACGCTTGTCAGTGTCAGCAGTATTATTGGTGTCCCCGGATTACAGCATCAAATGTTATATCATCCAGGAGAAGTGGATGCCATGGCAGATAAACTTATTGACCTTGCTCTGGAGAATTTTCAAAAACGTAAGGGCAAAGTGGAGCCGAAAGTTCCTCGGATTAAACAGAAGGCAATCGCCGGATTTTCCACCGAGGCTGTTTTGCAGGCTCTTGGAAACAAACTGGACCCACTGGTAGATGTTATTTCTGCCGGAAAAATCAAAGGCGTGGTAGCCCTGGCCAATTGTTCCACCTTAAGAAACGGGCCTCAGGACTGGAATACTGTTAATTTGGTCAAGGAATTAATCAAACGGGATATTTTGGTGGTCAGCGCCGGGTGCGGTAATCATGCCCTTGAGGTGGCAGGATTGTGTAATCTTAATGCGATTGAAATAGCCGGGGCGGGCCTGAAGGAAGTATGTAATATGTTAAAGATTCCTCCGGTATTAAGCTTTGGCACCTGTACCGATACCGGGAGAATCTCCATGTTAGTGACAGCTTTGGCAGATCACCTGGAGGTTGATATTCCGGATCTTCCCATAGCGGTTACAGCGCCGGAATGGATGGAACAAAAGGCGACGATTGACGGCGTCTTTGCCGTTGCTTACGGCGCATACACCCACCTTTCGCCCACTCCTTTTGTCACGGGGGCGCCCCGGTTGGTAAAACTTCTAACTGAGGATGTAGAGAAATTAACGGGAGGAAAGATTGCCTTAGGTGATGACCCTGGCGAAGTAGCAGAGGGTATTGAAGCACATATTCTAAGCAAAAGACAGGGCTTGGGGTTAAAGTAAATTTAAATTTAAACAAATAAGCGACAGCTCACAAACAGTGGACTGCCGCTTTTATTTGTATATTTCCAGGACAAATCAAGTATAATTATTTTTTAAGAGACCGTATTTATGAAGTTTTCTGACGATGGTTGATTGGTTCACCTTTAATACTTCGGCCATTTGATATGTGTTTTTGCATTTCTCCTGCACCTTTCTTAGGAGTTGTTTTTCTACTTCGTCAGTAGCTTCTTTTAAGCTGCAGATATCCCAGACAGT
>JAQVXR010000101.1 GCA_028709045.1 Desulfitobacteriaceae bacterium | reverse complement strand
CTTGTTATATCTACATTTTTTAGTCGCTTTAGCAAGCCCTAATTAAATTGTATCATTTTCGTAGTGATTATATCATAGACTCTCCCTTTATAGGGTTCAATCATGCCTACCAGAAGTTTGACGATTGTTGGCGGGGTATAGAATTCTCCTTCACTGGACCCGAATTTGCCCAAGAAATATTCATAAACCCGGCCCAAAATATCCTGCGCTTTGGCCTCTTTACTGCCCAGGTTAAAAGAAAATAAATCAATTAGTTCCCCCAGCTTGGTCTTATCAAGCTCCGGACGAGCATAGTTTTTAGGAAGTACTCCTTTTAAACTTTTATTTTCACGTTCAATAGAAATCATGGCTTCATCAATGATTTGACCAATGGTGCTTTGCTTTGCGCTCTTTTTTATAAAATCCCATCTGGCGCTAGGCGGCACGAAGAAAATATTATCTGCTATGTAGGCATCTCTATCTTCTTCAAAGCCATCTCCCTCTGTAACCAATTCATGATATTTTTCTTCAAAACTATCCGAAATGTATTTCAAAAATATAAGCCCAAGGACAACATCCTTATAATCTGATGGTTGAATGTTGCCTCTTAGTTTATCTGCCATTTCCCATAATTTATTTTCAAATTCTAAATTTACAGCCATGTTCTCCCCTCCTAAGTTAGTTCGTTATAAATATTTTCTTTTATGTTTGACCAGCGGCCTTCTGCCCTCCTGATGGCTTCTTTATAAACTTTTAGTTCTTCCCGATATCTCTCAATTATTTCCTGCTGTTTGCTTAAGGGCAGCAATGGAATCTCCATTTCCATGATATCAGCGTGGTTAATATTCATAATGGTTGTTCCCCGCTGAAAGCTTTTAATAATAGCCAGTCCTACCGGACTTTCGAAAAAGATTTTAATATATTCTCCTTTGACCTTTTCCTTTGGTCGAATCACAATCAAATTTGCCGAGGCAATAATAGTCTTATCCTGGGCCTCAAATACAGCAGATTTGATGGCAGTTCCCCGGCAGGAAAGGACGACATCACCGGAGCACAACTCATATCTTTTTATTTTCCGTTCCTCTTCATTGATGGTGTCCATGTCCCGATAGTTGATCTCGCCATCTTCGATATTCGAAATGTTCAGTACAGATATACTGCCGAGGGAAGTATCCTTTTTCAGGATGGACTTCCCTCTGAATATCTCAGCTACATCCTTCAGTTTCACTTTTTCAAGCTTTGAGCTTTTAAACCGTCTAATATTTTCATCGTCATCTGCGAGGAGAAGTTCAATACGCCAATCTTCATGAGATAAAAATTCTTTATTCGGAATTAATTTTCTATCGCTTATTTCAAAATTCCTTTCATTAAGTTCAAGAATTCCAATCTCAACGTCTTCCTGGAGTTTGGATGTGATTGAAAGCATAAAGGTTTTGATAGCCGTTGCCGGTCTAAAGGTTCCTTCAGGCAAAATATAAATACTCTCAACATTAAAATATTTGATTATGTGTTCCCTCAGTTTTTCATAACCCATACCGGCAAAAGTAATCTTGGCGGGAACAATAATATCCAGCGTACCCGCTTCCCCCACATGCTCCAACATATTTTCGATGGCAATACCGTCGCTGTCCCTTGTCAAAAACTTCTTACTTATTTCCTCCGGTTTATGGCTAAAGGCAGGCAGTGAATAGATATAATCGAATTTTTCATACTCTAAGCATCCCGTATATATGGACTCAAAGCGAATTTTAACATTTCTTTTTTCACCAAAGGCTAATTGCAGCAAAATATACATGGGCTTAAGCTGGGTCGTTAAGGTAATTTGGGAATCTTTAAATTGGTCAACCATTTCTTTAAGTCCCGCTAAATGCTTTTCTGCCTCGGTGATCAGAATCTTTAGGGGCTTAAGTTTCTTCATCCTTTCGCTTATGTAGGTACTAATGTATAACGGTGATATAACTGTGCCCATGCGATCGTTTTTAAATATCTCAAGGGTAAAATCAATAAGGTCTATGTCTTTTAAAGCCTGGTAGATATCCCAAAAATCATCACGGTCAGCCGGGAAGAAACCAAGTTCATCCTCAGTAGCTTTTTTCATATATTGAAAAAGCTTCTCTTTATCTTTAGCGATGGTAGAGGTTTTCTCAAGTTTTCTCAACGTCAATTTCACACGAAGCATTTCATTTAGTAACTGTTCCCTGGATGATAGTTGCCTTTGATATAAGGTATTTAATGCTGAATCTATATTGGTGTTCACTTTAAGCGTCCTTCCTGTGCTTATTTGGCCATTTAATTATACTCCTCAATATTTTAGTATGTCAATACTAAAATATATTATTTCCAAATTATATATTTTAAAGGATCTTAAGAACGACCTTTGGGGGTGCATCTTTTATTGCAAAAAACAGAAAAAGCACCGCTTAAAGCAGTGCCAATTTACCATAAAACGCCAAGGGCCCATTGTGTCAAGGAGTTAATTATTAAATGTATGCAACTGGTTGTTTTGCACCGGGAACCCTAAAAGAATTTTAAATGACAAAAGTGCGCCGGGAATCACAAGGATATTGCTGACACCGCCAAATGCCCTGACACCTGGCACAGATAATCGCAGGATTCGTTGTACCAGTGCCTGACTTCCCGGAAGACTAAATTTATTAATGTTAGCATTAAATCTATATTCAATGAGATATTGACAGACTTGCAAGCTTTAACGGTTATGTTTTCAGTTTTTCAGTCAGGGGTGGTACCAATGCTTTTAAAGAGTTTGTCCTCTCAAATGAAGGATATGTAAGTAAAGATGGCAAACCTGCTGATCAAAACTCAGACTTCAAGATCAAAAGCAGGATAATTGCCCGAGATATAAATGTAACTCTGCCAAGCGGAAAAAAAGTTAAGAAAACTGTGTATGAAAAACAAGTTGTTTTCTGGGGAAAAAAGTATGCTTTAAAGGCTCAGGCAGAGCGCGAAGAGATCTTAAAAAAGGCTCTTGATTTAGCAACCAGTCCCCAAAAATACACTAAGGCCACATCTTACGGTGCAGCCAAATATGTAAAGAATCTGAAGTTTGATAAAAAGACCGGTGAAATCCTTCAAGTTAAAGAGCGTCCTGTCTTGGATTCTGCAAAAGTCGCTGAAGAAGAAAAATATGACGGGTATTACGCTATTGTCACAAGTGAAATGGATATGTCTGATACTGAAGTGATTGAGACTTACCGTGGTCTTTGGGAGATTGAAGAGACATTCCGCGTTACTAAGGGGGTACTGGAAACACGGCCAGTATATGTGTCACTACGAGATCACATTAATGCTCACTTTCTGACTTGTTTCATAGCTCTTACTATTATGAGGATCATTCAAAAGAAAACAGGCAAACTTTACTCTGCCGAAAAAATTGTTGAATGTCTCAATAAAATTTCCTGTTCCAACGAACATGAGAATATCTACCTGTTCCATTACAGAAGTGAGCTTTCTGATGCTATTGGGAAAGCGCTAGGAATTGATTTCACTAATAAAAGACTCCGGCTTAGCGATATAAAAATAAATTTAGCACAAACCAAAAAATGAAGTTTTACACTACATATTTATGACAAAATAAAAAGGCCGCTATCCCACTTACACCAAGGGATTGCGGCTATCTTTTTGTAATTTTGGTGTAAAAGTCAGGATTATACCAAAAGTTTATGTCTTTATAAAACAAAGCCCAGGCGCTGATTTGCCTGGGCTTTGTTGAAATTTGGTGGAGGCGAGGGGACACATGTTCCGCAAGTTTCCTTACGGTGTGGACTATATCTTTACCCGCTTTACGGGCACCTGGCGTGTTATGAAGAGTTCATTATTGTTTTCACTCTTCATCCAAGGCATTTAGCCTTAAGTCTCTACAGGGCTTGCACCCCTCGGTATTGCCTTATGGTTTTTGCCACTTAGGTTTCACCGATGTAAGCCAGGTTATCACCTGGATGTTACCACCCAGGGCGACCCTTTTTGATCGAACCCCTGTCCGAAAGAGAACCCACAAGAACTTCTCCGAGCGCAGTTTGTGCTTTAAATTTCGCTTCCTTGCCGGCCACAAACAGCCTGCGCAGTCACTATCTCGATAAGTTTCCCTGCTGCCTCCGAGAATTGGCAGCTCGGTATCCCGCTAAAATGACACCCTATCCCTCACCGCAGGAGCAGAGAGTAGGATGTTAACTGCATTTAAGCAGCTAAAGCGTAATTATCGTTAGCGTTTAAAATAGTTTCCAACGTATTTCGGGCTGATGGAACCCCGGCTCGCTATCCTTGCCAATTCATCCCCCGTCGAAATCCTGGACGCCCCCATATTTAATTATCTAAAAACAGTATCTATAATGTAACTTAAAACCTGCCCCAGTGTCAACCGCCATTACGGTGGCCGTTAATACTGCTGCTTTTCCTTAAACTGTTTAGCCATTTCCCTTTTGGCATCTTTCTCTGCTTGAGCATCCCGTTTGTCATAGAGCTTTTTCCCTTGGGCCAGAGCTAATTCCACCTTCGCCCGGCCTCGGGAGAAATAGACTTTGAGCGGGACAAGCGTCAGGCCTTTTTCCCGTACTTTGCCAAAAAGCTTGTTGATTTCATATTTATGCATGAGAAGCTTTCTGGTCCGCTTGGGATCGTGGTTGAAACGATTCCCCTGCTCATACGGGCTGATGTGCATGTTATAAAGGTAGATCTCCCCGTTTTCCACCCGGGCAAAAGCATCCTGCAAGTTAGCTTTACCGGCCCGAAGGGACTTCACTTCCGTTCCTTGAAGCGCCATCCCTGCCTCATAGGTTTCTACGATGAAAAATTCATGCCGTGCTTTTCTGTTATCGGTAACGATTTTAATTCCCTGCTTCTCCTTCATAACTCACCCCGAAAAACAAACCCCAACGCACAGATTAAACTTTCTCACAACCTGCCGCCAGGGTTCCTCTTTGCTTCATGCATCTTGATACAATATCATTATACACAGCCTCAAGTGCCATGTCAACCAACGCTTCCGCCCGGTTCTGCCTCGAATGCCTTGTTTCCGGCGGTTTGCATCTTGTTTTCCCTTCCCCCGTTTTAAACCTGGCTACCTGTATCATAACCAGTCAGCAGAACCTATAAACAGGTAAGTTTCCTTAGGCAAGTTCAAAGTCTATTGACCGCTCTTCCACATTGACCCTGACAACCTGAATCTCCACCGGATCGCCCAGTTTATAAACTTTGCGGGTATGCCGGCCGACAAAAGCAATCATCCTTTCCTGAAATTCATAATAATCATCAGTCATGGTGGAGACGTGAACCAGCCCTTCAACGGTGTTATCCAGTTCAACAAACATGCCGAAGGAAGTGACTCCGGATATTATTCCGGAAAAAGTATCCCCCACATGCCGCTCCATGTATTCAACCTTTTTCATGTCTACCGACTCTCGCTCTGCATCCTCCGCCAGCTTCTCTCGGAAAGTAGATTGCTCGGCGTAATCATTCATCCTTACTTTTAGCTTTTCCAGCCGATCTTTTCCTAAACTGCCTTTGGCTAAGTATTCCTTGATTACCCGGTGGATAACCAAATCCGGATAGCGCCGGATAGGAGAAGTAAAATGAGAGTAATATTTGGAGGCAAGGCCAAAGTGGCCCAGCGGTTCCGGATGATAGCGGGCATGGCGCATGGAACGAAGCATTACTGTGCTGATCACTCGTTCTTCGGGAAGTCCTGCTACCTTTTCAACAATATCTTGAAAGGCCCGGGGATGAATATCGTCAGCCCCTCCTTTAATGTGATAACCGAACCGGTGTAAGAACTCATTTAAAGCTTCCACTTTTTCCGGGTCGGGCTGTTCATGGATGCGATATAGGAAAGGAGCGCCCCGCCAAAAATATTCTTCTGCCACCGTCTCATTGGCAGCGATCATAAATTCTTCAATCATCTGCTCCGCTACATCGGAAACTCGTTTGACAATGGCGCGCGGTTTACCGTCTTCATCCAAAAGCACCTTTGCCTCCGGAAAATCAAAACCAATGGCACCTCGGTTAAAGCGCTTATCACGGAAAATCTTCATCAGCTGAGCCATATTTTGAAACATGGGAACAAACTCAGCATACCTTTTTTTGAGTTCCCCATCATCTTCCAAAAGTATTTTATTGACATTGGTATAAGTCATCCGCTCTCGAACGCGAATCACAGATTGCATTATTTCATGAGAAACCACATTACCTTGCGGGTCAATTTCCATAAAGCATGTCATGGCCAAACGGTCTGCCCCGGCGTTCAGACTGCAAATATGATTGGACAGTTCCCGAGGAAGCATGGGGATTACCCGGTCCACCAGGTAAACACTTGTCGCCCGTTCGTACGCCTCTTTATCCAACCGGGCGTCCTCTTTCACATAATGGCTCACATCTGCAATATGGACACCCAGATGCCAATTGCCATTAGAGAGTTTCTCAAGAGATACGGCATCATCCAGATCTTTCGCGTCTTCGCCATCTATCGTTACCATGGGGAGTTCTCTTAAGTCCCGCCTTCCCCGGTAATCCTCCGGAAAGATTTTTGCTATCCGTTGGGCCTCAGCAAGCACTTCCTCGGGAAACTCCTCAGGAAGCCGGAACTTTTTCACAATAGCAAGAACATCCACACCGGGAGTGCCTGCCCGGCCAAAAACATCCACTACGCGGCCTTCCGGATTTCTTCGGGGTTCCGGCCAACGGGTAATTTCTACGATTACCTTGTCCCCGTCCCGAGCACCGTTAAAGCATTCCTTCGGGACAAAGACATCCTGGGGAAGTCTTTTTTCATCGGGCTTGACAAAACCGTATTTCCGAGCATCATCAAAAGTACCCACTATCCGATTGTTTGCCCGGGATAAAACCCGAATGACTTCTCCTTCCATTCTGTTACCTGTCGTCTGCTTTAAAAGGCGTACCATGATCCGGTCGTTGTGCATCGCCCCATTGGCGCTGTCCCCACTGATAAAGACATCGCTTTCTTCCGGTTTATCAGGAATAAGAAAACCAAAGCCTTTCGAATGCCCCTGAAAGCGCCCCACCACCAGTCCCATCTTTTCCGGCAAACCATAACGATTTTTCCGGGTAAAGACAATCAAGCCCTGCTGTTCCATATCCCGCAGCATGGCAATGAAATCCCTGATCTCATTAACCTCCAGGGCGTTCATCAGTTCCTCCACATTTAGTGGTTTGTAAGTACTCTCCCGCATAAAAGCAAGAATTCCTTCCGGAGATATCTTCATTATATTTCCTCCTGGTAAATCTCCAAAACCTCCGTATGAGCCAAAGCATCATTGATCAACTCATCGATATCCAACAGGATCTCCATATTCTGCGCCTCCTCCAGGCGCGCGCGGATCTTAGGATAGTCGGGCAAAAAGACGGTACAGCAATCTTCATAAGGTCGGATGGAAATATCAAAGGTGCCTATTTTTTGGGCAATCTGGATGATCTCTTCTTTGTCCATGCCAACCAGCGGCCTAAGCACCGGCATATTTGTCACATTATTAATGGTAAACATGCTTTCTAATGTCTGGCTTGCTACCTGCCCCACACTTTCTCCTGTGTAAATGGCAAATGCTTTTCTTTCCCGGGCGATCCGTTCAGCAATGCGGAACATCATGCGCCGCATAATTGTGATCATATATTCTTCCCGGCAGTGTTGCCGGATCGCCTTCTGGATCTCGGTAAAGTGAACTACATGGAGACGCACTTTGCCGCCCCAGCCTGCCAACACCCGGCAGAGGTCGATCACCTTCTGCTTTGCCCGGTTACTGGTGAAAGGAAAGCTTTCAAAATGGATTCCGTCAAAAGTGACACCCCGTTTCATGGCCATCCACCCGGCAACCGGGCTGTCGATGCCGCCGGATATCATTAAAACTGCCCGGCCGCTGGCACCAACGGGAAGCCCTTTCGCACCGGGAATCACCCGGCCATAGACAAAAGCCCCTTCCCCCCGCACCTCAATATCTACTACATGCTGGGGATGGTGCATCTCCGCTTGATAGATATCATCACTATTGGCAAAAAGGTAACCAGCAACGGCTTTACTGATTTCCGGCGAAGTCATGGGAAAGGTTTTATCAGACCTCCTGGTCTCTACCTTAAAACGTCCTCCGTCTGGGAGAGCATCATGAAGTACTCTCAAGGCCGCTTGTTGAATAGCTTCCAAACTTTTTTCCGTTTTTATTACCGGACTTACCGAATAAATGCCAAAAACTTTGGTTAACCTTTCAATTGTCTCTTCCATATCATTAACCACCGGTACCCAGATCCGTCCCCAAGTAGACTCTACTTTACGGGGAGCAAGCCCTTTTAAAGACCTTTCGATGTTTCTTACCAAGCGATTAATAAACTGGCTCTTGTTCTTCCCCTTTAAACCCAGTTCGCCGTAGCGAACCAGAATCAACTCATACATCACTTACCTCCCTGTCAGTTGGCGCAGTTCATGGACAGCTTTTGCCACACTCTCCGCCGCCGGTAACACCTCTTCCATTTCGTTCATATATGAAAAACTAAATCTGATGGATCCTTCTTTTTCCGTTTCACTTAAGCCCATCGCTGTCAGCACATGACTCAGCTTACCCTTTCGCGCTGAACAAGCCGAACCTGATGAAACATAAACTCCGTCTTGCTCCAGATAATGGAGAATCACTTCACTCTTGGTTCCCGGAAAAGATATATTGAGAATATGGGGCGCACCATCCTCCCCAAAGTTGCTGTTGATCCGGCAATCCGGCACCCTTTCCTTAATTCTGAGAGCCAGTGTTTCCTTAACGGCACTCATTTTTTGGGCATGTGCTGAACGATTTTTAACAGCAATTTCTACGGCCTTTCCTAAGCCAACAATGCCGGGAACATTTTCCGTGCCGGATCTTAAGTCTTTTTCCTGCCCCCCGCCTTCCACCAGAGATTTAAGGCGAGTCCCTTTCCTGACATAAAGAGTCCCGATCCCTTTAGGTCCATGAATCTTGTGGCCGCTTATCGCTAACAGATCAACCCCCCATTTCCCTGGGGAAACCTCCAGTTTGCCAAAAGACTGGACAGCATCTACATGAAAAAATATCTTTTTCCCATGTGCCGCCAACAATTTTCCCACTTCCTGGACAGGCTGAACAGCACCCACTTCATTATTAACATGCATCAGGCTAACAAGGATCGTCTCGTCTGAGATAGCCTCTTCCAGTTCCTTGACATCAATTACTCCATTCTCTTTGACCTTCAAAAAAGTAACGCGAAATCCATCTTCTTCTAACCCGTCAAATACATTAAGCACAGAAGGATGTTCAATATTAGAAGTGATAATATGATTTCCCCTGTTTTTATAAGCCCCGGCAATTCCTTTAATCGCCTGGTTGTTGCTCTCTGTACCTCCGGAAGTAAAATATATTTCCTCCGGACTGACTTTAAGACCATGAGCAATTATTT
>JAQVXR010000100.1:6349-9422 GCA_028709045.1 Desulfitobacteriaceae bacterium | reverse complement strand
AGCCGGGTCATTTTTTCATCGAATGGTTCGCCATCATCTTCCACTTCTTCAATACCTACGTATCTCCCAGGGGTTAAAATATACTCATGTTCCCTGACCTCTTCAATGTGGGCTGATTTGCAGAAGCCCTGAATATCTTCGTAACCTTCAAGTATTGGGTGAGCTGTTTCATTTAGGCTATATACCTGGGCGCTTTCTGCTACTAATAATGATTTATTGGAAAAAGAATCGCGCCAGTTGTGATATGTATCGTATATCTGCTTTATTTCCTCATCAGATAGTTCTCTATGTTTACGAGTCACCATGGTTCCCATCTTACGTGCATCAATAAACAGTATTCTATCCTTGCGGTTTTCTCTCTTTTTAGAAACAAACCAGAGGCAGACCGGGATAGTGACATTATAAAACAGATTAGGAGGCATGGTTACGATACAGTCTACCAGTCCTGCTTCAATAATGTTTTTCCTGATTTCTGCTTCAGCTTTGGTGGAGGTGCTCATGGAGCCATTCGCCATTACGAAGCCGGCAATGCCATTAGGAGATAACTTGCTGATTATATGCTCTATCCAGGCATAGTTGGCATTGTTCTGGGGTGGGATGCCATATTTCCAGCGGACATCATCCTGTATTAAGGTATAATCGCTAACATTGAAGGGAGGGTTGGCCAAGATATAATCGGCGCGCAGGTTTTTGTGCAGGTCATTGCCAAATGTATCCGCATCTCTTTCGCCCAGGTTGCCGTCAATTCCCCGAATAGCCAGGTTCATTTTGCAAAGCCTCCAGGTGGTAGCCGTAAATTCCTGCCCGAAAATATGTATATCATCTGTGCGTCCCTGATGCTCTTCAACGAATCTTTGCGATTGGACAAACATACCGCCGGAACCGCAGCATGGGTCATAAACTCTGCCTTTGTAGGGTTCAATCATTCCCACCAGGATTTTGACAATCGTGGGCGGGGTATAAAACTCACCTTCACTAGAACCGAATTTGCCCAGGAAGTATTCATAGACCCTGCCTAAGATATCCTGCGCTCGGGCGGCTTTGCTGCCTAGATTAAATGAGAATAAGTCAATCAATTCACCCAGCTTGGTTTTATCCAGCTCAGGCCGGGCGTAATTCTTGGGTAAAACACCTTTTAGATTTTTATTTTCTCGTTCGATGGCTATCATGGCTTCATCAATGATCTGGCCTATGGTGCTTTGTTTGGCACTCTTCTTGATAAATCCCCAGCGGGCACTGGGGGCAACAAAGAAAACGTTGTCTTCCAGGTAAGCATCCCGGTCTTCTTCAAAACCATCGCCCTCGGCCAGCAATTCATTGTATTTTTCTTCGAAGCTGTCTGATATGTATTTCAAAAATATTAAGCCTAACACCACATCTTTATAATTGGATTGCTGAATGTTTCCTCTCAATTTATCGGCCATTTCCCATAACTTGTTTTCAAATTCTAAATTTACAGCCATTGCTTAAACCCTCCTAGATCAATTTATCGTAAAGACTATTTTTAACATTGCTCCATCGCTTCTCCGCTGCACTGACTGTGGTTTTATAAATACTGAATTCAGCAGTATACTGGTTGATTATTGCCTGTTGCTCATTGACGGGCATTAAAGGAATTCCCATTTCCATAATGTCGGAGTGATTGATGTTCATAATCGTGGTACCGCGTTGAAAGCTCTTGATCATGGCGATTCCTATGGGGCTTTCCAGGAATATCTTTATATACTCACCTAAAACTGTAGCTTTGGGCCTGATAACCACCAGGTTGGCCGAAGCAATAATGGTTTTATCCTGCTGACTGAATACCGCCGACTTAATCGCCGTACCCCGGCAAGAGAGGACTACATCGCCATCCAACAGCTCATAGCGTTTGACTTTGCGTTCTTCCTCATCCAGGGTATCCATGTCAGAGTAATTTATCTCCCCATTTTCAATGTTGGAGATGTTCAATACCGATATGCTGCCCAGGGTGGTATCTTTTTTGAGAATTGACTTGCCTCTGAATACTTCGGCGACTTCCTTTAGTTTTGCTTTCTCCAGGCTGGAATTTTTGAACCTTTGCATATTTTCGTCGTCATCAGAGAGCAGCAATTCTATTCTCCAGTCTTCATGAGATAAGAACTCTGAAGTTGATATGACTTTTCTATCCTTAATATGAAAGGTGTCTTTGTTCAGGGCCAAAGTACCTATATCAATGTTGGGCTGCGAATTGGTCGTGAGCGTAAATAAATAGGTCTTGACCGAGGTAACCGGTCTAAAGGTGCCCTCGGGTAATATATAAATGTTTTTCACACTGAAGTTATCGGTGATATGGGATCTCAGCTTCTCATATCCCAGGCCGGCAAAGGTGATTTTAGCGGGAACAATTATATCCAGCGTTCCATTATCATTGAGATGATCCAACATATTCTCCATGGCGATGCCATCACTATCTCGAGTCAAATATTTTCTGCCCAGCTCGTCCGGTTTATAGCCAAAGGATGGCAGCGAATATATATAATCAAATTTTTCATCCAGCAAGCACTCGGTATATATGGATTCGAAAATGATTTTCACATTTGGATATTCACTAAAGGCCAGTTGCAAAAGCATGTTCATGGGCTTAAGCTGGGTGGTTAGTATCAACTCAGAGTCTGAAAATTGATTTATCAGAGACTTCAGACCTGATAAATGCTTTTCTGCTTCGGTTATAAGTATCTTCCAGGGATAAGGCGAGGGTATATTTTCACTGATATACCTGGTCAAATATACCGGTGAAATAACGGTACCCATGCGGTCGTTCTTGTATATTTCCAGCGTGAAATCTATTAAGTCAATGTCTTTGAGCACGTCAAATATATCTATAAAGTCGTCCCTGTCAGCAGGAAAGAAGCCTAATTCATCTTCCGTGGTTTTTTTCATAAACTGAAACAGCTTCTCTTGGTCTTTGATTATCTTCGAGTTATCGTCCAGTTTTTGCAGGGTCAGTTTTACACGCAGCATTTCATTTAATAGCTGTTCACGGGAAGATATCTGTCGTTGATACAAGGTGTTTAAGGCTAAATCAATTTTAGAATTCATGATACCCTCCTTT
>JAQVXR010000100.1:0-6249 GCA_028709045.1 Desulfitobacteriaceae bacterium | reverse complement strand
TTTAACAATTATATTTGTCCATCAACTATATACTTTTGAAACTCATCCCAACCGCTTTTGAAGTTACGCCGTCCAAACCCTAAACGGAAGTATGATTTATCCATACCATAACAAATTCCAGGAAGAATTAACACACCGCGTTCAGCAATCAGGCTCCGGGCGATTTCTTCCATGGCAACATCTGTATTAAGACGAGGAAAGGCGATGGGGCCAGCCTGAGGCGGAATCCAAGTCAATAATTCCCGATGCTCATTCAGGAATGGTTTTATATAATCCAGATTTTCACTGATTATTTGCAGATTGCGTTCTGCGATCTGTTGATAATGACGCAAGGCAATGGTTGCCAGGAATTCGCTGGGGGCGCTGTTACATATTGAGGTATAATCCTTGAAAGCAGCCATTTTATTCATAATTGAACGATTGCGAGTGGCGATCCAGCCTATCCGCAGACCCGGCAGGCCAAATGATTTGGACATTACTCCCAAGGATACAGCATCTTCATAAAGATCGCATGCCCATGGCAGCCGGTCTTCTTCCCGATATTCCAGATATCTGTATACTTCATCGGCAAATAACAAGATTTTATTAGCCCGGCAGATTTCGATAATTTTATTCTGTTCCTGATGGGATAATAAATGACCGGTAGGATTGTGGGGACTGTTAATAATGATCGCGCGGGTATTCTTTTTTATTGCCCCGGACAAAAAATCCATATCCAGCTCCCAGCCGTCCGCCTCTGATCGTAATTTCCAGAGACTGACTTCACAGCCGATCGCCTCAGGCAGTTCCTGCAATGATTGATAACAGGGAGCTTGTACGATCACATGATCGCCTGGTTCCAGCGCTACATTCATGAAATTAAAAATAGCTTCTTCAGCGCCGCTGTGCACCAAAATTTCCTGCGCCGAACACATTGCGTAAAGACCAGCAATCTGATTACGCAGTTCCAGGCTGCCTTTTGATTCAGTATAGCCCAGCCAACTTTCTTTAAAGGCCCGCTCATTATCCGGATCAAGATCCAGTATTTCCTGAATACTGAACGATTCGCAATCAGAACAGCACAGCAAATAACGAGCTGAAAATTCATATTGGGCAAAGTAACGTTCCAATCTGAATTCATTGAGTTTCAGAGTTATCACTCCTATTCACTACTTTTTAGCTTTAATATGATGGGATACATAAAACTGCCGATTATTAGCCCAACTGGAATATGGATAATCAGAAATTCTTCGATGGTGACGACAACCCCGTCCCCTTGTCATTCTCCGTATTATTTTACTCGAAAACAACCTCAGTAATTTCCTCACATTCTTCACATTGTAAAAACAACTTTATTACCATACCATCTTCGTTTGTTTCGTCGTTGACTATCTTCAGCTTTTTACTCATACATATCCTGCATTTATATTGCGAAATTGGATCAGAAACTTTTTGCCGAATATTTTCATAAACACCTACTAATGATGTACAGAGAGTAACACATGTGGATGCCTCATAAAATGTCGCATTGGTTGAATGCGTGATTTTACAAGCATAATCCCATGTCGCTTCTGTCAGTTTATTAATGATGCTCCTGTAATCACTATTGTCAGATCCAGCTAAATAAAACTGGACAAACAACTCTGCCTTTCTTTTGAAATTAGATGCTTGTGGTTGTTCGCCATCGCCGATCATATCAGCCGAATAAATAGAATTCCCTAATTCTATTAGAATCTCTCGGCATTGAACGCCTATGGATTGAAAATCTTCAATTTCAATGGCATAATCAATTAATGTAGCTATACCCTTTAACTTCCGAAATAGTTGAGGAGCTATATCACTATTTAATGTGATAGCTTCAACAAATTCCTCCGGCTTATACTCAATGGAGGCATTCATTCTTTCCATTAATCCCATGTGGAAGGAATAAACTTCATCTGAAGAAAAATAATAAGCCTCTTGGGGGTATAAATTCATCGGGACAGAATCTCCTTCTACAACCCACCAAGCACCGTCCGAATCAGTTTTAACATTCCAAACCCGCACTTCCGTACCTAAATCATTAAAAGCATGCTCCGGTTTGGCACTTAAAACTTTACATTTATTTTGACTCTGCCATTCAACATATTGAGCAACTTCTTCAAAATTCCTTTTCGACATTTCAATTACATCCTTCTATTTATCAATAGAAAAAACCAATAAATCGTAACGAACCTTCAAAGTGAATTGGTCTTGAAGATTTTATTCGTTATGATTTTCTATCGGTGCATCTTCACCCGAAACAACATTGTGATGCTTAGAGACCTTTCCGTAATACTTTTATGAAGCCGGAGCCGGTTTTTTGCTCGACATATCCATCAACAATATGCGCCACGAGCATTTCACCTGAACCAGACAAGATTAAGGATGCTGTTCTCGCTGTTGCTCCCACAAACAAGCTGCCTGAGCCACTAACCTTGACGTCTAAATCACCTATTTCACCATTCAATATGTCAATACTGCCGGAGCCGGAGATCCTGCCACGTAAATTTCCTTTTAATTGATCAACCTTTATATTTCCGCTGCCGGAAATCTCTACATTAACATTTGCTATTTGCATAGCATCGACTGATGTTGATCCTTTGATTTTCGCTTGCAGCTCACCAATAGGTACTTGTGAATGGATGTCGCCAGTGCCGGTACCATTTATATAAAGGCTTTTAATGTTGTTACATTTGATTTCAATATAGCCAAAATCCTCGTCAAGTTTAGGTGGAAGTCTTTTTCCATTCACCCATATACTACCCATATTAATATGTACATTGCTTTCACTTCTTGGAGTTTCAATATAGAGCCGATCACCCTGCTTGCAAATAGAAGTGTTTTTTACAAATTCATCTGCTCCACCCAAAGAGACAGTACAATATGCACTTTCATCCGGTATTATAACGATATTGTTCATATCACCGCTTACGATAAGATGGGCTATCCCGTCATAATCACGCTGATCCCGAAGAATTTCAGACATAGCAGGCCACAATGGCAAGTCCTTTATAACGATATCGCCAGCACCTTTATTGACAATCCTGCGCGACTCAACATCAACGGAACTTCCATCCGTAAAGGTCAGAATGCGCCTATTATCACTTTCGACCGTTTTGTCACTGAGAATTATGATTTCTTGATCTTCATAAATCCTATTCACATTTAATCCTCCCGTAAATAAAATGGACTCTCGGCATTAGCCGATGCTGGGTTACGCAGGGACGATCATCTTGTAACAAGGCTTATATTCATTAGAATAAACGCCGCACTCACACCGTTGTCAGCCAGTCTAACCAAGCAGAAGACCCATACATTTATTGCCATCATACCAAATTTGATTAAACAAGACTCTACAGTTTTTCTAGCTGGTTCCATTGTTCAAGTTCATGAGTTTTGCTGTTACAATAAGAGCGTCAGCCTGTGTGAAAAGTCCCGAAATTGTCAATTCAATAGTCTAAAGTGGAGGTTAATAGCAAAATATTGTTGTGAATATGGTTCCTTATCCCAATAACCATTAGATATACATTCATAAGTGGAACGGACAAATTTAGCAAAATAGTTTTCACACAGCCTGCCGTCCCCCTGTCACATTATTATTTCCTTTTGATGCTTACTGAATTTCATATGTCCCCCCCGTTTTGTCTTATAAATGCAATCCTATACGAAAACAAAATAATCATACCGACATTGGGTGCATTCCAATATTTTGTGGAATCTCCTCCCACAAATTTATACTGTAAAATTGGAGTTCTATTTCTCCAGTGGTTTTTCTTTCAGTCCAATATCTGCCTTTTAACTTCATTTCTGGTTTCTCAATGATATCAAAGATCGCAGCTCCATCATGCGATACACTTCGTTGCTGTAGAATAATTCTTGGTTTACTAGTATAGATATAATAAACCTGCTTAAGTTGTCGCCCATTATCAATTTTAAACCCCTCTGATATAGAATAGCTTTTCATCTCACCCGTATGCATTATAAAGCTTATATTTAAAAAACTTTGATTAATCGTTAGCATAACGGGTATTGGTGGAACTTTTTCCCCTGTTTGAGGATTTACCCAATCAGAACGAATACTTCCAATCCACGTACCGTTAAGATTAGGAAATGGAATAAGCCATTCCCTGAAGCACTTCAGTTTCCATCCCCATTTAGCGAATACAGCTATAATAAATAAATCAATCGTAACAACCTTTGGAAGTAAACTAAAGAAATCTTTAGCAACTGAAAGATTCAAACCCGATAACGAGGCAAGGATAAACCATGACAGTCCCGAAATCGCTACTAATGCATAAATTGAGCTTCTAAGTCTAATATTTTTCATCTATTTATATCCCACATAATCCCAGGCCGCATTAATAAAGTTATGAGCCTGTTGTCTTGTCCACGGCTGAGAGACTCGAAACAGATATTTTAGCTCACTTACCTCGCCCCATTCAGAACAAGTATTATCTGACATTGTATTATTGAATAAAAAGGCGAGTACTTCTCTAACAGTAGACATTAACGTCGAATATGAAAACAAATTATTGGGAGCATTCCAAGCTAGGCACTCAATTAGGAAACTAGGAGTTTGCTCTGCTATCTCAATATTATTATTAGCCATTTCATTTGATAGGTTTTTAAGTATCCTTACAACCCTCTTGAAATGGCGGTTTGTATTATCATTTTTCCATACACCGTTAGTATAATGCTGTTCAGGCCAGTTTCTTACTCGCGGAGGATTATAATCATCAGGAATCATCTCAACTCCAGATAGATAATTATTAACTGATGTATAGCGACGGTGTTCGAAAAAAGCTGCTACATCTGCTTCGACTCGATAGCTGTTCGCCTTAATATCAAAGGATTTATTCCCTCTAGATACAGCTTCTTTACCAAACCTTGCCACTAGAGCCTCCTCAATTTCTCTTTTAAAGGTTTGATATGTATAAGTTGAGTCGACAGAATTTTTCTCAACAAAATTCTTTACGTTTCCATCAGCATATTCAGGAAAATAGGTGTCAAAACACAATATTCCAATATCAACATCACTATCTTTTCGAACATTTACACGGTTTCTATACGATCCTTGCGTAAAAACAGTAATATTTCTTGATTTAAGTGCATCACTTGATTTAATTGCCTCTCGTATTTGACGTTCAGCATTCTCAATTTTCTCCTCTTCTGTTTTGCTTGGACCTTGAGACCATGTAGTGAATACAGCTTCCCAATCTCTACTCATTATTTCCTCCCCTTATTAAAACCTTAAAGTCCTGCTTCGATTAATATCAAGCGTATGTGTACCTAGAGTGTCCTTGGAATAGACCTTTACAAACAATTGTGAACTTCGCCTAATAGACATTAGCAGCTGTAACAAACTAATTAATTTACTTTAACAAAGCCCACGCGTCGTCATACGTCGAATATTAAACTCATCCCACATAATCTTCCAATTGATTTCGACAGGTTACCATACTTGTCCTGCGATTTTTCTACATAAAAATAACCATTATTGTGACAGTTTATCGGTATATGTGACGGTTCTTCAAAACCTCTTGCCTGGATTTACCCCGTGTGAAAGGATTTAATGATTTAGATCGTGAATAGATAACCTACCGAATCAAAACATGTTTATAGGGGTGAAAACATGACTGGAAAAGGCGCGTTGCTGTTTGGGGCCAGCGGCTTAGTGGGCGGGGAATTATTGAAATGCCTGCTGGAGGCCGATGAATTACATATTTTTCGGCCCTCTTTGTTGACTGGCGCAAGGAAGGAATTCCGGGGAGGAGAAAAAGCAGCGATTGTTTTGAGCAGGATCTTTATTTTTCTTTTTGTCGGTCCTCTAAGAAGATATCGGCCAATATCGGCAAACGCAGTAGCCAGGGGAATGTATACTGTAGCCCAGACCAATAAAACGGGTACATTCATTTATAATTCAGATCAAATTAATGTCTGTGTACCTGACTTTGGATAAATTCCTATTCATAATGCAGCATATGAACGATGATATTTTTCCAGAGTTATCAAGGCAAGGATATCAATTTGATGAAACAAAATCAATCATTTCACTTTCAGCGTCCGCAGGTACGTCTTAACATCATCACCAACTCGGTAGCTCTCAATTGCTTTCTGAATTACCTTGTTATGGGTCCACTTCTCCAAGCGGCGTTCCTGAATAACCGGCAACGCAGCATCATATTGCTTGGCTAGTGCCGTTGCGAAATACCAGGCAATCATCATATTGATGTAATACTCCTCTGAGCG
>JAQVXR010000099.1 GCA_028709045.1 Desulfitobacteriaceae bacterium | reverse complement strand
TTCCACCGGCAGGAAATCCTTTTCCTGAATGGCCTTGCTGATATCGCCTTTGGCAGTCAGCTGCATCCCCGCAAACCGCTGCAGATCGTAATATTCCACCGGGTCTACATAATCTCCCTCCTTGGGATCGGCTGCAAAGGCTGCCATGGGCAGCACAGATACCAGCATAAAGGTTAGAATAAGCGAAAGGGTTAGTATCAGTATCCTTTTTCTCATTAAGCTGGCACCTCCTTATTTTTGCGGCCGACTGCTTTGGCAATACCTGCGGAAACTAATAATACAGCTCCCCCAATATAGCCATTAAATCCCCCCGGTAAAACCGAGCACACAAAAGCCAGAGCAAAACCGGCCCCCCAGCCGCCCATAAAGGGGTTGATGCTGGCATTATTTACAGGCTTTTTATAGAAAACTGAGGTGAAAAACTGCCGGGCAAAGCTGCCGCCACCTGCCAGGCCCCGCAGGGAAAGCCCCAGACAGGCAATGGCTGCCATACTGTTATGTAAAGAGGTACTGCCTACCATGATATTGTAGAGAATAAGTGCTAAGGCCGTCCCCAGCAGCCAGCTGGCCCGGGTGGCTTTGTAACCTTTCAGGCCGCCAGTTACAGCAGATAAACCGGCTTTCATCTGGCCCAGAGTGCTTTTATCGATTATTAATGATGTAAAAAAGGCGGCCAAGAGACCTTTGCCTAAAATACCGCCGATTTTACTAATGAGACCTCCGTTTAATCCTCCCTGAGCAAAGGTCAGCCAGGACAGAATCTTTACCGGTACAGCATCCGTACCTGCCCGGGGCAGGAAGATAAGCACTATCCACAATACTGCTAAAACCAGGGCCGGTATCAGCCGCTTTTTATCCCGGAGAGCTGCCTGAGTGTTTGCCAGCAACTGCCTTGCCCCACTGCCCAAAACTACAAATGAATTGACAACTTCCGGTACGGGCAGGGAAAACATTTCCTGGGGCAGGCTTATTTCCCCGACTGTGGCAGGTGCCCGGCTGGTGTGCAAGAGCTGTGTTGCTGTTTTAGCAAGTGCCGGACTGAGGATTCCGGGAGTCCCCTGCTCCGCTTCTTTTTTAACGGTTTCCGGGCTGACCATAGGGGAAGTCCCCCGCTCCGCTTCTTCGCCTAGTGCTTCGCTTATAACCGGCGCACCACATCCGGTGCAAAATTTTACATTTTCTTGCACAGATGCGCCGCAGGCAGTACAAAATTTGCTCAATACTAACATCTCCCTTTTTGGAAAATTACAAATCCCTAATAACATAGAGAGGCAATTCTTGATGAAATTGCCTCTCTGATGATTCGATTTAGCCTTCCAGGTTCGTAACAAAGCGCGTAAGGATACTAGCTACCTCTGCCCTGGTAGCAGGTCCTGATGGATCCAGAGTCCCGCTGCCTTTGCCGGATAGAATTTGGCTGGCTACCGCCCACTTTACAGCATCAACTGCCCAGGGGGAGACCTGGCTGGCATCATGGAAGCTATCCAGGTTGGTGGTGGCGGAAGTATCATATCCCTTGAATTGTGCAAATTTATAAAGAATGAGCGCCATCTGCTCCCGGGTGATATTGTCCAGGGGACCAAATGTCCCATTTCCATATCCCTGGACGATCTCCTGGCTGTTGGCCCAATCTACCCCTTTGGCGTAGTATTCACCTGGTGGAACATCTAAAAATACCTGATTGACATTTATATCTGCTTGACCTTCCAGCCTCCACAGAACTGTGACCAGCATGGCGCGGCTCATGGGGGTGTTGGGCTCAAAATGTTCTTCCGTGGCACCGGCAAACCACTGGTTTCTGTAAACGTAGTCAACCGAGTGGTAATACCAATCACTTTTCTCAACATCGACAAATGGCAAGGCCGGCGGTTTTTCCGGCAATACGGTTGGAATTACGGTTGCAATTTCAGTAAATAGAGCATTAACCGTTATATCACCGGATGGCATGGTGAATGAATAGGTTCCATCAACGTTTTTGGTGTAACTTACTTCATGACCGTCTTTATCGAGAATGATCAGGCGGTCGATTTCGTATCCCTCATCAGGGGTTACAGTAATGGTTACCTTACTGCCAGGCGTTGAGCGGGTTTTGTCGAAGTTTATCTCCCCGTTATTGCTTTTCGTATCGACAGAAGCCGAATAGTAGGTGGGGCTGCTCCCACCACCGCCTCCACCTTTGGAAGAACTGGCGGCCGCACGGGTAATAGTGATAGTGTAGGTCTGGGTGGTAGAATCATCCTGAGCTGTCACCACTATGGTTATGGTATTATCCCCCACATCTAACCCTACTGCACTGGGAGTGCCACTGGCTGCCGCTGAACCTTTTATCGTGACAGAAGCATCAGCCTGATTCACTGTCGGAGTGATGTTGACCGAAGCTATGCTGTGAGCAACATTGGCTGTATAACTGGTTATATCGGAGAAAAAGGCCGGTGATAATGTGCCTGCGCTGATAGTCAGATCCGATAATGTGGCATCGGAAGAAACTGCCGGGGTGCTGTCTGTGATAGTTATGGTCAATACAGGATCGCTACCGCCGTTGTAATCAAAGGTCAAAACGGCGGATTCGGTTGGCAGACTGGCCAGGTATTGCTTCTTGATGGTAACGGTATTGCCGTCTATGATATAATCTATATTTTTCCTTAATACGGTGGCACCATTTTTAATATCGCTTAAAGTATGATCACCATCGGATTTGGTAATGGTTACATCCGCGCAGCCTGCTGCACTAGCGTATTTATCAAAACTAGCCGTAGAGGAATTGATGGAAGCATCCGTGGCGGCAACACGTGTAATGGTGATGGTGTAAGTGTTGCTTGTAGTATTATCCTCAGCTATCACCTGTATGGTTATGTTGTTATCACCCACATTTAGTGCTACTGGGCTGGCAGAACCGCTGGCCGTTGCTGAACCGTTTATTGTAACGGCAGCATCAGGCTGGTTCACTTTCGGAGTAATATTGATAGAAGATACGCTGTGGGCAACGCTGGCTGTATAATTGCTTGTGCCGGATGCAAACAACGGTGACAACGTACCAGAGCTGATGGTCAGTGCTGATAAGGTGGCATCATTTGATGCAGCAGCTGCCCACTTTTCGCTGGCGAAAGTGGGATATCCATCTGACCCTGTCCACTTAAAAAGTGTGTCGTCCTGAAGCACATCAAGATTGGCATTAAGAGCCGCAAGAAGATTATTGGTAGCAATACTACCTACAGTTATTTCCGTTGCTAACGTAGGGGTAGTACCGGAAAAATAAACCACATTGGCGACCGTTTCCGTCGCATTGCCGATTCCATGAGCATTGAGTGGCGTAATAGCACTTCCGTTGTCCCAATAGCAGTATTTAACTTTCCAATCATTCTCTTGGTATCCAGCTACTCCACCCGCATTTGGATAATAATTATAAGGAGGGCCATTAGTATTATTAGCCGTTACATTTCCAGAGTGATAGCAGTTAATAATCTCAGATTCAGAAATAGATCCTACAATACCCCCACTTCTACTAGCATCATTACTTTGTCGGTTTGTATCGGATTCAACATTACCTGAATGATAGCAGTTTATAATCTTGCTATTCACTGCGATTCCGACTATGCCCCCGCTGCACACCCGACCGCTCCAAGTGTTTACGGCCTTAGCATCCCCAGAAACGCTCAAATTTTTAATCGTTGCACCACTTATAACGCCAAACAATCCTGCATTTTGTTCATCTGGAGTAGACATATTGCTAATAATGTGGCCGTTGCCATCAAAATGTCCTTGAAAATTAGTTGCTATACTTGACATATTTCCTATCGGCACCCAATCATGTTCTGACCCATTAAGGCCCAAATCGGCTTCCAAGCGGTAATAATATTCTTTAAGGAAACCTAAACCTGGGTTTTGTGCCAAATAGGCCAGTTTACCCGCGGTATCAATGATATAGGGATCATCCTTTGTACCTTCACCCTGGGTTATGGGGTAGGCATTTCCGTCCCAGGTGGTCCCATCTGCCGCAAAAGCCCTTACCGGTAGAAGTGTAAACAGCGACAGCAGCATGGCTACAGTCAGCAAAAGCGAAGTAATTTTTTTTTGCATTTTTCTTCCTCCTAAAATTGATACAAAATCGAGCCGAAGTGCTCGGCTGAATATTATTTCAACTCTTACAGCGAAATAAATATATACTTTAGTCTGCCATCGCATCACCCCTATGTTTTTATTTGCTCAAATATATACTTATATAAAATCACTGGAATTGTCATCACTAAAAGGAATGATTTGCCACAAAAAAAGCCCCTCACCCAAAAGGGTGAGGGGCGTAAAATTCCTATTTTAAGGCATTGACCAGCTATTCATTTTTAAGCAAGGTACTTATAATTTCAGCCCGGGAGGAAACGCCATATTTGGAGTAAATATTTTTAACATGGGTTTTCACAGTATTTTCACTGATAACAAGTTCTGCAGCAATAGCCTTATTAGTTTTACCACCAAGAATCAATCGCAAGACATCCTGCTCACGATTAGTAAGAAGATCAAGTGTCTTGGCAGTATTTATGATATTTCTTTGCTGTTTTTCTTCCATTGAGGCATAAGCCATCAGATAAGTATGATTCGACAAGAGCATAACCAGATGGCGGTTTAAGAGAGGCAAAATTGCCAAAGTAATACAAATCACGGTTAGAGCAATAACAGCTACGTTAGCGCTGGAGATGTTTAATAAAGTGATGCTGCTGCCCAGCAAACCGCCCAGCAATACCCCAAAAACGTTAGCCGATAAACCGATACCGAATATTTTTACTGGATTGCCGGTGTAGTCCAGCATTTCACCGATAATACTCCACCAAAATAAATCAAAAATCCCGCAGGCCCCCAGCATGAGAGTGTCCACTACCAGATAACTGGCGGCGGAACGATCCAGAAACATAAAAGCTATAAAAGAAGCCATAATCATGGCCATACCCACATATAAAAAGTAAGAGCGTTTCACCTTGCCTGGCAGATTGCGCATGATTATAAGGGCCACAATATAAGGCACAGCCCAATACCAGCTGGTAAGCCATGTCAAATACTTAAAAGCGGGGTTAAATACCTGATACATCAGCCCTGAGTTAATGGTGATAATCACCACAAACAGAATTAAGTACAGCATTGGCGCCCTTAAATTAGGGTACACTACGGTGTCGCTGACACCGGCTGGCAGTTCTTCGGTTGTCGGAAGCAGCGCCGTGACAACTCCTGCCAGTAGTAGCACCAGAATAGATAAGCCAAGTCCAATAAGAGGTGATAGGTAAATAGCAGTAAGATTGATAAGAATCATTACTATATTAGAATAAATCAGTACATCCGCACAGGTTTTGATACGCTCGTTTCTAGGTGTACAGCTTTTGAGAAAATATCCCCATGCAGCAACCGCGCAACCTGAAGCTAAGGCACAAACAATAAGCGACACTGTCCACAAAAAACCGGAAAAGAAAAACGGTATGGAACCCACAAAACTTAATCCAATACCATACAGCATTACAATTTTTGCAGCCCTTGCCGTTTTTAAAAAAAAACCGCAGCCAAAAAGGCCGACAAAATGTGCAATAATGGCGGTAAAGATAAATGTGGTTGAGGATATCTTAAAATAATCCGTCAGGCTATAAAAAACCTGACCTTCAAACACAAACGAAAGCAGGTATGCGAATAGTAAGGAAAACGCAAGGACGGAAAGTCTGCGTGGTTCAATTACAATTTTGTCCATTGCTTCGCCCCCGTGCATAAATTCGCATTTTAATTGTATCATTGAATAAATAAAACGACCAGAGTTTTTGAGGAAACAAGGGCACGGGCAGACGCGCCATAAGCTAAGACAGCCTGACTTTCACAAGTGATCCAGGTATGATCGTATCCTCTGTAACTGAACAATCGATAGCCAAAATCTTTCCCCCTTTAGAAGAAAGTGCCCTGAGCGCAGCCCCAAATTCAGGATGCATCCTGTCATTGGGCATCATGTACCGCACATCTCTCATTTGAATAATAAAAACAACCATGGCCTCATAGCCTTCTTCTATACATGCAGCCAGTTCTTTGAGATGCTTAACGCCCCGCTCGGTAGGCGCATCCGGGAAAAGCGCAATACCCTTATTTTCGAGAGTGACGCCTTTGACCTCAACGAAAATTTTTCTATATGCGGTCTCAAGATAAAAGTCGAAACGTGAGTTCCTGTATTTTTGTTCAGGCTTAATCATCTTGAGATCCTGAAAATAAGCTCCGGAGTTCAGCCACTCCCGGCAGATAGTGTTGGGGGCCTGGCTGTCCATATTAATAAGCCGTGGTCCTTTCCAAACAGAAATTAAATCATATTTAGTTTTTCTGCCGGGATGGCCACATTCCTGAACCAGTACCTCTGCCTGTTCAGTCAGTAACTCCTTGCATCGACCCGTGTTTTTTACATGACATACCTCTATTTTCCCTTCAATTTCTACCAGGGCTATAAAACGGTTAGGCCGTTCCATAAAAATACCTTTTTTAATTTTATCGTATCTCATAACTTTATCTCCTTCTGCAGGAACAGGCTTAGTTAAATAGGGACAAGGGGACGGTTTGCTGTCCCCTTGTCCCTATTTCTTATACTCTTATAGCTCAGAGAATAATGCAAATGTATTTTTATGTTGTTTTGATATGTCAATGCTTTATGTTTGCCGGGATTTTTATCACATCTCCCGGTGCAGCCCTTATGCGGGTCCGCTTTCACTAATTATTAAAAATAGACTGCATATTTTTCCCTACTGATTTTAGCAGTTCTTTTGGCAGTTTTTCTACTTGTTCACCAATCATTACCCCGTGCGGTTGTTTGTATCCTTCATTCCATACGAAGTTAAAGATCTTTTCATTAGTTTCGCTATTTTTTCCTATTTGGAATGCATAGACTTCCACGTTTTTGGATAACAATCCCTGTACAGCTTCTTTGGTTGCTCCTGGAAAACTTGATGCACCGTCTGTAATTTCGAAGACTATCTTTATTTGTTTTCCATTTTTGAGTTCCCTTTCCTGCATGGACGTAATTCTGTCGCATATTTCCCTAAGACAGCTACCATCGTCTGTTGCTCCATCAGTTGCATCCAGTTTTACGATTGAGCGTATTATATCGCTTTTTTCTTTTTCCTTTACATCTTTATCATTAAATTCTTTAACATTATAATACTTACTGCCAAAAAACCATGTCTCACTTAAAACTTCTACTTTTTTATTCAATTGTTCTGCATTGCTTTTTAAATATCGATTAAAATCATCAATTGACAGCAATGTCACTGCTAAAGCCTTTCTTGCACCCTCAATTTTTGACGCATCCATTGATCCTGAATTGTCTATAACAAAAGAAATCTCTATTCTTTCAGGCAATATATCTGTTTGAGGTTCTAATAAGTACCTGTTAAAAATCAGGAGGTTTTTGTGGTTCCCTTTTTTTTCAGCTTCTATAAAATCCGGATAAGTGTTAATAAAGCTATCGACATCTAGTTTTTCCTTTATTTGGCCATCTTTTTTTATAGTTTTTGCATCTTCACATAGAGAAAATATCTTAAGATGTCCTTTATTGCCTGCCACTATAAGGGAAGTCTTGCTGCCATTTTCATCCTCCAGGCATCTAATTTGCCTTATTTCATCATTTCCACAATTAATTTTTTCTGTAATAATAAGTTGCTGGTTCTCGTATTTAATAAAATATAATTCTCCCATCTTTGTTCCAGCTACAAAATAATCTTCATTTATTTTTTCCAATGCAGTCCAATTGGGAATAGTGCAATATATATCTTTATGAAAAACAAGACGATATTTATCTTTTTTTCTTTTACTATTTCAAATAAATTTAACTTTTCGTCTCCATTTTCCACTACAAATAAACCATTACTAATTTCTAAACATCTGCCAAATTCATAGAAATCATGCTCTGTATGAATCCTTGTAACTTTAACCTGTCCTTTAACATCAGGCATTTGGTCAAAATTATCTAAAACATGCAAAATATTACGGATTGATAATACAGATTCCCGGAGCTCCGGTTCATCCGTCCCAAAATCTTTTTGAACCTCATTTTCTTTCCAGTTACCCATAAAAATATTCTGGGTAACCCTACATAACTGAGAAAAGCGAAACAATTCTTCTAATGTCCTTTTCGAATCAGGAATATGAATATTTCCATTTTTGTCAGCTAATCGAGTTATTATTATTCTAAAAAGTTCATTTTTTTCTGGAAACTCTTGATCTTCTAACGAACCGGTTATCTTTTGAGGTACATAATTGTATTCAATCGTTACGAAACGTGATTTAAAGGCTGGGTTTAGTTCATTTGTTCCTTCATAATTGACCATAATCCGATGATTTGGAGGCTTCCCTGCGCAAATCATCTTCATACCAACTTTGCATTTCTTCTATAGTAGGAATATAAGCTTGCTTAATATTTTTTTGTTCTTTCACAGAAGTCTCCTCCAATGTAGGATGTTTTATTATATTGCCACGATACCAAGCGGCAATATAAGTAACTAAATGCATATAAATTAAAATCCCGATATTTTACTTCGGGATTTTAATCAAATTATTTAATTCTAAATGTCATTAAATAATTCCAAATTCTTTCAACAATTCTTCAATTTCCGTTCCTGCTATTTGTTTTAAAATTTTACGTTTAGTCGTTGGTGGTAAATCGAGTTCCAGTTTTTCTCCATCCAGTAAACTTACACCTGCATTTAGTAAATAACGGACATCATATTTCGAAGCAAATACCTCAGGAACTCCTTTTTCAATTCCAGTTAATACATATACTGCTTCCATGGCTGTACGTCCTGAGTATTCGATAGTAAATACAGTATCACGGCCTGGAGCATCCAAGGTTTCAGCAAATTGTCCCAGGAAAGCAAAGTTTACTGCATTCTTGGGTACAACATAAGGACGATCGCCAAATTCACGGGGCATAAATTGAGATGTGATAAATGGCATCATAACAGGAACTGCAGTACATGATTCTGCTAATTCTTCTATTTTGTCCACAGGAACACCTATATGATATAACCATTCTTTTGTAATTTCCTTACCAGTACAATCCCGCAAAGGTTTTTTAATGTAATCTCCAGGAACATCGGTAAACAAACCATATACCCAAACAAGAACGTCTTTTTCAGGTTGTCCATAATATTGTTCTTGACGGTTTATAGTCCAACTCATCAGCCACGAAGAGTCAAGAGCTGTAACTATACCACCGGTTACAGTGCGTCCACCATATGGTGAACGTTTTGTAATCTTTTCAATATATTCGGGAACACGTTCATCATGACAAGTTACTGTACAAGATTCCCAATTAGATTTTTCTGTACTTGTGCAGAACTTATCTGGATTTCCAAATTCATCACATTGAGCCGCTATATTTCTCCACAAAGTCCAGCATCCTTTTGGTTCCTTGTTAAATGGAGCTGGAGTATTGTCATCACCATAT
>JAQVXR010000098.1 GCA_028709045.1 Desulfitobacteriaceae bacterium | reverse complement strand
CTCCGGCAAAGGCTTTTTCTTCGACGGAGGTAATTTTGCCGCCCTCATAGATCTGTATCAGGTCGGATGGAAATCCGTCCGGCAATTTTGCTCCTGTATCCTTAGTTGCTGGTGAATTGCTGCCGGATGCTTTAATTTCCGGCGCTTTATCATGTGTCCTGACCGATAAAGCTATGGCCTGTTCTCTCGTTGCCATGCCGTAACCGGCGGCCTTCTGTGCCGGCGTGGTTGCCTTGGGCATAAAATTGCTGGATATGCTTATAATTAGTAAGGAAAGTGCGATCTTGAAAATAAGAACTCCTACCAGTCAACGCAATCAAGGATTGCTGACGGAGCCTGGGAACCTTGTTGTATTCACAATAAAAAAGCCGGGCTTTCGTATAAACCAAAGCCCGGCTTTCTCTTATTACTTTTTATGGCAATTTTTTATTCTGACTTTTTCCGGTAAGCAGAAGGGGAAAGTCCGGTTTTATTTTTAAATACTCGGGCGGAATGGCCGTTATAGTCCATGTTGCAGGCGGCAAAGGCTTGGGCGATGGAAAGGTTGGTATCCAGCAGCTTCTCCTTCAATTTACTGATTTTATAATTAGTATAATACTCATGAGGCGTCACACCGGTATGCTTCTTGAACAGCTTTGTGAAATGAGCTTTGCTGAGGTAGGCCGCCTTTGCTGTTTCGCTTAGGTCAAAAGGCTCCTGCCAATGGGTTTCTATGTATTCTTTGGCCTTTTCAATCTCATCTTTGCCGCGATAAACCCTCCTGTTGATTAAAAATGCCGCGACATAGATCACCCGTTTTTCGCCGTCCAGAATAGGGAAAACCGTAATATCCTGATATATAGCCTCCACATCGAAATCCTTTATGCCATACCACTCCGAAATTTCTTCCAAAGGCATTCTGACATCTGGGAAAAAGACGGTTTCGCCCTTAAAAGCCCGTTTTAACACGGGGAGCTGGCCCGAGGCGACAATGTAAGGATCTTTAAATACATTGTATTTCCCGACAACCATGTACGGGCTGATAGCATGATATTCAGCCAGCATAGCCTTATTCACCAGCACCGATGTTCCGTCCGGAGCGTAAATCTCAATCGGGTAGGGGAAGCACTCAATCACCTTGGCAAGCAATTCTTCCTTTCCAAAGAACGATTGGAAGGACTCTATCATATTATTTTGCATGTCTTTCATATTATTTCCCATTTTTTATCCTCTTTTTATACCTGCCGTCTTCAGGCTTTTCTGCGTCCTTGGGGATCAGCCACATATTGCCCATTTTCTCTGCCCCCTCAATCCGCCCATCTGCACAGTACAGTGTTACCATCCGGCTGCCGATACCCCACTTTTCTCCTGCTTCTTTCACAGTCATATAATTCAGCATGGCATCCCCTATATTGTTTTTTTTATTATACTACATATTCCAGTATATTCCATGTCTAGAAATATACTGGGCCCTAAGCCACCGAACACCGCACGTGTCATGGGGACGCACGTGTCATGGGGACGGGGGTTTTGTCACACTACGCTCTTTGGATAATCCCTACCAATTCCCGTCAACCTCTCAATTTTTCTAATTATTGATAAGCCTTAATATTTCTTTAGTGCTTTTCATAAACCACCGTCTTCATGACGGGACCGAGAAAGGAAGCAACTGAAGTGATCGATTTTTACGCGGCGCATAAGATGTTGATGTGGTTCGCAGCTATCAGCCTACCCATAGCAGGTTGCCTGCTCTATTACAAGACTTTCGGACCCCATACAGTATCGGGCAAAGAGATCGGCCCAGGAAACAATGCCATCGTTATCCGTCCCGTTCGGGAAAGTGGTGGAGAATTTGACGAACAAATCCTGGCCGATTTAATAGCTCAAGGTCTTT
Organism: Desulfitobacteriaceae bacterium; assembly: GCA_028709045.1. Taxonomy (GTDB): domain Bacteria; phylum Bacillota; class Dehalobacteriia; order Dehalobacteriales; family Dehalobacteriaceae; genus JAQVXR01. Next base: position 7,591 of record JAQVXR010000098.1, on the reverse strand, counting down.
TAGGCCAAGAACTCCTAGATAAATTTAAAGAAACCCGCCGCCAAATCCGCCCCGCTGTGGAACGTTTGCTTGATGAAGTCCGTCTTGCTGCTCAAAGTAAAACATCAAATAACAGCTATGACGATATTTTTGGTTCGTAGGCAGACTGATGGCCAAACTGATCATTTTGCCTCCTGCTGCCCGCTATCTAAAAAAGCTTAAAGAGAAACCGCTTTGTTACTGGATTTTCAGGCAAAACAAAAATAGCCAAGCGTCAGCGTTATTTTGTTATTCCAATTCTCAATTATCTTTCACTAAAATCACTTTGCCGTTTTCAATTCTTACCAGAAGTATATTTTCCATGGTTTTATAGAGTATCTGGCCGTTTTTATCAATTATCATCATTTTATAAGGGGATTCACTTTCTTTCTTAAAAATCGCGTTCAAATAACCATTCTGGATTTCCATTTTTTTGAGCTGCCCGCCGGGATTGATCGATTCTTCATTACCAAGAGCAAACAGCTGTCAAGTGTCTGCCAACGCATAATATAAATGCCCCTGCAGTATTTCATACTGGCTTACGGCTTGATCGATCAATAGTTCGGCCTGGCCTCCGCTTAACGGGACCCGGTACAGATATTGGTTACTGTCTGTAAAGTAGATCATTTCATCGGTAATTTTCAATGACCGTCCCGTTCAATGTCACTTTAAAAGCCGGTAAAACAACTTTTACATTACCACTTGCGGCATGAGCCGGAACAGAAAATATGCCCAGTGTAAATACGATCATCAGTAACATTGTGATTAGTTTTTTCTTCATCTTGATCTTCCCTCTCACTTATACTCTTTTAAATGATCACGGAATATTATAAGTAATCCTTGTGGATCATCAATAAAATAGGACCGGGCAACCTGTCCATTGGCATCTAAATCACAGCCATTCCACCAGATGGCGACCTTAATACGCGGGTACTTGTCCAGATCGTCAAACATATCCTTTACCCAGGTTTCTTTGTCTCCGCCTATACTGCTGGAAGAAAACTCAGTAATCATCAGAGGTTTTTCAGATACACTTATTGTCTTTAAATATAGCTCATCATAAATCTCGGTAAAGCTTCTCCATCTTTCGCCTTTATAATAATTCCCGGTATTATAACCGGTCAGCCCGACTACATCAACGTACTCATCACCAGGATAATACATTATCTCATGATTCCATTTGAAATTAGGGAAGGATTTTTCATTGGGATTCCAGACCCAGATAACATTATCAGCACCGGCAGCGGCAACAGTTTCATATATATATTTGTATAAGGCTTTATATATTTCTGGATCCCGGGCGGTATGAAAGCTGGAATATTCACACCAGTCCCCGTTCATTTCATTACCAAACCTGAAGAGAACTGGATGTCCAAATTCTGCGGTTTCTTTAGCAAATGACCTGAGGAAACAATCATATTTACCGTTTAATATGTCATAAACCATATTTCCTTCCCCGGCTTCCTGACTGGTAGTTTGCAGGGTAAGTTCCACTGTTTTGCCATTGTCATAAGCCTTATCTAGATCTGATTTAACATATCCCGGTTTAAAATTCTTCTGCATATGCTTATAAACTAACAAAAACCTGAAATTATAATCCAGCTTGTTTTCTAACTCTTTCAATTCCTCCATATTCTGCGGAGCCGAATATTTAAAGATACCCCAGGTAAGATTACTTGCCAGAGAGAAATATTGCTCATAAAACTCTTTTGTCTCCGTATTCCATAATTTATTTATTTTGTTTTTAAATTTTACCGCAGTCGGCTTGGCCATAGGAGTAAAGGTATAAAATTCCTCAGTTAAATCTGAATAGCCGCCACACTGATTAAAAGGAACATCGGATTTAATCAAAAATGTGTAAACATAATCTTTGCTCACTATGTCGATACAGGCATAAAAATTTTTGTCATTGACTACATTTAATAATTTATTTCTTGACCATTGGTTGATTTGGGCTGGAAATCCGTTAATTTTGGTATTCTTCCGTATTTCCGTTTTATGATCAGCAGTGTTGCCTAAAAAATAGTTTGAATATGATATATAAGTATCTGCCGTAATATTATTAGCTGTTAAAGGTTGCTTATATATCTCCATTCTCCGGTGTTCATCTTCAAGCACAATTCTAATATTAGTTGACTCTCTTTCAGTTATCTTCATACTTTCAGGAATAGTTATTCCGTAACCATCCACTTGATTTATAAATCTTACCCGGTCATCATGCAAACCAACTATTAAGTAAGGACCTTTTTGTACATCCTGCAGCAATTCAACGCTTGCAGCCCGTTGCTCTACTTTTGATAAACCCGAATTCTGTATGCTCCAGCCTGACAAAAGTAGCCAAAATAAAGTTATACTAATAATAATTGCTATAAGTTTATATATTTTATTGATTGCTAATGTTTTCATATCTCTTACCTGTACCCCATGTTTAATCTGTCAGCGAATTCTCCTCAGTAATATCAATGGTATTTTCGGAGTTTAACTGTTTCAAATCAATTATCACTAGTTCTACCGGCTGTAAATCCGTTTGCATGGTTTGTCCTTTTGGTATTGCTGTCGTTTCAGTTTTAAGCTGTGCAAGATTACCATTATTTGCGTTAACTGCTGAATAGGGGCTTTCCGTTACCTTACTATTTACCTCATCAATGCTGGCTGCATAATCAAACGTATCAACGTTCGTCGGTATGCTTGCATTTTGCTCAAAGATCGGTGTAGCCGAAGCATTAGCAACCGTAGGCGAAATGGTGCTTATTCTTATGAAACTGCTGCAAACCAACAGCACCAGCACTATAATAATTAATGCTCCTGTTCCTTTTCCCTTATGTTCGAAATCAAATATATTTTTCACTCTGTTCTCCAGGCTTTCCTTGCCGGTTTTAAAACCGCTCGAAATAGCCGGGGGATTGGTTCTGCAATTTCTAGCAGCCATTTCAATTATCGTCAGGCTGTACAGTTTCTTCTCCTCAACTCCAGTTTCTCGCAATGCAATACTATCACAGGTAATCTCAATATCCCGGTTGGCTTTTTTGGCCATTATATGTACCAGCGGGTTAAACCAATGCAAAGCGCAAACTAACAAAAGCAGCGTTTTGTATGTAATGTCATGACGTTTAATATGCACCAGCTCATGAGTTAAAATCACTTTAAGTTGGGTATCGCTATAATTTTCATGAGGCAATAACAGTACCGGCCGTAATAAGCCAATTACCATCGGTCCTGATATTCCCTTACTAATAAGTACTTTAAGTAAATCAGCTTTTATATTTAGTCCCTTTTGCATGCTAATCTCATTGATTGCCCGGTAGATTCCGTCATTTGCCGGTTCATTCGCTCTCTTGTTGATTATCCAGCTGAACGAGAGATAACCCGACATGCTGTTGATTAAATACAAAAGAACACCAAGCAAATATAGTATCAGCATTACTTCAATAACACCCGGGCTAAAGTTGGTCCCAATTGCCGCACCAGGTAAGTCATTGCCGAAGGTTATAGCTTCCTGGGCCAGATTATTGATAGCAGCACTATTTTCTGCCGAATTAAAAGCTATATTGAAAATGGCCGGTGCCGATGTCCCAACGGAAAACGGGAACAGTAATCTTAATGACACAGCCAGCCATATCCAATACCTGCAGTTTGATATGTACCATTTATTAAATAAAGGTGTAAGTAAAAGCAAAGCAGCAATTATAGGAGTCATACTTATTGATAAAGCGAGAATTTGAAAAATAATCTCTGTCATATCTATCTCCCTTTATTTTTATTGGCAACCTCTTCGACATATTGTTTTAATTCTTCCAGTTCTTCGGTGTCTATAGAATTGCCATCATATAAGGCAGCCACAAAATTTTTCAGTGAGCTCATGTGCATTCTTTTCATAAATGATTTACTCTCTTTGTTAAGATAATCTTGCTCATCTATTATGGGATGGTAATAGTTTGTTCTTCCCTGTTTGGTTATTTCTAAAAAACCTCTGTCCACCAATCTGGCTAAAAAATTTAGCACAGTTGTATTGGCCCAGTTTTTATTTCCAGATAGCTTATCCATAATATAGGCAGAAGGTACAGAATGGCCTGCTTCCCATATTATCATCATTATTTCCAGCTCACTATCAGGCAACCTTTTAATATTTTCCATGGAATATCTCCTTTTTTTCTTAATTCTTATGCTTATTCTACAATTGTAGAATAAGCGGGTCAAGTACGTCAATTGTAATTAATGGTATCTGAAAATAGATAAGTAGGTACCAGGTACCGTACATACGCAAAAAAGGACCGTAAAAACGGTCCTGATCGAGTAGATCGAGTAATACCCGCTATTGTTTTGGTGGAGACGGGGCGTATTATATAGTAAGTAAACATGGAATTAAGTTGGCCAAGGATTTTATCTTACCCACAGCAAGGGGTAAAGTTTACCTGGTTAGCTTATAGAGCACATATTGGTTTAGTGATAGACATCATAATATGTAACCAACACTACTAATTAGAGTCTATACAGTAATACTTTTTCTAAAAACGATACGGGCACATAAGTGCAATTATTAATAATAACCGCAGGAGCTTCTAAAATATAGGGTATCTTATGGTTGGCGATATATATATTATCACCAATTTTTATTTTAGCTGATGCCTCACCTTTAGTCAGCAGAACACTTCGCTCCTCACCATTCCAGGCTACAGTATAGCCTAATTTTTCTGCGGTTAGGCGCAGGGGTATCATCGCCGTTTGATTTTCCTGGTTAATGATAGTGTTAATTTCCAAACCCTCAACAACTATTTTAGTCTCATCTTTCAAGGCTAAGCCGTCCTTGAGTTCAGCCAAATTAATGGCAAATTCAGGGATGCCCATTGCCCCAGGCGCTATTTCATACTTGGGAAAAACAATTACAATATCGTTATCTTTTAAATAAAAACCTTGTGAATCTTTAATACTCTTAAAACCCACATCCCCCTCAAAGAACATTTCTTCTTCATCCTTAGAGCGCAGTTCAATCTGTTTAACTATTTCATTATTTATTTTCGTTTTAAAATCTGCTCCTTGCGGAAATAAATCTTCCAAGTGGATAGGCTTATTAGCCTTTTTATCAATATTGATACAACTTACAACGGTCATGCCATTAGCTCCGCCGGTATAAGTATAGTAAGTTATCGTAAACGAAAGAAAGTCTTCGTCATTCGTTTTCAGGTCATAATCGATGAAAAGCTGATAGGGTCGCACTTCCCAACCATTCTTTTTAGCATCTTGGGCATATTCCTTAGCTTGCACTTCAATAATGTCCTTGCTATATGTGACTTGTTTTTTAATGTGATAGTTTAATTGTTCCTGGAAATCAGCATCGGTCAATCCTGAAATGACCGGATAAGTAATATCGATTTCCAAGAATTCATTCTTTTCCTGAATTAACTCAGATGTAATCTGGTTTTCCTGATTAAAAGCAGCTACGACCTCGATTGGCTTTGTAGTTTTGGCTGGTTCTGCCAGGGTGGGGGCAGCGAATGCAGTACTGCTAAATAAAAAACACCCCATTAGTCCTAATGCAATTGTCTGTTTGATTTTCATATAGATTACCTCCTAAATTCCCGTTGTTTTGTCAGTACTATGTATTTATTATTACGGAAGTATATTAAAAAAATTTCAATTTCACAATTCTAATTTGTTACAACTAGATCAGTTGTGACATCCCTTTAATTTCCGTGGCATAAGGCCTCTCAATGGCCTTCCATTCAATCATAAAAATTTATCCATTAGTTACCGGAAATGTTGTAAGTTATGTAAATATCAAACCGTGATATATAACCTGGTGAAAAAACAAACATGTAAGGGCATGACCTAGTGAGCCATGATAGGATGAGTTTTTGCAGCAGTGCGTCGCCCTTTATATAATTTCATTTTTTTCGAATATCCACTAATAAGAATATAAAATTTACTAGCCTGTGCTGCGGATGTATGCGGTATTTTTGCCAGCACCCGTCTTAATTATATAACCTTCTTTCAGCAGAGCCGCCAAGGTCATCTCTACAGTCGAGGTGCTGATATCCGGACATTTTTCCAAAATCATGCGCTTCGACAGCTTTTGCAGGCTACTGTCAAACAGCTTGCGGATTCGTTCCGGCTTGGAAAGACTGCGATTTAGCATCAATTCTACCCGAGCCGAAAAATCTTTGTAGGCATTTAATATGACCTGCAAGTAATACCTGACAAACGGCAGGTAAGAGTTCTTCCCTTCATGCCATTCAGCTGAGCTATCCAATAGTACCTCGTAGTAGGTCTCTTTCGTTTTTTCAATAATCATCTCAATACTAATATACTTGCCCACAATGTACCCTGAACGGTACAGAAGAAGCAGTGTTAATAGACGGCTCATGCGTCCATTACCATCGTTAAAGGGATGAATGCATAGAAAATCCAAAACGAACATGGGGATCAGCAGCAATGGATCGTATTTTTCAGCGTTGATTGCATCTATAAAGGTATTGGTCAGTAGGCCAACAGCCTCAGGGGTTTCAAATGCCGTCAAGGGTTTAAAGCGTATTTTGCTTTGGCCGAATGCATCTGTTTCAGTGATAAGATTATCCGAATTTTTAAATTTACCACCGATAGATGACGGGCTGAACTGGTACAGGTCTCTATGCAGCTGTAGTATTACATTGGTACGAGGCACCATATAATCATAGCTTTCATGGATCAGTCTCAGCACCTCCCGATAACCAGCGATTTCGCGTTCGGAACGGTTGCGTGGCTCCGCCTTAAGCTTTACCAAAGCATCCAAGCGCTCATCGGATGTATAGATTCCTTCGATTCTATTGGAGGACCCGGTACTTTGAATTATGGCAATTTCAAGCATGGCCTCTAATACATCGGCCTTAGCTTCAATAAACAGTTCTTGCTTTCCTTTATATTCATGAATTGCAGAAACCAGATTCATTAATTCATAGTTCATTAATTCACTCGGAACGGAGGAGTAATCAAATTCTCTCACCGCTAACACCCTTTCTGCCCAAAAAAATATGGTTCTGCATAATATTATCGCCCAATTATGCAGAAGTCAATCAATTCATGGCAGTATAAAACTTTTTATTTCTACACAATTTAACACGTTTATGCGTGTTTATATTATAACTTCAATCCCCCTGCCCGTGTGTGTTCTTTATACCTGTCAAAATGCTTTAACCGCTGGTCTACCGGTAAAAACTGCAAAACCCCCATTGATTTCAGGCAATATAAAAACCACCCACCGATAAAATTCATTTTATCAATAGATGGTAGATAATCTGGTGGAGGTATATACACAAAATCCGAACACATATTAATTATGGGTTCGGATTTAAATTAATTTGGTGGAGGCGGGGGGAATCGAACCCCCGTCCGAAAGAAAGACCAGCCCAGTCTCTCCGAGCGCAGTCCGTGATTTGGGTTTCGCTCATCCGACGCCCACGAACAGGCTTCTTGAAGCTATCCCCGATTGATTTCCCCTTAAAGCCCCTCGAGAAGGAAGGCTTCAGGGTACCCTAACTAAGTGACGCCCTGCACCAGGCCGTTAGGAAACCTGGCCGGACGAGCCGCTAAGCGGCTAGTG
>JAQVXR010000097.1 GCA_028709045.1 Desulfitobacteriaceae bacterium | reverse complement strand
TTTGCATTTTTGATTCATATACAAATAGTTGATCACCATCATTTGGGGGAAGGTAATCCCTGTATCCAAAAGCAGTTTGCCGATATTTCTCCTCATTAATCTGGTCGCTTTCCCGACGAGATAACCAACATCGTTGGATTGAATCATCTTATTGCCTCCATGTACTTACATACTAATCTTAAAACCGCCGGAAATTTTTTCGAATATGATTAGTATACTAACTAAATTCTAAAAATGCAATACCGAAAAAAAGATATATGGAACAATTTAAAACTTGATGAGTCTATCTTTATAGGTAAAATTTAAAAGGGGGACTGAAACAATGATTCTCAAAAGATTGCTGTTAATTGTATTGATGGTGATGCTTATTCCGGTAGCGGCCTTTGCGGCAGATTGGAATGATTATTGGGTTTCCGGCTGGCATGATGAAATATCCGGGTATGATGTCTATAACCTCAGCCCGGGTAATGAAAAGGTCACGGAGCAAATGGTGCTTTTGCATCAACCCGATCAGGAAGAATGGCTCTGTCTGGAAGAAAGCATCCAAAGTCTCTGGCAACCTGAGGATCACAGCTTTCCCGGAGCTTGGGTGAGGGAAAAAGGGAAAAGGTTTAACCCTTACGAAAGTTTTTCTTATGAGCTCTTAAATAACCGGTTGATTTTAGGAAAACAATATGAAATTTCTCCTGATGAAAAGTGGGGTATACAGTACAATAGTTATGATGCAGACCGCGGGGGGAGAATTAAAAGCTACCTGCTGAAAAACATGGAGGATGGGAGTATTACAGAATGGTTTGAAACAAATCAAAGTACCTGGTACTACTGGCTCCAGGACAGTACCGTTCTCTTTTGTACATTTAGCACGGACGAAAAGCAGAATGTGATCTACATATTTGACCCGGAAACAAAGAAATTTGAAAAATTGGTTTCCGGAAGCCTCAGGGCTTATGACCGGGATCGGAACAAAATTCTATTTGTGAAAAATGAACCGACGCGCAAAAGCTGGGTGATGGATATTTCTACCGGAATAGAGGTGCAGGAAGATAACGTTGACTCTTTCTATCCGTCATCTGATACAGCGAAAATGCCCCTTCCGCCCCTTGATTTGGATTTGGACAGTTTAAAGGTGACTACGCCGGAAAGGGTTACCCAGTATGAACATGAAATCCAAATAGGGGAGGAGACTATTAACCTGCCGTTTGTCTTCAAAAAAGATAATAGGGAATATATCCCTTTGCGTCCTTTGATGGATCCCCTGGGGATCAAAGTGAATATCAGGCAGCTCGATTATCAAACCAGAGAATACCAGGTATCTTACCAGGAGAATAAGTTCACCCTTTCCGGGGATGAATTTATCAATTACAGATGGCAACTCTTTGTCACCCCGGATGTGTTAAAGAAATTGGGCTTGCCGGAATTCACCGTCAGGGCTTTAACAGACTAGAGGCCTCATTTTTCATTAAAAGCTTTCTGAAAGCTATGAATTAGGTTATGCTCAAGGCAAACGGGATCTGCCGAAATGGAAAGAGTTCCTATGCATCGCATAATGTAATCAAGAAGGGTACTCTAATAGTAATCAAAAGGAGGACCACATGGAATATAGAATAAAGACTACTAAAGCTCAGGAATTTATTGATATTACAAATATCATTCAAGAAGAGGTCAGGAAGAATAAAACAGATAATGGAATAGTAGTAGTGTTTGTTCCACACACAACAGCCGGCATTACGATAAACGAAAATGCCGATCCGGATGTTATCTTTGATATTCTCTCAGGATTGAATAAAGTATTTCCGGAACATAATGGATACCGCCATGCGGAAGGCAATTCTCATGCACATATTAAAGCGTCACTTATGGGTTCCTCCGTTACCGTTATAATTGAAAATGGAGAATTAAAACTTGGCACATGGCAGGGAGTTTATTTCTGTGAATTTGACGGCCCCAGAACAAGGAAAATTGACATCAAAATTATCTAAAAAATTTTAGCCCTATTGGGGTTGACAAGAGTGAAAGTAAAAAAGCAGTCGGTTAGGACTGCTTCTTTTTAAAACTTCTCCGAGGAAGTTCCATGATATTAAGCTGTTTTTTAAGTGCTGATTGAAGGACTTGGGAAAAATTAATGCCTTCTTTTTCAGCGCGATCATTTAACCAACTTGGTATGGTGAGATTTTTCCGGACAGTTCTATTATCATTGGCCCGGCGGTACGCATCAAAATCTATATCTATTAGGGTGACAATTTCATTTGGTGCATGTTCGGGCAATTGCATAGAAGGTTCAGGGATAGAACGACCCATATCTTCTTCAGTTATACCCCATAAGCCAATGGCATCTCGAGCCATTTCAATGGCCTTTGGGATGTCTGCACCTTGGGTATTAATTTTAAGATCAGGGACAGAAACAACATAGCCGACCTTACAAGGGGTTAATATAACAGGATAAGCTTTTTTCAATTATAGCACCTCCGTATTTATTTTAGCCCTTGCCGTTTGATGATTGCGTGGGCTAACATTTCGTCTATTTCTCGGTGGCGAGGAATCGGTTCGTTTTTTAGTCCGTTGGTGTATATGTCATGGTTTGCCCCTTCCCTTAATAGCCACCATCCGTTTTGTATTAGTTTTTTTATCAAGTCCCGACGTTTCATTTCCTCACCCCGATATTATTATACACATTATATGCGCATAGGAGAAGAGGGTGTATAAATATTATGGAAGACCTGCTAAAGAACCGGTACTGCAAATTGAGTTTTCATTATTCCCATGGTATAATTTTACAAAGGATTGCTGAAGATGCAAGAAAGGTTGCTTGCATCTTATAAAAAAATACCCTTTAACTTTTAAGAAAAATATTTCTCAGGTAGATGCATCTTTATTTAAGCATTATGGAGCTGTGTGGGAAGTTGCCAAAAAAGCCGCTGATGTGTGGAGGTGTTGCTATGACATTTGAACTAATTGATAAAAAAAAGAAGCAGCTGGATGAAAAACGACCGCTGCCCGTAAATACCGTTAATTCCTTGCGGGAGAATATGCTTGTTGAGTGGACGTATAACTCTAATGCAATTGAGGGAAATACACTCACCATTTCTGAGACTAAAGTGGTTCTTGAAGGGATTACCATTGGCGGAAAGTCTGTAAAGGAGCATTTAGAAGCTATAAACCACAAGGCGGCAATTATATATTTAGAAAAACTTGTTGAAAAGAAAGCCAATATCTCTGAGTGGGATATCAAAAATATTCACCAACTTGTTCTGAAAAATATTGATGATAAAAATGCCGGAGCTTATAGAAATGAAAATGTTATTATTAGCGGTGCGAAGCATAAACCACCACGACATTTTCTTATTAAAGAGCAGATGGATAACTTGATAAGCCATTATAACGGGGAATGGCAGAGGCTCCACCCGATTGAGCGGGCTTCTCTGCTGCATGGAGAATTTGTTAAAATCCATCCATTTATTGATGGAAATGGCAGAACTGCAAGGCTCTTATTAAATTTTGAGCTGATGAAAGCCGGTTTTCCACCTGTAATCATCAGGAAAGAAATGCGCGTTGAATACTATGACTCCCTTGATCTTGCACATACCACCAGCGATTACACCAATTTTATTAACCTTGTGTCAAGATGTGCTGAGGAGAGCTTGGATTTGTGGCTAAGTGTCGTTGTTTGATGGCGCAAGGATGAGCATCAACTATGCGGATGCTTCCTCAACATCAAAATTATAAAAAATTGATCTTGATCTTATAAAACATATTAAATAAAAGTGTCTTATTCTGCCAGCTTCAAATGAATTTCTGCCTTTACTGTTCCAAAAGAAAGATTATTTTGTTCACATAGACTTCTGATGGGCATATTAGTATTTTGTATTTTTATGCCCATAATTTTCTCTATTTCTTCTAAAGTCAGTCCGAAGCCAATGATATCTTCCACTGTAGTGTTACCAGAGATGTTCCCTGTTACTTCGTGTCTTTCAATACTAGATTTTGGCTGATTCCTTGAAGCAGTTTGCCAAAAGCCTAATACATCTGCCAGAAGAAGGCCTCCAAAAGTGATAATGATAATGGCGATAAAAAGAGTGCTATTTTTTATTTTTTTGCCCCCTCCACTAAAATCTTTTATTCTAAGCTCTGTGGTTGAGGGTACCGGGCAAGATAATTCTGAAGTACATTGATTACAGCGTATACATTGATGGTCAGTGATGTTTATTTTATCTGAGATCACGATATTCATCGGGCAGACACGATCGCATTTTTTACAATCAATACAGGTGGAGTGGTTTCTTTTTATCTTAAAAATGCTGAAGTAATTCGTCAGTCCCATCAATGCACCAAAGGGACAAGCATATTTGCACCAAGGTCTTTCCACAAATAGAGATAAAAAGAGAGTGATGCCCAATACAAGCAATCCACCTATTGTTGCTTCATCTGACCAAAAATGAAACAATGCAAAATATGGATCCACCTCCAGAAAAATGAGTTTTAATGAATTTGTAGTCAGGTAGACAACAATAATGAGAACAACATATCTCAGATATCTAAGCACCTTGTCCAGTTTAACGGGCATAAAATGATTGTACCGCTTCTTAAAAATATTTTTCCCCAGCTTTCCTATCCATTCCTGGATAGAACCGAGGGGACACAGGTAGCTGCATACTACAGGCCCAAAAAAGATAGCCAAAGCAAAAATAATCACAAAAATAGTAAAGGATGAAGTGTGAATCTTAGAAATCAATAAGTCGTATTGAAATAAGGCTACAAATGCAGCCACTCCACCAAAAGGACAAATCGCATGTAAACTGGCGGAACTGATAAAAGGTATGGCTGATCCAATTTCTTTTAAATAATGGTTTAAGCTGATGAGAGCAACTAAAGCAAAGAAAAGTATTTGACTTATCAGCCGATAATTTATCTTTTTTAACATAATTTTGTTAGCCCCTTCGAATATGATTTAATTAATTATAAACCATAAATGTGACAAAATTATGTTAATATATCCTTAATACCTGATTTTTTTGCAAGTGAAACTGAGAAATTAACGATATAATGAATTTAATAGGGAAATGTGGTCTTAATATCCATCCTTATCTTATTGGTATAAGACGCCTAGGTTGACAACCTCCCTACGGGAGGCATAAAATCATATTGTTAAATTATGGAGAGATGCGCAATGATCAAAGAAATTATTTCCGGCGGAAATGGATATGACATCCCCTGCCTAAACAATCTATCCGGTGACGAAAAATTGGCTGTCATCATCAGCCACGGCTTTGGGAGCAGCAAAGAAAGCCCAACCAACCGGGCCGTCTCTGCTGCCTTACCGAAGTATGGGATCGGCACGTACAGTTTTGATTTTCCCGCCCATGGTGAAAGTCCGGTTGACGGCAGGATGCTTCGCATCGGTAACTGCACAGGGGATCTTGCCTCCGTTGAAGCTCACGTGCGCGAATTATCGCCGGAAGCTGAGATTGCTTATTTTTCGTCCAGTTTCGGCGCTTACATTAACCTGATCTATCTTGCCACCCGGAAACACGCAGGACATAAATCCTTTCTGCGCTGTGCTGCTGTAGACATGCCGGGGATATTCAGGAGCAAAACAACACCGGAATACTACGCTCAGCTCGAAACTCAAGGTTTTGTAATGCTGGATAGCGGTTATATCCGTCCTCTTAAGATCACAGGTGAATTCCTAGCGGACCTTGATGGGCATAACGTGTTTAGCCTTTACCAGCCGGGTATGGCCGAACTTGCGATGATTCACGGTACTGCCGACGAGACCGCATCTATCGATAATGCACGGCGTTTTGCCAGGCAATCCGGCGCAGAACTTATCGAGGTCAAAGACGCGGATCATCGCTTCCTCATCCCCGGAGGAATGGAGCGGGTCATTGACGAAGCGGTAAGATTCTTCTCCAATCCGGTATAGGGATAACGTATGTGCGAAGCCTGAAGAAAAGTCTATTTAAAATTTTCTATTGACAAATCAATATCCGGCCTTTAAAATATCAATAATATAGTTTTATTAACAGAAAATAGTTAACTGCGATGACAGGGGAAAGTAAATTGACTTTCTGATTCTCCAGAGAGCCGGGTTAGGTGAGAGCCGGCATGAAGAAACCTTTTGAAGTTCCCCCTGGAGCTATCTGCTGAATGCCTGATGGTTAGTAGGTATGATCGGATCTTCCACCGATAAAAGGAAGCGGGTATAAAGGTGTAAAACACCTCGTACCTTGTAAGCGGGTTAGCTTTAGGCTTGCCAATTAGGGTGGTACCACGGGAACCTCTCGTCCCTTTTATTAGGGATGAGGGGTTTTTTTAATTTCAATTGAGAGAAAGGGGGGCTAAAACAGATTGAGAGTAAATAGAAGGAGTGATGACCGGAATCAAATTTTAATAAAAAATTAAATCTAGAGAGAAAAAAATGGTTGAAAATCAGCACTAACTGAAATTCAACCGAAAAAGAAAACATACCAAGTATAGTTTAATACAACCTATGGCCGAGTCAAGTTTAAATTAAAAAAATGAGAGGGGATTTACTTAAATGAAAAATAAATCAGTATTAAAAATATTGGTTTTGGTTATTTCGATAGGCTTATTATTAACGGGATGTGCATCCCAAGGAAATCAAGAAAGTTCTTCCGGTGAGGAAGCTAATGATGCCGTAAAGATCGGTATTATCCAAATCGTCGAGCATCCGTCTCTTGATGCAGCGCGGCTGGGTTTCTTGGATGCTTTAGCGGCAGAAGGTTATGAAGAGGGCAAGAATCTTACTGTTAACTATCAAAATGCGCAGGGAGATATGCCTACTCTCAATACAATTGCCAAGAATTTAGTAGCCGAAGGAAATGACCTGGTTTTAGCTATTGCCACCTCTTCTGCTCAGGCGATGGCAAATGCCGGCAAGAATAGTTCTTTGCCGATATTATTTACAGCAGTTACCGATCCTGTTGCTGCCGGATTAGTTAAATCGATGGAAAAGCCGGACACCAATCTCACCGGCACCACGGATATGGCTCCTGTAAAGGATCAAATAAAACTGATCCAAGATATAAAGCCGGATGTAAAAAATATCGGCGTTATTTATAACACCAGTGAAGTAAACTCGGTGGTCCAGGTGGAACTGACGAAACAAGCAGCAGCTGAGCTAGGGTTAAATATCGTTGAAGGTGTGGCCACAAATAGCAGTGAAGTTGACCAGGCAGCAAAATCTTTAGTAGGTAAAGTTGATGCGATCTATGTACCGACGGACAATGCAGTTGTATCTGCTCTGGAATCAGTAATAAATGTAGCAAAGAAAAACAAACTCCTCCTGGTGTCCGCAGAAAGTGACAGTGTCAAGCGGGGCACAGCGGCGACCATCGGCCTTGATTATTATAAACTAGGTGAACAAACTGGGAAGATGGCTATTAAAATTTTATCCGGTGCAGGAAAACCTCAGGATATGCCTGTTGAATCCCAGGAGGGAAATCAGATCACAGTCAACCAAAAAGCAGCTGCCGACTTTGATGTCGTAGTGCCGGAAAGCATTTTGGGAAAGGCGACAGAAGTCATTAAATAATCAGGGTGGTGACAAGGGAATGTATCTGTTTGTGGAAACTTTGGAGCAAGGACTGATCTACAGCTTAGTAGTACTGGGCGTTTATTTAAGCTTCCGAATCTTAGATTACGCTGATTTGTCAGTTGACGGTACTCTTCCTTTAGGCGCAGCCGTCGCTGCCGGTATGATTGTCGCCGGTTACAACCCTTGGTTGGCTACTGTTATGGCCACAATAGCCGGTATGATTGGAGGATTTATTACCGGATTCTTGCACACGAAATTTAAAATAAACCCTCTGCTTACCGGGATTTTAACCATGACCGCACTTTATTCAGTGAATCTTGAGGTGATGGGCAGAGCCAATATTCCTTTATTAAACCAGGATATGATCTTTATGCCAATTTTCGGACTGGAGGAAGGAACCTTTACTCTTGGTCTCTTAATAGGAATAGTAGCACTACTGGTCTTTTTGCTTTATCGTTTCTTGGATACGGAAGTGGGGTTAGCCCTGAGAGCTACCGGAAATAACCGACAAATGATCACCAGCTTGGGCGTAAATACTGATAATATGAAGTTGTTAGGATTGGGACTGTCTAACGGGATGGTTTCCCTCGGCGGTGCTTTGCTCGCCCAATATCAGGGGTTTGCAGATATAGGGATGGGCATAGGTACGATCATCGGAGGCCTGGCATCACTGATTATCGGTGAAGTACTCTTGAGTAACGGCAGCATTTCAAGGGATTTGATCGCTGTAGTTTTTGGCTCTATTATTTTCCGCATGATTATTGCTTTAGTGCTTTGGTTAGGTTTACCCCCTGCTTATTTAAAACTAATGACGGCTGTTATAGTGATAGCTGCCTTGGCCGCTTCCAATATCAAATCTATCGGACTAAAAAAGGAGAGCCCTGTTTATGCTGACAGTAACTAATGTAATTAAAATATTTAATCCGGGAACGGTAAATGAAAAGAAGGCATTAAACGGAGTCAAACTGCATCTAAAAACAGGCGACTTTGTTACAGTAATTGGGAGTAACGGTGCGGGAAAAAGCACATTAATGAACATCATCTCCGGGGTCTTTCCGGCAGAACAGGGAAAGATCATAATCGATGGTTTAGATGTAACCTGTCATCCGGAATACCACAGGGGGAAAATTATCGGCCGAGTCTTTCAGGATCCGATGATGGGTACGGCGGCAGGTATGACAATCGAGGAAAACTTGGTTTTAGCTTTTAGGCGGGGTCAAAAAAGATCGATCACTAAAGCAATCAAAACAAAAGATCGTGAGCTCTTTCGAGAAAAGCTAAAGCTTCTGGGATTGAACCTTGAGCATAATTTACAGCAAAAAGTAGGGTTGCTTTCCGGGGGGCAGCGTCAGGCTTTAACACTTTTAATGGCAACGCTGACAAAGCCTAAGTTACTATTGTTGGATGAACATATTGCAGCCTTGGATCCTAATACGGCTTATCAAGTGATGGAACTAACGAAACAAATTATTAAAAACAATCAAATCACAACTTTGATGATCACCCATGATCTCCATCAAGCCCTGGCCGTGGGTAATCGCACCATTATGATGCATGAGGGGGAAATAGTTTATGAATTAAAAGGTGACGAGCGGAAAAAAGCAAGTGTCTCTACGCTGCTGTCACTATTTGAAAAAGCGCGTGGTCGGGAGTTCTCCAATGACCGAATGATGTTGATCTAAAGATTTGAGTGTAAAAAAGTTCCGTTTTTAGGCTTGTTGCCTGAAGACGGAACTTTTGGTATAAGACGCCCAGCTTGACAGCCTCCCTACGGGAGGCTTAAAATTGTATTATTAAATTACGGAGAGATACGAGATGAACAAAGAAATTATTTCCGGCGGAAATGGATATGACATTCCCTGCCTGAACAATCTATCCGGTGACGAAAAATTGGCTGTCATCATCAGCCACGGCTTTGGGAGCAGCAAAGAAAGCCCAACCAACCGGGCCGTCTCTGCTGCCTTACCGAAGTATGGGATCGGCACGTACAGTT
>JAQVXR010000096.1:4676-9557 GCA_028709045.1 Desulfitobacteriaceae bacterium | reverse complement strand
TAAATACAGGAAATTATGCGTATTCTCATTACGCAAATAAAGGAGGAAACCTAAAATGTGTTTAAAAAGAAATAAGCTGAATATATCTGTCATGATATTAACAGTGTTTATCGTGCTATTACTTTCTTCGTGTTCACAATCAAACCAGAATACTGGGCCTTATGATTTTGGTTTGCTTTACTCGTACAGAAATATTTCTTTGAGCGACTCGGATAAGCTTCAGGAATTGATTAGTCACTTGCAATATGCTAAGGAATTGTCAATAGACCGGATTGAGTTTAAAACTGAAAATAAAGAAATTCTAAGGATTGATTATCGTATGAATCTTACATCAGGGCAGCAGTATAAAGTGAATCATACGAATATGATGGCAGATGTAGTAATGATTTTTGCACTGTTCGATAACCTTAACGCGGTAGAATATAATCTTGTTCAGGGGGATTATTGTTACGGTGGCGTTCCAATTACTAGAGAACGGGCGGAACAGGTTTTAGGCGCAGATATCAAGTCTTTAGGTAAAACGGAAGAAATTTTTTTATCAGAGATGCCACAAATAATTGCTGACCTACAATGGGACCCAGGTGTAATGGACATTATCACTTACGAACATATTGTATCTTGACTAATAAATAATATTGAGAGATGCTTGAGTGAAATAGTACCATCTACAAGTTTGCCCTGGTAGCCAAAATCCAATCTGATTTGAGTGGTATAAATGAAAAAGTATATAGGTAAGAGGAAAATTCTTTTATTACCATTAAGCTTTTTAATATTCTTGAAGGTTCTGTTTTTGATCCTAAATAAGTACTACGGTATGTATTTTCTATTATTCAACTTAAATCAGCCTATTATTGATTTGGTTATCAATATATTGCTTATTATCACCGTTTTTTTATCTTTAATAGTTGTGGCAAAAGCAGTTCTACCTACTCAAGCTACAAAAGTAATAACAATAGCATACACTCCGCTTTTACTGATTATTATTCTTATATTTACTGCCTGGAGCCTGTTCTGGTATGCTTTTACCGGTGATGCTGATAATCAATATTATTATTTCAAATCGCCACTTAAAACAAAGACACTGGTCGTAGAAGAATGTTCCTGGCTTACATCAGAGTATAGCAATTTTTATGTAAGAAAAGGAATTCTAATTCAAAATTTACATAACCAAATATGGCTCCACCCTTTCTCAGCAAATGATTATAAATTAAAATGGCTGAATGGAAATACCGTTGAGTTAACTTATAATTCTGGGGCAGGGGATAGGAACTCTCCTGTCTATAAAACGACCATTATCCATTTAAAATAATGGACACTTAATTCAGTCAACTAGGTTTAAAACAAAAGAAGAGAGGTTGCTAACTGCATAAGGGTCACAGTTAGCAACCTTTTTTTACATTGACTATGGTTTAATCAGCTCTTAGGGGACTGATTTTTTTGTACAAAAAAGAGATGCAACAAAAATTCCTACGAGTTGAGCAACGAAACCGACGAGTTGAGCACACCCTATAGGAAAATAATGGAATAGGTGTTACCATAGAATCAGAGGTGAAAAAGAAGATGAAAGAAATCTCAGTTCATAGAGTTGGACAAGCAGTTGGCTCATATGTGGCAAATAAAGCTTCCAGACTTGAACAGGCGGAGTATCTAGCCTATGGTGCTGAAATTTTGATAGGAAGCATCTTCAAATTAAGTGTACTTTTCTCCGTTGCAGTTATTATGGATATTGTTCTTGAAGTCACAGTCTTGCTTATGGTAACCGGACTAGTCCGAACCTTATCAGGCGGAGCCCATTGCACCGCATATTACAGGTGTCTGGTAACCAGTGTGTTAACGCTTTCAACATTGGGTTATACAATTAAAGCGGCATATTCATTTCTTTTGTTTTTACCGGAGAGTGCTTTAATTGGAATTACAGTAGTGTCTGCTTATTTGTACTGGCATTACGCACCACAGGCACCTCTTAATAAACCCTTTAATAGCAGAAAAAAGGAACTGGCCTTTCGCTGGTATACATTACTTGCAGTGGCTGTATTATCCATTACCTTAATTATTTTAGGAGCAAATAGCTTAACCGCTTGGACGATGACATTTGCGTTATTATGGCAGGCATTTACTTTAACACCAGTGGGACATAGCTTTATCAGGTTCTTGGACATTTTACTTACTCCAAACAAGAAAGGAGGCGAGGCTGAATGTTAAAATTCATAACCAAACCAATGTTTCAGGGGTTAGCTGCAGTATTTGCTGTGGTTGCTATGACCAATATTGGAACTACCAGCTTGTTTATGATGTACCAACCGGAACCGCCTAAAAAGTCCTGAAACCAGCGCTATGTCTCACAAAGAAAAAGGTGGAGGAGTGAAGCCACATCTCCACCTTTTCCTAACTCTTATAGTTCCCCAAGCATAACAAAATGGTATTAATCCTTCTGCCAGCATGATCTTACAAGGTAACCGGCAAAGCTCCCTGAGTACAAGAGACTTAAACAGCATTTGAGAGATAACAAGGTTAAGACTGTCAAAGTGAAAATATAATAATCAATGTTAAGGGCAAACCTTCCTAAAGGTAGGGACGCAAAGCCACGGGTCTAAAGCGAATACTGATATCGCTATGATAGCCGGGCTGCCGCAGAGACTGTATGTCTAAAACCTGCCCTTTGTTTTGCGGCAGGTTTTATTTTACCCTTGGAAGGATGCTATTCCGTGTTTTGAAAATATGACAGCACTAAGGAATTAGGGATTTACAGGTGTAATGGCAATGCCGAGCAGGCTGTTTTAAATATCGTACCGTCATCTATTGTCTAACAATGCCTTTATAGTTGCAGTTACAATTTTCAGTTCCCGATCATCGCACAGATATAATAACCGCACGAGCTGCTCAACCTTGGTATTGACATGCTGATTCTCGGGATAAAAGATGGTATCAGCACATATACCTAGCTCCCGGATAAGCCGAAACAAAAGATCGTAGCTTGGTTTCTTATTTTCATTCTCGATGGACATGAGGTAGCGAGGCGTTATATTTATAATTTCAGCCAACTGCTCCCGTGTAAGGCCTCTGGCTTTTCGGGCATCCTTCAGGATATTGCCAAGTAGATCTATACTATTAGGTTCCATAAGTTCACCTCCGACAACAGTTTATAGTTCCTGTTTGGACGGTGAAACGATATAACGGAACACTTTGAACAGGATATTATAGAGCACATTTTTATAAAAAGCTGTATTTAAGTAGCTTAGATAAGAGCCAAAACAGAATAAGGCGATACCCGCCCAACAAAAAAAACGTAAGTTTGGCGGGGTCTTTACCGTGTACGAACTTTCTTCCCCTCCAAGTTTGCGGATTTGGAGGGGTTTTTTTATGTTTATTCGGTGTGCTATAAAAGTTCAGCGACCGCTATTAAATAGCGGCCGGGCGTGATGAAGCAGAAACCATTTTATGTACTGAAGCCAATGATAAACAATTAAAAATAAACCTATTTTACTCAAGGGTAAAATGCGGTCATCAAGTAGAACTGTCAGAACCTGAAAATAGGATGTGTAAAAACACAAGATTTATGAAAGCTCATTTGGATTGTATCCAGGTGGGCTTTTTTTGTCATATAAAAGGAAACTGTTTCAGATGCCGTTCTCCGCCGCTTGTTCTTCATTTTCTGGATTTTAAAAATCACGAAATGGAGGACAAGCCTATGGCTAAATTTGAGAAGAAGATAAATTATCGAAAAAGGTACCCCGGTTTAAGCGACGAAATCATTGATGTGCTGGAAAAAAGCGACCGTAAGATGGAGTATCAGCAATATGATCTGAAGGTAGAGAGATATAGGATCGACTATACCAAAGGAACGGTTACATGTCTCCCCAGCCGTGAGGACTCCTATGACCGGCTTCTGGAGGAAAACAAGCAGTTTGCCGACGCTGCCGAGGGCGTGGAAGATAGTGCGGTGAAGGCTGTGATGATTGAAGATATGCTCAAGTGCCTCAAACTGCTTTCACCGGAAGAGCAGGCGTTGATCTCTGAACTGTTTTTCAAGGGAAAGAGTGAACACCAGCTGGCTAAAACAACCGGCATTCCCCGCATGACTATTCACAATAGAAAGAATCGGATACTCACCAAGCTGAAAAAATATTTAGAGAAGTAAAAATTTTTGATCCAACCCCCTCGCTCAACGTGAAAGTAAGTGAGGGGGTTTTTCTATTCTCCCTCTTGCTCCTTGAAAATTTCACATCCGGCAGCTTAAATACATGAGCTGTCCAGCCGTGATAAGCGGCAGCGACGTTGACGGGCGCGCGGAGACTGCCTACGGATGGATGACAGACATCCGTCGAACCGATGGCATCGAAGGTGACGAGCGAGAACGCCTGGTCATAAAACAGTTTATGGTGGACTGTTTCGCAATGAAATGGACAGTGATAATGCTACTTCCGTCTAGCCACAGACACACGCAATGGGGGCGGCTTCCAGAGATCCTGGGAGAGGTGAGAGTCCTATGGTGTTTGCTTAACCAGCAAACCGTTTATGTTGCCGCCCTGAAAGCCGTAAGGCTTTTTCGCTTCGGGAAGTAGTGTCGAATAGAAGCAGCAATTCGTAATGAAGAACAAGCAGATTTTTTTAATCTTGGAAACTATGCGGCAGGGTGGTCTTTTTCTATCCTGCCGTATCCTTCTGAGATTAAATCAATTTAACGAAATGGAGGTTTGAAATATGGAACAGAAAAAGAGAGCGTGGATTTACTGCCGTATAGACGCACCGGAGGATACCCACGGAGCTTTGAAGGGGCAGAAGAAGGAGCTTTCAGATTATGCGGAGCAAATGGACTTTGTCATTGTAGGTGAGTCGGAGGATATAGGAAGCGGTCTGGATTATAATCGCACTGGACTATTA
>JAQVXR010000096.1:0-4576 GCA_028709045.1 Desulfitobacteriaceae bacterium | reverse complement strand
AGTGCCAGAGGGACGGGGTTATTGACAGCACCCCCAATTTTTGATAGCGTTAATTGGAGGTGTTTCTTGTGCCAAGAAAAGCCAGGACGAAAAGGCAAAGTGGAATTACCACATTATGATGAGGGGAATAAATCGGCAGAGCATTTTTGAATTCCGCGGGGGTTTTCTGTTGTTTTAATGTGCGTTTACTATGTGAATTTTTCAAGGATCACGCTCACTTTTTTAGTGGGAAAGTTGTGTAATTAATATGATCCTTGCCTTTAGCAGTGGAAAGAAATATAAAAAGTGCTGCGGAAAGTGATGGGGAAACAATAATGGTTATTATGCTTTTTGGTGTAACGAATGTAGGAAAGACTACCTATTCCCCGGGCACTTCCACTGCTTTCCCGAAGCTGAACACCTAAAGCACCGATGCCGGCAAAAAAACACCCCACAATCGACATTGTGGCTCCAAACACAAATGAACCGGTAGCATCACCCCCAAGGGCAATTATACTCAAGGCAATCATCACTCCTGACACCAGGTTCCCGGTGATGGTTAAGATCAGTGCCGCAGTCAGGCTGGAGTAAGTGCCTACTTCGTAGGCTCGAATCAGTTCACTGCGACATTGAAAAAGGCCGTAATGAAGGATATATACGCAAAGAGATTTCCCTTGAAGCCGCAATGATCCCAATGCTTTCATACCTTATCTATGCTTCCCTCCGGCTTTGGGGGGTATCTTTATGCATTGTTATACTTTAAAAAATGATCAGCGGTTACCCGTGTAACGGCTTTGTGTATTATATTGGTGCATAGAGGACAATCGCTATTTCGATATTCAGGAAATCTTAAGATTTTCATAAGTAAAAAGCTATAAAATTGATTTTTGCTTCGCGTTATAATAACTATAGGGATATATACTCAAAAGAAAGAAGATGACGCTTTTGGCTGCAAATATTTTGATCGTTGATGATGAACAGGCTATTGCTGATTTGATTGAAGTTTATCTGAAAAACGAAAATTATAATGTCTTTAAATTTTATAACGGCAAGGATGCCCTGAACTGCATTGAAAATGAAAGATTGGAGCTTGCCATTTTGGATGTCATGCTCCCCGATGTAGATGGTTTTTCAATCTGTCAGCAAATCCGGGAAAAACATAATTTTCCGATTATCATGCTGACTGCTAAAGAAGAAGAAATTGATAAAATTACCGGATTGACACTAGGTGCAGATGATTACATAACAAAGCCTTTTAGGCCTTTGGAGCTTATTGCCCGTGTCAAGGCGCAGCTCCGGAGATTTACCAAATATAATTCTATTGAGCCGAACCAGAAAGAACACTTGATTGCTTTTTCCGGCTTGGTATTGGACATGGATACCCATGAATGTACGTTGAATGAAAAAAAGCTATCTCTCACGCCTACTGAATTTGCCATTCTTTGGGTCCTTTGCTCCAATCGCGGACGGGTGGTCAGCTCGGAAGAATTGTTCCATGAGGTATGGGGAGACAAGTATTTCACCAACAGCAATAATACGGTAATGGTTCATATCCGGCATTTAAGAGAAAAAATGCACGACAACGCAGAACACCCCAAATACATCAAAACTGTATGGGGGGTTGGCTATAAAATTGACAAGTAAGAGCGATAAAAGAAGGAATGATTATACAAAATTAAAAAGGAAAGTATTTTTTCAAATGCTTCTGATTACAGTTGCCGCTGCTGTGACTGTTTATCTTTTGCGCTATATCCTGCGTGGACAGATCGGAGATCGAATCGTTGGGTTTTTAGTCAACTCTTTTCATTTTAGAGATTGGGAGGCACAGGCAATCTATCAGTTGGTGATTCGCAACAATTTGGACATGATCCTTTTTGTTGTAATTCTAATATTTTTAGTTATCCTTTTCCGATTTTCTATTTCTTGGTTCACAAAATATTTTGACGAAATCAGTGCTGGAATGGATAAACTTACTGAGGAATCAGATGATGAAATTATATTATCATCGGAATTGGATTTTATGGAAAGTAAGCTTAATCAGATAAAAAACAAATTGGAAAAACAAAAGAAAGCCGCGCTTGATGCCGAGCAGCGCAAAAATGATTTAGTAGTTTACTTGGCTCATGATATAAAGACACCTCTGACCTCCGTGATAGGATACTTAAGTCTTCTGGATGAAGCTCCTGATATGCCTACTGAACAGAAGGCAAAATATGTCGGTATTACCTTGGAAAAAGCATATCGCTTGGAGCAGCTTATCAATGAGTTTTTTGAAATCACCAGATTTAATCTGCAAACTATTGTTTTGAATAAAGAAAAAATAAATTTACTTTTCATGCTCCAGCAGATGGCAGATGAATTTTATCCCATGCTGACTCCACAAGGAAAGCAGATGTCAGTCAATGTGCCTGACGGGCTCACTTTGTGGGGAGATGCAGACAAACTTGCCCGTGTGTTCAACAATATTTTGAAAAATGCGCTAGCCTATAGCTATGAAGACAGCGTTATTGATATTTTCGCTCAGCAGCAGGACAAAAATATTATGATAACTTTTACTAATCAGGGTGATCTCATTCCTCCTCAAAGGCTGGATACAATTTTTGAAAAATTTTACCGATTAGATACTGCACGTTCCACAAACACCGGTGGAGCAGGGTTGGGTTTGGCCATCGCCAAAGAAATTGTCAACGCTCACGATGGAACAATCTCTGTGGAAAGCAACAAAGAAAATACCACATTTACAGTAAAGCTTCCGTTATAAGAAAATCTTAAGAAGTTCATAAGATGAAATTCCAACATAGCTCCTTATTTTGTGGTTGAATAATATCATCACAGAATAAGGAGCTGTTTACTATGGTACGAAAAACAAAAAAGCCAGGGATACGCATACTTGTGACATTTATGTTAATGATTGTTATTGTGTCTTTAGTTTACACTACTCTGGGAAACCACCAAATATTGGAGAAAGAATATGGAGATAGAACAACACCGGTTCCTCCGTCAAAGATAGAACCCGATCCCTCTATTTCTATATCTTCCGACAAGCTGAACAGTCCTAATGCGATTCTGATCCGTTTAAAAGATCGTATCATCTTAATGCAGAAAAATAGCGAAAAAAAAATCTACCCTGCTTCTTTGACTAAAATGATGACAGCCATTGTTGCGATAGAAAATTTACCTGATCTGAAGGAAGAAATCAAACTCACGAATTCTACGTTTCAAGGGCTGTATGAAGCAGGTGCATCAATGGCAGGTTTCCAACCGGGTGAGAAGGTAAGTGGGATTGACCTTATATACGGGGTGCTGCTTCCAAGTGGTGCAGAGTCTTGTATTGCACTCGCGGATAAGATTGCAGGTTCAGAGCGAGGCTTTGTAAAGATGATGAATAAAAAAGCAGCCGATCTCGGTATGGACAATACCCATTTTGAAAATGCGACCGGACTTCACAGTGAAAACCATTACACAACGGTAAAAGATCTGGCTATTCTCCTAAGCTATGCTTTGCAAAATGATACTTTCCGGGAGGTTTTTACGTCGTCCCGTCATTCCACACGGCCTACAAATAGGCATCCTGACGGGATAACTTTTTACAGTACCATGTTTGAAGAACTTAACATTCAGAGCATCGCCGACGGGAAAATCTTAGGGGGGAAAACTGGTTACACTGAAGAAGCGGGTTTATGTCTTGCGAGCCTCGCTCAAGTAGTGGGTAAACAAGAATATATTCTGATTACGGCCGGTGCGAAAGGGGATCATCATACGGAACAGTATAATATTACCGATGCATTAGCTGTATATAACAGTATAGGAAAATAATAAGCATTTCCCTGATTGAATGCTATGATATGACTGAGAAGCTTTGTAATGAAGTAAAGCAAATTGTTTCTGAAATAGATAGTTTATGATACGTTTTTTATCCCCGCTTGGTTCCTGATGCCTACTGTTAACCAAGTTTTAATCCGAACGCCCAGGTTGACAGTCTCCCTACGGTAGACATAAAATGAAATTGTAATATCGTGGCAGAAGTACTATGCTGCTAACGCAAAAATAGTATTCGCCGGTTTGGCATTATTACTTGTCGCTTTGCTATTGGTAAGTCACCGATGGGTGATTATCAAATAGGTATCGGGTACACAATAAAAAGGAGCGATTCGGCTACAGATTGGCAAGCCGATAGATTATGTACTCTTCACCGACATCGTGCGGTGGAGAGTAAAGCGAGAAGCAAAAGGGAGTGATACTTTTATGACAAACGAGCGCGTGTACAAGATGGCGTTTTCCAGAGTCTACCCGCTACTCGTCCAAAAGGCGGAGCGCAAAGGGCGCACCAAATCCGAGGTTGATGCTGTGATTTGTTGGCTGACAGGATATGACGATTCTGGTTTGCAAGCACAAATTATGAAGAATATCGATTACGAAACCTTCTTTAACGAAGCCCCGCAGATAAATCCCAACGCCGCCAAGGTTTCCGGCGTGATTTGTGGGCATCGCGTCGAGGAAATCAAAGACCCTCTTATGCAGAAGATCAGGTGGCTTGACAAATTAGTTGACGAATTGGCAAAAGGCAAGTCGATGGAAAAAATATTGAGGAGTTGAA
>JAQVXR010000095.1 GCA_028709045.1 Desulfitobacteriaceae bacterium | reverse complement strand
CAGATTTTGTTTTGGTAGATGCTCCCTGCTCCGGGTTGGGGGTTTTGCGCCGGCGGCCGGATTCACGCTGGAACAAAGAGGAAAGCACAATTAAAGAATTGGTATCATTGCAGGAAGAGATTTTGCTATCCGCCGCCCGGACGGTGAAACCGGGCGGAGTATTGATTTATTCCACTTGTACTATTTCACCTGAAGAAAATGAAGAGATGATTAAATGGTTTCTTGGGACAAACGGAGAGTTTGCTTTGGAGCCAATTGATAATATTATTTTTGAGGGTAAAGAAGAAATACTTGGATACAAACGGGGCATGATTCAAATGCTCCCCCATGTGCACAGGACTGATGGCTTATTTATCGCCCGTTTACGCCGCAGAGAAAGAGGAAAATAGATTGAAGGATCTCTTAGGACTTGATATCAAAGAACTTGAAGAGCTGGTAGCAGGGTTGGGGTACCCGGCCTTTCGGGCAAAGCAGATTTTCCATTGGGTCCAGAAAAAAGGAGCCATCTCATTTCAGGAAATGGTCAATCTGCCCAAAGATATGCGGGATGCTTTAGACAAAAAGGCCTTTATTTGTTCTCCCCAAGTATCTGCTCAGGTAAAATCAGTTTCGGGCGATACTGCGAAATTTTTGCTAAAATTTAAAGACGGTTCTTCAATTGAGACAGTCCTCATGACTTATGACCGGGATGATAGTCGGGATCGTAATACGGTATGCCTAAGCACTCAGGTGGGGTGTGGGATGGGATGCCTTTTTTGTGCCACAGGGATTTCCGGCATGGTAAGGAATTTAAGTGCAGGGGAAATAGTCGCCCAAGTGTGGGCCGCAGAGCGTTACTGCCAGGAAAAGAATCTATCCAACGTGACGAATATAGTATACATGGGAATGGGTGAGCCGTTGGCCAATCTTCCTGCTGTTTTGAAAAGCATCGCTCTTTTAAACCATCCGGAGGGATTAAATATCGGAATGCGTCGGGTCACTGTGTCAACTTGCGGTTTGGTGCCTCGAATTTATCAATTGGCGGACTTTAACTTAGGAGTAACTTTGGCAGTATCCCTTCATGCGGCGGAAAATACCTTGCGCAGCCGATTAATGCCGGTAAACAAAAAGTTTCCCATCGAAGATGTACTGAAGGCTGCCCGCTATTTTTCCGCAAAAACCGGAAGGCGTGTTACATACGAATATATTCTTTTAAGTGGAGTTAATGACCGGGAAAATGATGCCCGGGCACTGGGTCGCCTTCTCCAGGGTCACCTAGCCAATGTAAATGTAATTCCTGCCAATCCGGTAGTTGAGACAGGTTTTTTACGACCTCGGCCTCAGGTAGTGAAGAAATTTGCCCAAATTTTGGCTTCCTGCGGGGTGAACGCTTATATCCGGGAAGAAAAGGGTACTGATATCAGCGCTGCCTGTGGTCAACTGCGCCGCCGTTTGGATAATGAAGGATCTGGGGCGAGTGTTTAGAAGTTGGGATCGGGCGGCAGGAGAAAAGGATATATTGGCGAACATAATATTGTTTCTAAAGAATAAAATTTAAGCTATCAAGAAGAGATTTCATTTATCCGGGGGAATAACCCTCAGTTTTGAGAGGTGCAAACATGCAGGCGGAAGTTGTCACAAATGTTGGCTTGGTGCGGGAAAATAATGAAGATGCCGTTTTCTGTGATCTCGACAGGAAAGTTTTTATTGTCGCTGACGGAATGGGCGGATGTGCTGCCGGTGAGGTGGCAAGCACTCTGGCAGTGGAAACGGTCTCGCAGCTTTTAACGGAAAAATCGGAAGAGAGTCCTGAGGAGACACTGCGTAATGCAGTTTACCAGGCTAACAATCGGATATATGAAGCCGCCCGGGAAAACCCTCAATATGCTGGAATGGGTACTACCATTACTGTATCATGGATTCTCGGCAATCGCGTTTACCTGGCCCATGTCGGCGATAGCAGGGCATATTTGATACGAAAAAAAGAAATTACCAGCCTCACTAAAGATCATTCTTTTGTAGGGGAATTAATGCGGGAGGGTGGACTGACTGAAGAACAGGCGATGGTTCATCCGCAGAAAAACATTCTCACCAGGGCTTTGGGTTGCAATCCCTTGATAGAGGCAGATGTTTTCCATGTGCCGTTTCTTCCGGGGGATTACCTGTTTCTGTGTACTGATGGGATGTCAAATTTGGTCAATTCAGAAGATATTTTAAGCATCATTAATAGTAGCAATAACATTAAAACAACTGTTCAGCGTCTGGTAAACTTGGCTTTGGAACGAGGCGGGCATGATAACATTACTGCTATATTAGTGGCGAACTAAAGCTACCTTGATTTTGCGAGGTGAACGGCGTGATCGGTAAGAAGTTTGGTAACCGTTATGAAATTATTGAAAAGTTAGGTTCCGGGGGAATGTCCATTGTTTATAAGGGATTGGATACTCTTCTAAACCGGCTGGTAACCATTAAAGTGCTGCGTGAGCAATATGCTAGTGATGAAGACTTTGTTCGGCGGTTCCAACGAGAGGCCCAATCAGTAGCGAGTTTATCCCATATAAACATTGTCAGCATTTTTGATGTAGGCTTTGAAGAAAACTTGCACTATCTTGTCATGGAATTTGTTGAGGGACAAAACTTAAAGGAATATATCCGGGAGAAAGGGAAGGTTTCTCCAAAAGAAGCTGTTCCCATTACCATGCAAATTCTTGATGCTTTGCAGCATGCACATGAGCATGGGGTAGTGCATAGAGATATAAAACCGCATAATATTTTGCTTACCAAAGATAACCGGGTAAAAGTGACGGACTTTGGAATTGCCCGGGCGGCAAGTGAGACGACGGTCACATATACAGGAACCATAGTTGGTTCTGTCCATTATATTTCACCGGAACAAGCAAAAGGTTCTGTGATTGGTGCGAGAGCTGATATTTATGCAGCTGGGGTAGTATTGTATGAGATGTTAACCGGCCAACTGCCTTTTACCGGGGAAAGCCCCATTGCTGTAGCTTTGCAGCATATCCAAAGTGAACCGGAAATGCCTCATGAGGTTGTGGAAGGGGTTTCTTTTGAACTGTCTCAGGTGGTACGTCGGGCTATGCAGAAGAACCCGGATTACAGGTATGAATCTGCCCGGGAAATGCGCGCTGATTTGGAAAAGGTTCATTCAGGGCGGTTTCATGAAATAAATTTTCCCCAACTGCCAGATGAAGATGCGCGGGATGAGGATACAGCGAGAATCCCTCTTCTCAGGGATAAAGAACAGCAGAAAAAAAGAAAAAGGTTAAAACCTCATTCCAAATGGATTATTGGTGGCAGTGCTCTTCTGGCGTTTTTGTTGGTGGTATTAGCAGTATTTCTTTTGACAAGGTCTCTTTTTGATGTTGCCGAGGCTATGGTGCCGCCGGTAGAAGGAGAAAGCTTGGAGGATGCCCAAGCACAGCTAAAAGCTGCGGGGCTGGAATTTACAATTGATCGTACCTTTCATGATACCGTTAAAAAAGATTATATTATATCCCAGAGTATTCCTGCAGGACAGGTAGTAAAAAAGAACCGTGTGATTGACCTTGAGGTCAGTGATGGTCCAAAGCTGACTACGGTACCTAACGTTAAGGGAAAGAGCCGGCGGGAAGCGGAACTGGAATTAGAAAATCATAAACTAAAAGCTGAGTTCAGCGAGGAATTCAGCAATGATGTTCCCCAGGGAACAGTGATTTCCCAGCAGCCTTCCGCCGGGGATGAGGTACCCGAAAAAAGCACTGTTAACGTAGTGCTCAGCGCCGGTGTGGAACCTAAATATATTACAGTGCCCGATCTCTATAAGATGCTGCTGGAAAAAGCGGAAGAATTATTGAAAGAAAAGGGCCTTGAGCTTGGTAATGTTAAGCAAAAAGACAGTACCGAGTATTTTACTTGGCAAGTGATGAGCCAGAAACCGGAGAAAGGAACTCTTGTTCTTGAGGGTGATACTGTAGATTTGGAAGTAAGCCAGGGGCCGGGGCCTATGGCGGATATTGTCAGAGTAACCTATCAAATAACTGATGACGGCAAGGAGCATCGTCTTCAGGTAGTTGTAGAAGACAGCCAAGGTGAGCATGAGGAATATGACCGGATACATCAGCCCGGGGAATTGATCGTTCAGGATATACCTTTTTATGGAAGCGGCAAGGTGAGTGTATATTTAGACGGGGAATATGTCTTGGGCCAGGATGTTCCGTAGGAGGCGTTAATGAAAGAAGGAATTCTTTTAAAAAGGTATGGAGGTTTCTACTTTGTTAAATCAGAAGGGCTGTTGTGGGAATGTACTTTAAGAGGTAAATTTCGTAAATTGAAACAGGATTTTTTTCCCGGGGACAAAGTACTGGTTAGTGTTTTGGATGATCATAAGGGTGTAATTGAAGGTGTTCTGCCCCGGATAAACTTGCTACGCCGCCCTCCTGTAGCCAATGTGGAACAGGTGTTGGTGGTGTTTGCCTTTTTCGCTCCTGATCCTGATTTCTTGCTGTTGGACCGGCTTTTAATTATGGCTCAACATGAAAAGGTACATCCTGTAATCTGTTTTACCAAGGCCGACACTGTTGACCAAAAAATAATCTCCAAAACTATCAAGGGATATCAAAACGCCGGTTATCAAACAGTTGTTACCAGTTCTAAAACCGGGTTGGGTATTGAGAAAGTCCGTTATCTTCTTAAAAATCGTATTTCTGTTTTTGCCGGTCCATCGGGGGCGGGAAAGTCGAGTCTGTTAAATGCGCTTCAGCCCGGTCTCAGTTTAAAAACCGGTGATGTCAGTGAAAAAATTGGCCGGGGGCGCCATACAACAAGGCATGTAGAATTGCTGGAATTGGAGTTTGCAGGTTTGGTAGCGGATACACCGGGATTTTCCAATTTGGATCTTCCCGATATCACCCGGGAAGAACTGCAGCATTATTTCCCGGAAATCGTTAAACGAGCTGATTGCTGCCGGTTTACTTCTTGTCTGCATAATCAAGAACCGGATTGTTCCGTGAAAGAGGCACTGGTTGCAAATGAAATTGACTATGAGCGGTACCAGAGGTACCTAATATTACTGCAAGAAGTTATGGGAAAAGAGAGGAGATACTGAGATGATTAAGTTAGCACCGTCAATTCTTTCGGCAGATTTCAGCTGTCTGGCCGAACAGGTCCGGCAGGTGGAAGAGGCCGGAGCGGAATACCTGCACCTGGATGTGATGGATGGCCATTTTGTACCTAATATTACCTTTGGTCCAAGTCTGGTGAAGAATTTACGGCCCCACTCCAGGTTATTTTTTGACGTGCACCTGATGATTGAAAATCCGGATTTTTTTGCGGAGGAATTTGTCATTGCCGGTGCTGACTTGATTTGTGTTCATGTCGAAGCCTGCCGGCATTTGCATCGGACGGTGCAGAATATAAAAGCATTGGGAGTTAAGGCCGCCGTTGCTTTAAATCCGGCTACTTCGTTAAGTGCCATTGAAGAAATTCTGCCCGACCTGGATATGGTTCTTCTCATGAGCGTGAACCCGGGATTTGGCGGGCAAGAATTTATTGGCGGTGTTTTAGAGAAAATCACGCGTCTCAGAAAAATGATCAAAGAAAGGGAATTAGATATAGATATTGAGGTGGACGGTGGAGTGTCCCCGGAGACGGTGGAAAGAATTGTCCTGGCAGGGGCAAACATTCTTGTCGCCGGCTCCTCTGTTTTTGCTAAAAACGATATAAAAAACGCTGTAGTGGAGTTAAAAACACTGGGGGAAAACACTGCCATGGAAATGTGGAATAAAGAACTGAAAAGGGACAGAAAATAGAGGTGTATAAAAGTAAAACCTGACCCCCTATTGTATTTTAATATGTTTTGTGCTATGATGAAAAAAATTGAATAATCCTTCGGGGATCGGTGAAATTCCGTATCGGCGGTATAACCCGCGAGCCTAATGGCTGATCCGGTGAAATTCCGGAGTCGACAGTAAAAGTCTGGATGGGAGAAGGTTGATAATTATGTTCTGTGTCAGGACATAGTTTGATTTGTGTATTTATTCCCCGGAGGTTTACCTCCGGGGTATTTATTTTTAGCGATAAAAAGGTGGTGGAGGGCTTGACTGATGAATCCTATATGAGAAAAGCGCTGGAGCTTGCCCAGTTGGCTGACGGTTGGACAAGTCCCAATCCCATGGTCGGGGCAGTTATCGTGCGGGATGGTAAGATTGTGGGGGAAGGATACCACCAAAAGGCAGGTACTCCCCATGCGGAAGTTCATGCTTTAAGGATGGCAGGAAAGGAAGCAAAAGGGGCGACGCTTTTTGTTACGCTAGAACCCTGCTGTCATCATGGCAGGACACCCCCATGTGTTGATGCGATTTTAGATGCCAAAGTTGCCAGGGTAGTAGCAGCGATGGAAGATCCTAATCCTCAAGTGGCGGGAAGAGGCCTGAAAAGGCTGCGTCAGAATGGGGTGGAAGTAAACACCGGTGTTTTGGAAAATGAAGCCCGAGTATTAAATGAAGTATTTTTAAAGAGAATGACGGCATCATTGCCTTTTGTGGCGGTCAAGTCAGCTTTGACGCTTGACGGAAAGATTGCTACCAAGACGGGCAGTTCCCGGTGGATCACCGGGCAGGAAGCGAGATTGAAGGCCCATCGCTTGCGCCATAAGTATGACGGGATCGTAGCCGGTATTGGCACCATCCTGGCAGACAACCCTCAATTAACGGTACGGATTCCCGGAGAGAATTTTAAAAACCCGGTACGTATTGTTATCGATTCATCTTTAAAAATTCCTTCGGATGCCCAGGTGCTTGATCAGACTTTAGCCTCTACTCTGATTTATACAGCCCGACCGCCGGCAGAAAAAGTGGAGAAGCTTGAATCTCAGGGGGTAAAAGTAATTAAGTGTCCGGGACCGGGAGGCAGGGTCGATCTTAATGAAGCATTAAAAGATATGTTTCAAAGAGGCATAACCAGCGTGTTGGTGGAAGGAGGAGCCGGTATTAACGGAACTCTTCTCGATGGGAAACTGATTGATAAAATGTACGTTTTTTACGCTCCAAAAGTGGTTGGCAGTCATCTCGCTCCCGGCATGTTTGCCGGATCCGGGGTCAGCGATATGAAGGATGCTGTGCTTTTGGACAAAACAAATATAGAGATAGTTGGATCTGATGTGCTTATTACCGGCTATCCTGTCTACAAGGAGGGAGCAGCATGTTCACCGGATTGGTGGAGGAACTAGGGACATTGACTTCCATCGTGAAAGGCGCTCGTTCAGCCCGGTTGTTAATTGCCGCATCCCGGGTTTTAGAGGATGGAAAAATTGGCGACAGTATTGCTGTCAACGGAGTATGTCTGACGGTGGTGGCGATTGAGGGAAATGGTTTTCAGGCAGATGTGATGGCAGAGACCCTCAATAAGAGCAATTTAGGGGATTTGCGCTCCGGAGAAAAAGTGAATTTAGAACGGGCGCTCCGCCTAAGCGACCGGCTTGGCGGCCATTTGGTAAGCGGGCATATTGATGGGGTGGGAAAAATAATCCGTCAAGAGGTTATGGATATTGCGGTAGTTACCGAAATAGAAGCGCCTCCGGAGCTGTTAAAATACGTGATTCCCAAAGGCTCGGTAGCGATTGACGGAATCAGTCTGACAGTCGTTTCCGTACTGGAAAATAGTTTTACCGTTTCTTTGATTCCCCATACGGCAAAAATAACCGGTTTGGGATTTAAAAGAGTTGGAGACAAGGTGAATTTAGAAGCAGATATTGTTGGAAAATACATTGAACGCATGATGCATTATCAAAACGACAGCGAAAATAAATCCGAGTCCCAAATATCTATGGGATTTTTAGCGGACCACGGATTTATCTAGAAAGGGGAGAATATGTAATGGGTTTTAACACTATTCAAGAAGCACTTTGGGATATTAAAGCAGGCAAAATGGTCGTTGCGGTTGATGATGAGGATCGGGAAAACGAGGGAGATCTGATTATGGCCGCGGAAAAAGTGACCCCGGAAGCAATTAATTTTATGGTTACCTATGCTAGAGGTTTGGTGTGTGTGCCTTTGACGGCAAAACGCATTGATGAATTAAAACTCTCTCTGATGGTGGAACACAATACGGATAATCATGAAACGGGCTTTACGGTATCTGTCGACGGGCCGGAATCTACTACAGGGATTTCCGCATTTGAAAGAGCGGCTACCGTTAAATCAATTTTGGACCCTAAACTGCAACCAGAAGATTTAAAAAAGCCGGGGCATATTTTCCCATTAAGAGCAAAAGACGGTGGTGTTTTAAAACGCACCGGGCATACTGAGGCGGCGGTGGATTTAGCCAGGTTGGCGGGTCTTTATCCTGCCGGAGTAATTTGTGAAATCTTAAATGAGGACGGAACTATGGCTCGGGTACCTCAGTTAATGAAGTTTTGCCAAGAACATGGCATTAAGATTATTACGATTGCGGATTTAATTCAGTACCGACGTAAAACTGAAAAGCTGGTACACAGAGCGGTTTCCACTCATCTGCCCACCAGGTACGGTGAATTTACTGCAGTGGGTTATGAAAATGATGTTGATGATTTCACTCATGTTGCGCTGGTAAAAGGAGAAATTTCTTCGGACCGGCCTACTCTGGTCCGGGTCCACTCGGAATGCTTGACCGGTGATGTTTTTGGCTCTTCCCGATGCGATTGTGGGGACCAGTTGGCAAGAGCTCTTTCCATGATTGAAGAAGCAGGTGAGGGTATTCTTCTCTACATGAGGCAAGAAGGACGGGGAATTGGTCTTTTAAATAAGCTGCGTGCCTATAAACTTCAGGACGAAGGAAGAGACACGGTGGAAGCCAATGAAGAGTTGGGTTTCCCGGCGGATTTACGCAACTATGGTATAGGCGCCCAAATTCTCGCCGATTTGGGTGTGCGGAAACTCAAGCTTATTACCAACAACCCTCGGAAGATCAAAGGACTGGAAGGGTACGGTATAGAGGTGGTAGAGCGGGTGCCTATTGAAATATGTCCTAACGGTAATAACAAATTTTATCTAACTACTAAAAAAAGAAAACTGGGTCACCTTTTAAATGTATAAATGAAATGGGGGAAAGACATGGGAAAAACAATTGAAGGAAAACTGATTGCAGAAGGATTAAAATTTGGATTGGTAGTCGGACGTTTTAATGAATTTATTACGGGAAAGCTTGTCAGCGGAGCCTTAGATGCCCTTGAGAGGCACGGAGCATCCCGGGAGAATATTGATATTGCCTGGGTCCCGGGGGCCTTTGAAATTCCCTTGACGGCTAAAAAAATGGTCAAGAAAGATTACGATGCCGTCATTTGCTTAGGAGCGGTGATCCGGGGAGCAACCCCCCATTTTGACTATGTTGCGGCCGAGGTGGCTAAAGGTGTAGCTCATGTTGGCTTGGAAGAGGAAAAGCCGGTGGTTTTTGGGGTAATTACTGCTGATACGATTGAACAAGCCATTGAACGGGCGGGCACTAAAGCGGGAAATAAGGGTTGGGATGCGGCGGTATCCGCCATTGAGATGGCCAATCTCTTAAAACAGATATGAGTCTAGTTTGGACCGGATGGTGACAGTTTATGGGACAGCGTTCTATTATTATTGCCAA
>JAQVXR010000094.1 GCA_028709045.1 Desulfitobacteriaceae bacterium | reverse complement strand
TCCCAATATCGTGTAGATCACCGGCCACAGTGCCCAAAATAACTCTCCCGGTAGGAGGAGTATTGGTGGCCGTCATATAAGGCCGCATTTCCTCTAATCCAGCATGCATGGCCCGAGCAGTTACTAATAGTTCTGTCACATATATTTCATTATGTTCAAATTTTGTTCCGACAGAATCCATGGCCGCTACGAGTCCCCGAGAAATTATTTCTACCGGATCAGACCCCTGTGCCAAAGCATCATTGACCTGTTCCTTCACGGCTGACGCATTTCCGCCTAAAATTGATTCCACAATAGCACTATAATTATACGTCATCCTTTTTTCGCCCTTTCTCATCTTCTGCTCGGTTCATTTTACCGAACCTCACCATAAACAAAAGCCGAAGGAGGGATACACTCTTTCGGCTATTTATTAGTTATGAAGATCTCTCTTGATTTCATAATAGCATACGCCTTTCGACACTACGCCTGATATTCTATAATCCAAGTTTATCGAATTGTGCTTTTATGCACAAGATGAAATAATTGCGATTTGTTTGCTTTATTGCGGAAACTGTTCATGAATAAAAATTTATTTAATATCTTTTCCTTTTGCTGGAACTAGGAATACTCAACTCTTCTCTATATTTTGCTACCGTGCGGCGAGAAATATTTATACCTTTTTCCGCCAGAAGATTGGTTAGTTTCTGGTCACTGAGAGGCTGCTTCACATTTTCTTCAGCTATTAAATCTTGGATCATCTTTTTCACCCAGTTGGCCGAAGCAGCATCCCCTTCTGACGTAACTACTCCGCTGGCGAAAAAGAATTTCCAGGAAAAAGTCCCTCGCGGGGTTTGGACATATTTACCGGCAATCGCTCTGCTCACGGTAGACTCATGCACCCCGACTTTATCCGCCACTTCTTTTAATGTCAAAGGTACCAAGTTGGAAATACCGTTATCAAGAAAATCCCGCTGGTATTCAACAACGGTAGTCGCTACCTTAAATAAAGTAAGCCGCCGTTGTTCAATGCTTCTGATCAGCCACACCGCTGAATTTAACTTTCCCTCTACAAATTTACGTGCGTTCTCATCAATTATCCCATTGTTTTGAACCATGCTGCGGTAATATGGGTTGATATTGAGCCGGGGAACAGAGGTGTCATTAACCAAAACCACATAATCATTTGCCACCCGCTCAATTACCACATCGGGCAAAATGTATTCCACAGTATTATCTGATGAATGTAACAACCCCGGCTTAGGATTCAATGTCTTGATTTCATCAACCAGCTCTTGTGTTTCTTTGATAGTTAGTTTCAGGCTTTTCGCAATAACGGATAACCTATTGGCAGCAATATCATCCAGGTGGTCGTTAATCAGCTGGATGAAAAGTTCGTACTTGGGATTGCCGGGATCCAGTTGGAGTTTAAGGCATTCGGCCAAATTTGCTGCGGCAATACCGGAAGGATCAAAAGTCTGAATTACTTTTAAAATTTCTTCTATTTCAGAAGCATTGACTTTCAGACTCTGTGCCATATCATGAAGAGATATGGCCAAATATCCGTCCTCGGTAATATTATCAATAATAAAGTCCCCAATTTGCTGCTGGCGGGAAGTCAGTTTGATAATATGCAGCTGGAATTTCAGATAGTCCTGCAGCGATGAATGCTGGACAGCAACCGGTTCAAAAACATTTTCCTTCTTTTCCCTTGATGTGTAGGAACCTAATCCCAGGTCGCTGCTGTCGGCAAACAACTCCTTCAAATTAATGGTCGTGTCCTCCCCGCCGGACATATCAGCCACGTTGTCCATCCCGTCCGGAAGCTCTAAGACCGGATTTTCTTCCAGCTGGTGCTGAATATAATTGGATAATTCCAATGAAGGCAGGGTCAGAACCGTGATCGCCTGTTTCAGTTCGGGAGTCATAATTAGTTTTTGGGTTTGTTCAAGAATTAGTTTTGGCTCCATCATATTCTCACCCTAATTACAATTTATTCTCATGCATAATATTATTCTTGTTAAAGGGTTGAAATTCCTGTCATCCCGACAAATTAAACTAACAATTAATCTAATCTTATCAAGATTTATCAAGAACCAACCTTGCTTTTTATTTTTCCCTTCCGTTTCTTTACAGTTATCTCCGGTATGAAATATTCCCTTCCTTCAATTTTTTCCGCAATTAATTCCAACTTCCTCATTCGGTGATTCACCCCTGATTTTCCAAGTTTAGGGGAAACAGCTTCTCCCAGTTCCTTCAAACTGATATCCGGATGAGCAAGGCGCAGTTCGGCAATCTCCCTCAACCCTCGAGGAAGTTTTTCTAAGCCGATAGCAGACTGGATTTTTTTAATCGATTCTACCTGCCGCACCGCCGCATCCACAGTCTTGTTGAGATTTGCCGTTTCACAGTTTACTAGACGGTTCACCTGGTTGCGCACTCCTTTAATAATCCTGGTATTTTCAAAATGCAGTAGAGCTTGGTGCGCTCCCATAATGTTCAAGCAGTTAACAATCTGCTCACTTTCTTTTATATAAACTACATGCCAGTTTTTTCTTTGACTGATTTTAACGAGCAGGTCAAAACCCTTTAAAATCTCAGCAATAACCAATGCATGGGCCTTATTGTTGGTGATGATCTCCAGGTGGTAGGTGCCCTCCGGATTGTTTACCGACCCGCCTCCCAGGAATGCCCCTCTTAAATATGCCCGTTTGCAGCATTGGTTCTGTACCTGTTCCTGGGGCAAATTGT
Source organism: Desulfitobacteriaceae bacterium (assembly GCA_028709045.1). Lineage (GTDB taxonomy): Bacteria > Bacillota > Dehalobacteriia > Dehalobacteriales > Dehalobacteriaceae > JAQVXR01. The sequence continues at coordinate 6,867 of JAQVXR010000094.1, read as the reverse complement.
TCCGAAATTGTGGATTCCACCGGTTATTTTCGTCAATCAACCCTAATATCTGCAGCACCTCTTCTACTTGAGGCTGAGGTGGTATCCGCACAGAATAAACATTATTCTTCTTTAGTTTACTTTTTTTATGAACCATGATTTCCGTTTTTAGATCAAAAAGTTCTTTGGCCAGTTTGAAAATTTTTCTGGCCACCGCAGCATTTTCCGTTACGATAGAAATAGACACTTTCCGGAAGGCACTGATCTGCACTACTCCGTCCATCCGGAGCAAAGCAAGAAATTCTGCCAGCCGGCAGCATCTCTTACTGGAGATAATTCTTGCCAACTCATTCTTTGTCTTAACCGAAAAGGACATCTCCTCACCCCCCGGCTATAGTATAAAGAAAACTTGGCTTGCGTCAAGGCTTTGACATAGGCGCGCCAGAATTTCTAGCATTGTGCTTTTTACAATGCGTAGAAATTCCAGTCCTTTAGGGGAAGCCTTAGTTGCACTTATATACTATCACCTATTTAACTTATACTCCCTGTTAGTATAACATAAAAACAGCGCCCTTAAACGGGCGCTACGGTTACCTTTGGGGTTTAAGGCGGTTATACAAATCTCCGATAGAATCGGGCGTACTTCGTCCTTCCGAAATATCCCGAATCTGTTCCGCTACATCCGGGTCGGCACTGACCAGACAATCTGTAACCTGATTGAAGTTTCTCGCTCTGTCTGCAATGTCATCTTTCAGTCTCTCTACTTGGCCGTCATCCATTTCCTTATCCAGGTTACAGCCAATAAAAGCCGTTCTCCCTACAACCAGTACATTTGCTGATTCGACACCGTTTATCCGGGCAACTTCATCTGCAATGGTATCCGCTACAGTCGCCGGTGCCCCAGGAGTTGATGGTGTAGGCTGTCCAGGCTGTGTAGGTGGCTGAGGTGTCGCCGGAGGCACTTGCCTCATATCCGGAGCTTGGGGGGCCTCATTCCGCGTTGGAGAAGGCTCTAACGGTCTTTGCGCAGGAGCACAAGAAGCACCGAGTAAAGCCAAGACGATCAAACCGGATATTAAAAATATTTTAAATCTGCCGAGCAATGTTGTCACCTCCTTTGGCAGAAAGTCAATACTATTCTTCCACCTGCCAAAGGAATCATACAAAAAGAAATTTCCTTACTGGAAAGTTTTATTTTTTTTTATTATCACCCCTGCATTTCCTTGAACTTCCCGGCATAACAAATCCACCAGTTTCATCGGATCATGGCGGGCATAATCGCTCTGGGAACTCAAGCTATCCTTAATTATCTCGACAGGGATCTCCCTAACAGCAGCAGTATCAAGAATCACCGGCTCAGCACCCTTTTCCTTATATTTGCTGCGCAGTTTCTTGGATATTTCATCCTTATTTACCACTACCTTGTCAATAATATTCATCCCGCAGTGATCAATTATTGCTTTTATGTGATGAGATACCTTATAACCGTCTGTTTCTCCCGGCTGAGTCATAATATTGCACAGGTAATAGACCTCCGCCCGGGATTGCTTAATTGCCTGAGCGATTCCCGGAACCAAAAGGTTAGGTATAATACTGGTATACAGGCTTCCCGGTCCCAGAATAACGGCATCGGCAGCGAGAATTGCCTCCACTGCCGCTTCCAGGGGCTTGCAGTGCCGTGGCTCTAAAAACACCCGTTTAATGGTCCCCGGATCGGCTACAAGGCTGGTTTCACCTGATACAACCCGGCCGTCATTCATTTCTCCGTTCAGCGCAACGTTATCCAGTGTTACTGGAAGAACACTGCCCCTTACCGCCAGTACTCTGCTTGCTTCCTGTACTGCCGTAGCAAAGTCCCCTGTAGTTTGAGTCAATCCCGCAATCAGTAAATTACCGAGACTGTGGCCTTCCAGCTCGGAACCGGCAGCAAAGCGATAATTAAACAGCCCCTCCATAGCGTTTTCCGTATCGGCCAGAGCTACCAGACAGTTCCTAATGTCTCCGGGAGGAGGCATATTTAGGTTTCCTCTCAGTCTTCCGGAACTACCCCCGTCATCAGTGACAGCCACTATCGCCGTAATGTTTCCGGTAACTTCCTTTAAACCCCTAAGCAAAGTTGAAAGCCCTGTTCCGCCTCCAATAGCAACAATTTTCGGGCCCTTTTTCAACTGGCAATTCTGGAACAGCACCTCCCCCAGAGAAGATCCATTTTCCGGTGATACTGCATCCAGAATATTATTAATCAGCCGACGAAATCCGAAATAGACAACAAAAAAACCGGTGCCGACAATAATAGTCCCAACTACCAGTCTGGATGGGCCCCCGACGAAACCTGAGACAAAACTTTGTAACTGCCTTTCCACTAAATTTAATATTTCCGTATCCCCGGCAATAGCTAAGCCTTCGGCGGCTAGAAACAGCCCGCAAATAATCACGGCAAGCCATCTCTTAATGCCTATGCCTGGATAAAACCATTTCAACCACGTCATTCCTTTTTCACACCCGCTTTAAATATATCCCGGTGGGAAATAGACACTAAATATCCCTTTTTTGCCAGTGCCTTGCCGATCTTATTTGCCAATACTACCGAACGGTGCTGGCCTCCGGTACAGCCGATGGCAATCATCAAATGAGATTTCCCTTCGGCAGCATAATGAGGAATCAAAAAATTTAACAACCCAAGGTAACGCCGTAAAAACGCCTTTGCAGTAGGAGTTTTCATGACATAATCCTTTACCTGCTTGTGGTGTCCGGTATAGGATTTTAGTATTTCCACATAAAATGGATTAGGTAAAAACCGCACATCAACAGTTAGATCCGCATCCAGAGGAATACCGTATTTATAACCGAATGACATCACGGTAATAGATAGGCCGGCCCTTTTATTATGGGAAAATAAATTAACAATTTGTTCCCTGAGCTGGTGATTGGAAAGATCGGAGGTATCAATTACCTTATCTGCCATACCTCTTAATTCTTGTAGTCTTACCCGTTCTTCCATAATACCCTCAAGTACCCGACCGTGAGGTGCCAGGGGATGACGCCGACGTGTTTCCTTAAATCTGCGCACCAGTGTTCCGTCTGATGCTTCCAAAAATAATATCTCATACGTTATTCCCTGGGACTTGAGCTGGGACAAAGCTTCAAAAAGGGCAGGGAAAAACTCCCCCCCCCTAATATCAATGACTAAAGCCACCCTAAGCACTTTACCTCTTGACTGGGCTATTAGATCAGTAAATTTAGGAATCAGGTTTGGGGGAAGATTGTCAACACAATAAAAGCCTAAGTCCTCTAGGGAATGGATCACCTGGGACTTACCCGCTCCGGACATTCCGGTAATGATCTCCAACTGAAATTCCCTTTGTTTGTTTTCCGGCATATGAGCCACTTCCTTAGCGTAACCATGAATTTTCTTCCTCTATTCAATTGTCTGTTGCCTTCTGCCGATTGTCAAGGTTTTTTACACCTGGATGTTGATTATTTGTTCCAAATCTACATTAGCATGAGTTAAAAGGCTTAAGCCCTGCTCCAGTGCCCCCACCGTTTTGGCAAAATGAGCATCACTGTTAACGATAAATTTAGCCCCTTTTCGTGCCGCCTTTTGAACTTCATTTACCGTTTGAAAATTATGACCCGTATTAATTTCCCAAGCTGTATCCGTAGCAAGACAGGCTCGGCAAACTTCATCCAACTCTATAGGCATGCCTAAACCGGGGTGGGTCACCGCCGCAACCGGATATTTATGCATAGCTTCTACCAGTGCTTTTGTATTGGTATTTTTCATCTTCTTTTTTAAATAGGGCACTGCCCGGGAAAGTTGATTGCCTAAAACAAAGGAAATCCCGTCACGAAAAGTATTTGGCCAAACATAGGGATGAAGTCCCACCAGTAAAATATCCAGCTCTTTCGCAATATTAACGGGTATGTCAATTTCGCCGGCGGAGCTTATGATGTTGGCTTCCGCCCCGGCCAGTATTTTAATATCCTCCCTGTTATCCTGCAGTTTTTCAATCTCTTCTTTGATTACTAAAAAAGTACCCGGACCTTTTACTCCCACACCTATATTACGCGGCCCGTGATCTGTAATGGCAACTTCGCCAAGCCCCTTTTGGCGGGCGGCATCAACCATTTCTACAATAGTATCTCTCCCGTCACTATAAGTGGAATGGGTATGGTAATCTCCAATAAACTTCATTATCCGGCTCCTTCAAAAGATGCTAATCTCTATTATATGCCGGACACCCGGAGCTATACACCAGTTCAATCTGCGCATAATTTATTATAACGGGTATTTAAGTTTTTGAAGCGAAACGTTGCGAGATTAAAAAAGAGCGCAGGTACTAAAAGAATAGGATTGGCTCATACAATATCTTGACCGAAGCCGTGGAGCAAAAAAACTTAAATACCCTTAGCAATAAGTTAACTAACTGGTATTTAAGTATTTTAGAGCAAAACGTTGCAAGATTAAAAAAGAGCGCAGCCGGCAGGCTTGCAGATCAGACTTCGGCCAGTTTATTTTTTAAGAGAGTGATCAGCTTGACCGGACTGGGATCAATCCCGTAAAGAAGTGCTAAGTAGGCGCTGGTATAATCACCTATATAGGTAACGGTCATCATCCGGGACAGCAGGCAGTTTCCTTCTCCCCAAACCTCCGTCACCCCGCTGACCCGATCTCCGATAATCTCCTTGGTAATCTCAAATCTTTTGGCTACCCTGGGATGGTCTTCCCAATCACGGAGAAAAACCAGTTCCACTTTTTCCAAAATGTCTCCGGGAACCTCCGTTCCCACAATTTCGTTATGATTCAACTCAGGCAATACATTAAAATACGCCGGGGCTTTGCTGTTCTCATTGATCTGCCCCTTCCACCTCATGGCGGCAGTTTCCGTTGTCCCGGATGCACCCCAGATAACAGGAATTTTTTCATAAAAAAGTTTTGCCAGCTGCTTAGCCGGATTTTCCTTTTCCCCTGTCTTTGGAGTCAGACGCTTCTGTATCTCTTCCAGAGAGCGAATAAGATCGGCTAGATCCTCTTTGGGATCAGGAATCAATCCCAGTTCGGCAGCAACGATCACCATCGGTAAGAACAAGTATCCGGTAGCCGCCCTAGGTTGCAAACCGCTGGGGACACTAATGAGAGGGACTCCGTCCTGCCGAGCTTTTTCCGCCAGCTTTCCTCCGCCGGTAATGACCGTTATGGCAGCGCCTTTCATTTTGGCATCTTCATAAGCGCTCAGGGTTTCTTCCGTATTTCCGGAATAACTGACGGCAAAAACCAAAGACTCTTTATTAACATAACAAGGTAAAGTATAACTTCTGTTCACGGCAACAGGAACATTCATTTTTTCCCCTGCCAACACGCGCAAAAAATCTCCGCCGATCGCGGAACCTCCCAAGCCGGTGACAACTATATTATGAAAAGTTCCGGTAAAATCTAAGTCCACCTTTCCTGCCAGTTCTACCGCCCGGCGGCACTGATCAGCCAATCCTGCCAATGCATCCAGCATTTTTTCCGGATCAGCCTTCTTTAAGTCTTCTTCCCGATCCAAATCAACGCTATATTTCAAAAGCTTTGAACCTCCCTTCAACTCTTCTTTCCGATGCCGCATTCTCTTCCCCGGTGATAACACTATCCTCTAATATTGCCAATATCATAATATCAGGTATGCATTATCCCGTTATTCACCCGGTAGTTTTTAGAATACGCTTAATATATCTTCATCATATCCAGTGAAAACACCAATTATTACATCCCAAAACCTTATTTATCTCATAGCTAACAGTTCTAAGACTCTATTTGACGCTAAGAACTCTGTTTATCAGGACAGGACAAATTTTTCGATTGCCTCTGCCACGCCCTCATCAATATTTGAACCGGTAACATAATCAGCTTCTTTTTTCACCTGTTCCGGGGCATTGCTCATGGCAACGCCAAACCCGGCATAACGTAAAAGATCAATATCATTGTAATTATCCCCGAAGGCAATAATTTCTTCCCGGGCAACTCCTAAGTGCCGGGCCACCGCCATCAGTCCTTCCTCCTTTGTCGCCTGAGGATGGGTATACTCTAAAAAATAGGGCTTAGATTTTGTAATATATAAGGACTCGCCAAATTTTTCTTTTTCCTCGGTCCAAAACGGTTCCAATATCTTTTCATTGCCAATCAGTAACACTTTGGTGGGTTCCTGATCTAAAAATTTCTGCAGGTCACCTACCGCCTCAATCGGTACCCTGGCCACCCTAGCATATCTTGCCGCCTCAGGGGTCAATTCCTTCACGAAAAGTGAATCCTCCACATAAAGGTTAACCGTCAGCCCTTTCTCTTCCCCGTGGGCGATCACCTGTCTCGCCAATTCCAAAGGCACCGGACGATGATACATTACTTCTCTGGTTGTCGATGTCTTTACTAAAGCTCCCTGGTAGGTGATCAGGGGTACATCAATTTCCAGCTCTTCGGCAAAACACACGGCCGACCGGTACATACGTCCGGTGGCAAGAGTAACATAAACCCCTTTTTCCCTGGCCTTTTTAATCGCCGCTTTGGTCCGGGGGGAAATAATGCCTCGGCTGTCCAAAAGGGTATCATCCAAATCGGAAGCTATCAACTTAAACTTCACATGCATCCTCCTCTCCACACTGCCCAATTACCATCAAGAAAAATTAGGCGGAGAACTGTCCAGTTATCCGCCCCTTACTTTTTATGCTCCTGCAAAAAATTAAATACCGCTTCCGCTGCTTTCCGGTTCATTCCTTCCACCATAACAATTTCCTCAAGGTCGGCCTCGGCCAGTCTTGGCAACGACCCAAAAGCATTCATGAGCGCTTTTTTTCTGGCCGGTCCAATACCGGGAATATCATCAATCAATGATTTAACCTGTTCTTTACCCC
>JAQVXR010000093.1 GCA_028709045.1 Desulfitobacteriaceae bacterium | reverse complement strand
CCAATTATAATAGTAAAATATGTTTAATATAGAGAATGTTACTTAAATTATTGGGGGGAGGGCATATCAATAAATATTTAAGCCAACTTTTCAAGGAAATGTATTACCACGAAATTGACCAAAAAGAAAAATTAAACACTAGGATTACAATTCCTTTTGGCTTTATAACAATACTTGGAGGATTGGGAGCTTATTATGCTTCAAATATCAGTAATTTGATGTTATGTACTGCACTATATTTCTTTATTATTTGTATTTCTATATATGCATTTAATCTTGTTTTATCAATTTATTATCTTTGGCATGCATATACGGGCTATGATTACGATTATTTGCCTTTCCCGCAACCTATTGAAGAAAATTTTAAATATTGGATTCAATATTATGAGGAGCACTATAATGATTATTTTAAAAAAGATAACGGACCGTTCAAGAATAGTTTAATCGAAGAAGCCTTCGAAGAAGAACTTGTTAAACTGTATAAAGTGGCTATTGAGACCAATAGAAATTCCAATCAAGAAAAGACTAAGTGGTTGCGGCTTATTGCAAAACCCATAATGATAGCATTTATTGCAGGTATCTTAGCATATATACCGTTTTATATGTCATTGGATGATAAAAAGTATATAAAAGTAGAGGTAGTGAACAGCTTTGACATTGGAAATCAAGAGAAGGGAGGTGTTATTATGTCTGAACCTAACAATAGTGGGAATAATCCACCCAAGATTCCACCTCCTCCCAAACCCCCAAAGCTTGAAGTTGTTAAAATCCAAGAAAATTTCGAGAAATAACTTCCGGAAACAATGCCCAAGGGGGACCGTGACATACTGAAAGCCGACTGCGAAGACGGCTTTACCCGCCCAATTTACTCCTGGAAGCCCTGGCCCGCTTAAACGGAGTGCAGAAGGGCATCTGCCTTTTCCTCTTTCGTCGGACCTTTGGAAGGAAAACCGCAGTGAGGATGCCACTAAACGATCTGATAAACAAAAACGTCGTCTGCCGCACTGCATATGAACCCGGCAAAACACCGGTATACTCATTTGTCATCCGTATAGCGGATTGGGACCCGGCCTGTATTGATGCGGCAGCTCTTGATGGACAATGCGTCCCGGGGGGGGATATATGACTGCCGGGATACAATAGTGCAGGGGTTTAACGAATGTACAAGCCCTGCCGAGCAAGGGTTGCACATATGTACAATACAAGGGTTTAACGATTGTGCAAACCCGGGGTTGCACGAATGTGCAAGGGTTAACCAGCCGCCGGACCATGAAGGACCGCAGTTAGAGCCGTCCCTAAAGACAAAGAGAAAGACAAAGAAAGAAACTAAGATATATTCTCCCGAGTCCGTGCCCTATAAGCTGGCGGAGCTGCTGCTGACTAAAATCCTCGAGCACCTGCCCGGGTACAAAAAGCCCGACCTCAACAAATGGAGCCTGGCAGATGGATGCGCTTATGCGCCTGGATCACCGATCGCCCGAGGAAGTGAAGGCGGTTATAAGGTTTGCTCAAGGGGATCCGTTCTGGAGAACCAATATTTTAAGCGTGGAAAAGCTGCGCAAGCAGTATGACCAGCTCAATGCCAAACGCCGCCAGCGCGCCAGCTCAAATGACCCAAATCGTTTTACCGCGGTCTGGTCGTCTTTTAATATTCCGCCCCGCTTGGCGGAAGCATCTTTTGACGCTTACCAGCCCACCAGCTCGGAGCAGGAAAAAGCCCTGGCGAAATGTCAAGCCTTTGCTGATACGGGTTTAGCAAATGTTCAAGAGGGGAAAGGCCTTTTTTTGCAGGGGCCGGTGGGCACTGGAAAAAGCCACCTAGTGGTTGCCATCCTGCGCAGTATTTTAGAAAACAACCTCCAGCAGTTCGGCAAGCCGGTCAATGGTGAGGCGCTGGCGGGTGAGCCAATCTATGAGGGAATGCACTGCCTCACGGTATCGGTGGTGGACCTTTTAGGAATCATCCGGGAATCATTCAGCGCCGACAATCTCAAAGCACCCGCCCGCCGCCTGCTCCACCGGGCCCGGGCGGATGCCCTGGTAATACTGGACGACATCGGCGCCGAAAAGCCCTCCGACTGGGTAGAGGAACAGCTCTACGCTCTTATCGATTTACGCTACCGCATGCAGCGCAGCACCATCTTTACTACCAACTGCACCTTAAAGCAGCTCGAAAGCCAGATCGGCAGCTGGGTAGTCTCACGGATTTTTGAGATGTGTGAGGGAGTGAAGGTGGAGGGGAGGGATTGGAGGAAACAGTCTTTATTTAACAATAGTGTTGCTGATGCAGATTATCCTATAAATAATTAAAAACGAATTTTCTAGCATTTCCAACCCAGGCTTCATCGAAATAATCATTTGTTTCTAATCGTTTTCCTTCCCAGTAGAGTAATGCATTTTGTTTTCGATTATCCTGGCAGGTAGTCACCTTTTGGGAATGTATGCGGAAGACATTACCTGGGTCAATTGTATAATTGAGTTCTAAATGGGATACTGTATAGTAACATTTATGACCACTAATGTCCCAATAATAGACCGCTATGGCAACTTTATTACTTTTTTCGTGGTTGTTTAACCAAATTGCAATATTGGATCGCCCTGATTTGTCAATAATATTAGGAACACCAATATGCACCTTATTAAAACTATTGCCTACAGCATCCACAACCATAATAGTTGCCACCCGCGTTTTCGAGAAGTATATTGATACGGTATCCATCATCATCTTTGCCTCCGATCAAAGCAGTTATAAATGATATAATTGGCTTGTTTCCTGCTTCTAAGGCTTCTTTAGAATACTTAGCAGATTTTGCTGCAGAAATAGCGGCTACCAATGTTCCTAAAGCTGCAAGCGCATCAATACATTGGCTCCAATTGGTTTTTATACACATTTCTCTTTCACCCCAAACAAGTAGCGACCCCTGATTAGCAAAAATATGATTATTCTACAAAAAGATGGTATCGCCTCTTTGACCGCCCGGCCCTCCGCACTGGGCTGCGCCTCGCGCTCCGGTCACGGGCTATCCCGCTCCAGGCCATGGTCGTTCACCGGTCTCCTACTGGCTGGACCACCATTTAGCAATAACAATTACCAAGAAATGCAAAAAAAACGTGCGAATTGCCCGTGTGTTTTCAAAATGGCGTTATTTTATTTCAAGGAAAACTTTATTACTTTCTTCTGCGTATCCGTTTCATATGATTCTACGTTTAATGTATATTCGTCTTTATCATCAGCATCAAAAGCAATTTTGAGAGAAGCGGACTTTATTTCAGAATCAGCATCGACACTTAAATAAATAGGTTCTCTGGTTATTCCATTCTTATTTTCAAGATAGATATGCCCTTGAAGCAATCCTTTAATGGTCCCACTTAAACATGCGTCACCCATAGGTGTGCTAGGTTCACAATTATCGAAAATTTCTTGAAACTGACTATCTGTAAATTGGCAAAGCACAAAAGATTCAATTGTTATAATACCTGAATCATATTTGGCTTGTTCTACACTCATTGAGCAGATATTGCCAATAATACTCCGAACTTCTTTGTTTTCACCTTTAGCAACAACTTTATCATTAAACCCTATATTACCTATAACTCCGCCAACTAAACAAATCAACACTAGCACTCCCAAAGGAATTCCTAGATTAGATATGATAACTTTTTTATTCACTTTCACCACCCCTTGCTACTATCTTATCAAAACGGGGTAAATTTACAACGAAAGGAAATTTAACACGGTTTACTATACTTATACTACTATTTTATCGACTGGCACCGGGGATGGATGTGCCAGCCGGTTCCCGGCTATCGCCTTCCGCCCGGTGGTCGCCCGCCAGCCTGACTCCGGTCGCTTATTCCTCTCGCTTTGTTCGCTGCGCTCTTTTTTGCGAGACTTTAGGGGCTCCCTTCGTCAGGCAGGCTCCCCGATGATATCTCTCGAACCGCAGCAGCAGGCAGCGAAAGCTGGGTGGGGCGGCCGCATTCTTCTTTAAACTCTGGGTGGAGAAAGCGACCTGGGAAAATATTTTCCGTTGGCAGCCAGAACGGGAACCGATGCCGTTGCTGCAGCACCAATTCCAAACCGTACGGAGGGAGCTGGTCGGCTTTCGGTCTACATAACTACTATTCCACGAAGTGCCCTTACGGGTTCCCTCGCTGCGCTCAGCTCATCCTGGAATAAGAGTTATGTAAACCGCCATAGGTTTTCAGTTTGGAGGGGGAGAAGCGTTCATACCAGAAGGAGATGTATCAATTTGAGTACTCAAAGGATAGTTAAGAAGGAATTTGTATCCAGGCGAGGAAGTTATAGCATAGAGCACATGTCGGTAACACGGTTCTGGCTGGAGGGAAATTATGGATTTTACTGTTGAAAGCTTGAAGCAAAATGGCTTTTTGGGATTTATTAGTATAGCCGATTTATGGAATCAAGGTTGTGATTTCATTCCACAGAAGCAAGGGATATATGTCATTATCAGAAAATCAACTTATTTACCTGAGTTTCTACCTAACAGTGTGGGCGGGTGGTTCAAAAATGAAGATCCGACAGTCGATGTAGAATTTCTTAAGCAGAATTGGGTTGAAGATGTAAATTTATTGTATATCGGCAAGGCCGGAGGACCAACTAGTGAAAGGACCCTCCGGGATCGGATTGAACAATTTATCATGTTTGGACGTGGAAAAAGAGTGGCTCATAAAGGTGGCAAACTCATATGGCAACTAAAAAATCATAGTGAACTTCTGGTAGCCTTCAAACCTTTGCCCGACAATGAGACTCCTGAATTCTTAATAAGAGAATTTGAGGCTATGTATGGGAAAAAGCCTTTTGCAAATCTACATAAATAGCTAGGGGGGTGCTTCTGAAAAAGGCTAGGATTATTGTTGTGTTAGCGATGATTATTATTACGTCTGCCACAATTCTAATTCGACATGACCAGAACAAATACACTGGTGAATATAAAGACGGTAAATATCATGGTTGCAAAATTATAGATTTTAGAGATGGAAATCGCTTTGAAGGGAACTTTACACAAGGCAAAGCTGATGGTTATGGCAAAATGTACTTTTCTAATGGGGATGTACTGGAAGGTATTTGGAAAGAATACCAGTTTTGCGGGTCAGGTACTTTTACCTTTGCAGATGGAAAAGTATGGGAGATAACCACTGAGGATGAAATACTTTTTCGTCAATCAGGACAAATATAGATTTGATGGAACGGGGGAAAGTGAGAAATGGAAGGGATGAATTTCCTCACTGCTGGCTATACAAAGGATATTCAGAAATGGATTGAAGAAGAGACTGTTAAATGGTGGGAAAACTTAAAAAAATATAATGAAGAAATAAATAATGAGTTGAAGGAGAAATGGTTAAATAAACTACATATCAATGCTGAGAAATTTGTTCAGAGTTGCCAAAAGTCAGGTTGGATCCCAAACAAAAACATTAATATTAAGCAGTTGAATGTTATAGCCAGACTTTCAGATGAAAATCCCGAATTTCTTGAAACACATATTGATGAAATTTTTTTAACTATATTTGATGAGGCAGCTTTACATGATCTTTTAGATGAATGGTCTGAAAAGCAATGGCTTAAGTCACGATTACCTATTCTTAAAGAGGTTATAGAATCGCATTTAAAAGGTATGTATTTTACATCCGTACCTGCCATGCTGGCACAAATTGAAGGAATTGTATACGAGGGCTATGGAGTTCATGTCGAAACCAACTTTAAAAAGTATGAGAAAAAAATAAAAGCTTTACTACAGGAAACCGGTAGGTGCATAGATGATGTATTTAATTTATGTACTGGCGAGATTATTTGTAGTATGTTTTTAGCGGGATTTTATTACTTCGGACAACCGATTAAATTTCCTTTTGTTAGCAGACACGCTGTTTTACATGGCTCCTATACGGAGTACGGAACTGCTGCTGATAGTCTTAAATGTATATTGCTGTTTGATTATCTTCAAGCGCAATTTAAGTATGCGAGCATAAAGGATAACAACTATTATCATAATATGGATTGCCCTATCCTAAAGAATACAAATGGTATTCGCATAATTTACCCTACTTTACAGTTGGCCAACGATGATGGAAAGACGCCTTGCCCAACATGTGTGGGAGGCGTCGCAAAAAACTAATTATTAAAAGATATCCTCTCCACCTTCACATTCTTAGGGCGAAAGGCAGGGAAAAGATCAACAATAGCGAAAAGGAATAGAAGCAAGATGTGGTAATCTGGACCAGAAGCCTTTCGGACAGTTATTTGGCCAACTGCTGTAGATAGCTCTCGATACGTTTTAAACGGTCCAACAGCAGCCCGGGCAGTAGCAGCCGAACAGTACAGCTCCACCTGCCGCACCAGTGGCCAGATGCAGTTGGCAGTTTCGCTGATCAGGTTCCAGCCGGTCAATATAGGTAAGGTCAGCATAGCCATAAACCCGGTCCTTAGGAATACGGGGACGGCGCATCTTAAAAGGAACAAATACCCGCCCACCATCTTTCTGGGTCGGTTCAGGCAGGAAAAAGGGCAGGGGAGAACAGCGCTTAAAATCACGGGCAATTTTACGGGCCTAGGCTTTAAGGTCCACCGCATATTCCCGGGCTAAAGATAAACGTAATAGAGCCCACCGAACGGTTATCATATACGGCCAGCGAATCAGCAAACAGCAGCTCCGTAGAGCTGCCCTTATCCGTATAGACCGGGCGAAACAGGATAGGAATTTTAAAAACCGGCTAGGCAGAGGGCATGAGGTACTAACCTCCTTGCAGAACGTTTGTTCTTATTATAGCATGGCAGGCGAACTAAAGGCTTATAAGTATCTTAGAGGTTTGGAGGTGGTTAAATGGAAAACACAGATTTAGAATATCTATATCACTATACAAATGTTAGTTCGTTAGCAATGATACTAAAAAATAGGAATATAAGATTCAGTCCACTGACTGTATTAGATGATATAGAGGAAGAGAAAAACCAGGACCTGCAAAAATATGCGAAGTGGGTTTTTGTGAGTTCTTGGACTGATAGTGCAGTAGAAAGTATCCCTATGTGGAGAATGTATACTTCGCAAACTGATGGGGTCCGAATAAAACTACCTAAAAATCCATTTTGTAATTATAAATTGACCATTAATCATTTTGATAAGGTAAATAAAATGTTACCAATGAGCATTGAAGATATGGATATCGTAATACCACCAGAAGAATATATTTTTTCTGATTACGTGTTAGTTAATTATCACCAAAATCACCTTTTACATCAGGTAATTTACACTGACGATAATGAAAAATTATATCCCCAAATTAAAGAAGTCAACGATGAGGAATTTACCTTTACTTCCAGTAATTTAGGTTTATACAAAAATACTTACTGGTCCTTTCAAAATGAATGGAGATATATTTTATATTTTCTTCCTATACCTTTGCGAACTTTTTTAATAAATCCATTTCGCCCGGATCTTAGAAATATATTTACTTGTATTGATTTATCATTTACTTATTATTATTTAAATCTGGATGAATTGAAGTTTAAAGATTTGGAAATTACTTTAAGCCCTCAAATTAGTGATGGAAATAGGTTAATTGTAAACTTATTGGTTGAAAAATATGCTCCTACTGCCAAAATTGTGGAGAGCGAACTGTTAGGGAAAATTAGGTAAGTTAAGATTAGCTTATATGGTACTATACAATGATTATCGTCGGGGGAGATACGGGACATTCACTTATCCTGCCGTGTAAAGCGAAAGGATGTTTGGGGCAATTGTCGAAGTAATTTATGGCACAGTAAATCTAGCTGAAACAGAGTGTAATTAATGCCTTTCCTGGATTGGTATGGCCGCAAAGCGGTAGAAAACTATCATCATAAAGTTTCTTATCATCTTCTGAAACGTAATGATAATTATTCCGTTGGAGAGCCGGGTAGCGGAAACCTGGCAGTACAAGGGGATAATCTCATTGCCCTCAAAGCCCTGTTACCCTATTATGCGGGACAGGTAAAGTGCATATATATTGATCCCCCTTATAATACAGGAACTGAAAACTGGGTTTATAATGATAACGTCAACAGCCCGGAAATTAAACAATGGTTGGGTAAGGTAGTTGGCAAAGAAGCAGAGGATTTGTTGTGAATTCTCACATTAATTCTGCCATAATTGTCAAATTAAAACCACCTCATATTGAGCCATTAGCACTTAATTTTGCAGATTAGCCCGGTAAAAAATATTTCACTTCTCATTTTAGAGTGGTACCCAATTTGACTAAACCAAAAGCCGTCGGAATCAAATAACTCCAACGGCTAACTAGAAGTGAAATTAGAAATTCAATTCACTTTGAGCTTGATAGACAGTTTCTTCGTCGACCTGTCTTTGTTTTTTCTCACAGGCATACAGGAGGTAATTCGTAGCCAGGCTGTTTACCAGTCGCGGTATTCCACTGGTAACACCGTAAATAGCTTCCACCGCTGGTGCCGTGAAAAGCTCTTCATGGGTACCACCAAAGGCCAGACGGGTTTTCAGGTACTCTTCTAATTCATCCTTTTGAAGGTTACTCATCGTATGTTTCACTACAATACGCTGCCTTAAAGGATTATTCACATTCAAAGCTAACTTGCTACGTATCAGGGGTTGTCCTGCCAGGATTAAGATGAATGGATTTTCTGAATCCATATTGAAATTAAAAATTAACCGTAAATCCTCAAGCAGTTTGTTGGAAGCCATGTGAATCTCATCTAAAATGATAACAGGTGTAACCCGGCGCTCATAATACATGGAACCAATTGCAGACTGAATCTGGCGGAAAAGGTCTACCTTTTTATGCTTAGGTTCTTCACCCAGTTCCAGGGCTAATCCCCGGTAGAATTCCTGTACCGTTACCGTTGCCAGGGGAAAGTAAAAGGATTGAAACAATGCCGGATTTAAACTTTGGGCATATTTGCGTAAAGCAGTTGTTTTGCCGGTACCGGCCTCACCTACGATAAGACCAATTCCCCTGGCCTTCTGCAAATACATGAGGCGAGAAGTTAGCTCCTCTAGATTCTGGCTTGAAAACAATTTATCTACTGGAATCTCCTTGGTGAACGAATTGAATCTTAAGTTGAAGAATTGGGTGAACACTTAACGCTCCCCCCTTTCTTCAGGATCTTCATTGAGTAATTTGGGATTAGATGCTTTAGAAATGCTGGCAAAAGATATATGATTGTAGCTTTCACCGGAAATATTTTTGGTTTTGTTGCCAATGTCTATGAAATCGTCAGGCTTATCCTTTGCCGGTCTACCAGGACCTTTTCTTTTCACATGGGCATTATCGTGGAAATTAACCTGAGCGGGATACCATAGAGAAACTGGAGAGCAAGCGTTAAAAGTAGCCTGTATTAAGGCTGTAGGTGTGCATTTTAAATGACCGGAAATGATGTGTTTTTATTGATTGTTCACACTGTATTGGCTTCTAATTAAGCCGGAGCTATTTTCTTCTTGTATGATTCAGTCTTTATTATTACATTACGAGCCATGGTGCTATCCCATCATGGCTCACTTATATCGTATAATAATGAGACTACTGTCTATCAGATTTTTTAAAGCTAAGAACAAGAATTTGTTGTTTTCCCGCTGGGAAACTGTCGCCTCGGTATTAATCTGTCGTCACAAAGCTTAAGTCATAGAAAATTAATTTGTCGTTGCTGCCGATGGTAATTTGTCGTTTAACATCCGGGGATGTTGTTTTTGTCAA